>NZ_JADYVY010000024.1:0-77488 GCF_020194215.1 Bradyrhizobium sp. BRP20 | reverse complement strand
GTGTCGGCGGTGCGGGAGGGGCGGCCGGCGGGTTGTTGGCGACGACGGCCGGCGCAGCGGGAGGCGCGGGCGGCGGCGTTGCCGGACGCGATCCGCCGGCGCCCGGAATGAACGAGAAATCTTCGGCCAATGACGAGGAAATCCACGGCACCTGCTCGCCGCGCGAGGCGCGGGTGACGCCCATCTTGGTGCGGTTCAGCGTCTCCTCGGCCATCAGGTCGGGAACGCGGATTTCCTTCAGCAGCTCCTGGACGAACAGGCTGCGGTCGCCGCCGGCGTCCGAGACCACCGAGGCCAGCGCCGCCGAGTACATCACCAGCGTGCCGTTCGGGGCGATCACCGGGGTCAGGCCCGCTGAGAAGCTGCGGAACCGGCGCTCGAACGGGTTGCGCCTGGACGCATCGACCAGCGCGATCTTGACGCCGGCGCCGCGGGTGTTGAGCTCGCCGAGGACCGTCTCGAGGCTGAAACCATCGCGGCGCACGTCGGACTCGGTCCAGATCTGCGCATCCACCGGCAGCAGGTAGCTCTGGCGCGCGGACTGGATGCCGAAACCCGAGAAGAACACCAGCGCGACCGAGCCCGGCTTGATCTTGCCGTAGAGCTTGTCGAAGGCGCGGCGCATGGCGTCGCCGGTCAGATTCTCGCCGAGCTCGACCGAAAAACCGTCGCGCTTGAGCTCGTCGGCGACGGCGCGCGCATCGTTGATCGGTTCCTTCAGCGGGGCATCCGCATCCGGATATTTGGCGTTGCCGATGACCAGCGCAAAACGGTCGCCGGCCGCAAGCGAGGGGGCCGTCGGGACGAGCGAGATCAGCAAGGGCAGAAGAAAAAAGAAGCGAATTTTCATAATCAGCGCGGTCCAGCCAAAAGGCGCCGTTCCAGCTTGCGCCGCGGCGACCTTAACTTACGCTTACCTCATTATCAAACCGGGGACGGAGGGCGTCAACCGCTTGGAGATTCGACCTTATCCCGATGATGGACCGCAGCGGATGGGCATGCCGCGAGAGGAATGGATGGTGTTGTCATGACGGTCCTCGGTACCTCGATGCTGTCGGCGGACCTTAGCGCAGCCAGGGCGGGTGAAGACGTGATCGATCTCACATTGCAGCCTCGCCTTCGGGTTTGACCTTTCCTGCCGGTGGTGGCTTGGTGTGCGCGATCGTCCAAGATCCAACTCTAAAAAAAGCGAGCCCATGGGAAACGTCTACGAGATCTACGCCCTGCGCTATGCGACGATGTCGCCGCGCACCCCCCACATGAACTTCCTCCTGCCCGACCCGCATGACAGCGCGGCGCAGGACCTCGATTATTTCGTCTGGCTGATTCGAGGGCACGGCCGCGACATTCTGGTCGATACCGGCTTCAACGCCGAGGAGGCGAGCGCGCGGGCGCGCAAGCTCACGCTCAATCCCGTCGATGCGCTGGAGCGTTTCGGCGTCGCGGCGTCAGCCATTCGTGACGTCATCGTGACACATCTGCATTACGACCATGCCGGCAATCTCGACCGCTTTCCCAACGCGCGCTTCCATCTGCAGGAGCGCGAGATGGCCTACGCGACCGGACGCTGCATGTGCAACGGCCTGCTGCGCCATCCGTTCTCGGTCGAGCATGTGACGCTGATGGTGCGCCACGTCTATGGCGAGCGCGTCACCTTCTATTCCGGCGATGGCGAGGTTGCTCCCGGCGTGACCGTGCACCGCGTCGGCGGCCATTCCGACGGCTTGCAGGTGGTGAAGGTCGAGACCGCGCGCGGCGCCGTGGTGCTGGCCTCCGATGCCGCGCATTATTACGCCAATCTGCAGCGCAAGAGCCCGTTCCCGATCGTTTATAATGTCGGCGACATGGCGCAAGGCTGGGACACGATCGAGCGCCTCGCCGGCCATCCCGACAGGTTCATCCCCGGCCACGATCCGATCGTGACCGAGATCTATCCGCGCGCCAGCGATGAGGTCGATGCCTGGGCGCTGCATCTGCCGCCGACGCGGTCGTTTGCGGAATGACGATATCGTCACTTTGGAGACAAATGTGGTCACCCGCCCTTCCCGGCCTCACGCCGACCCCGCGCCGTCGCGGCCGTGCCTGACCCGGTCCGTCCCTCGTGGTGACGGCGGCGAAGTCGGTTTCGGCAAGTGAGGGTAGCGACTTTCGTCGCTCGGGACGATGTAAAGCATCGACCCGGGATGCGCGATCGTGCACGCCGATTGACGTATTCATCCGTCATTTCTAGGTTGTGCCTGACATTCACAACGGTGTTCGGCGTGCTTTCAAAACTCAAAAACCTTGCTGCCAACGCCATGAAAGGCGCCAGCGGGCATTTCTCGAAAGCTTCCAGGGCAATTGCCGACCTGGCCGCCAGTCTCGCCGGCCGCGCCGCGGCCGCCGCTGATCTAGGCCGCATTCTCGATATCATCGAAATGGTCCCTGGCGTCAGTTTCGAGAAGCCACAGCCTAATGCCGATTATCTCGGTACGCTGCTGGTCGCGGTGCAGATGGGCGAGCTTACGCTGGCCGTGCACTACCGCCAGCAAACCGAAGCTGGCGTCGTGCGCCTGCATCCCGTCACAACGGCTGAGGCCAATGCACTGACCGGTTCGGACGACAAATTTTCCTCGATGATCCTGGTCGACGGTGAGAACGACAAGCCTGCCATCCAGATGCTGATGAACAGCGAGCATCTGGCAGAAAATTATCGGTACGTCACCGCCGACACTCTGGTCAACGCATTGGCTTTCCCGATCGAGAATGTCAAAGGCGGTTTCATCATTGCCAGGCCGTTTCGTGCAATCGCGCGACCGATCGCAGGTTGGCTGCTCAACATCATTTTCGACCAGGGTGAGAAACTACATCGCCGTTTCCGCGGCAACCGCGCCGAACATCGACCCCCATCACCGTCGCTATCAGCGAAGGAGGAAGCCGGCGCGGCGAGTGTCTCGATCACGCCGGAAGACTGTGACGTCCAGGCTCGGGTCTCCGATCGAGCCATCGACGAAGAGCCGCGGAATGATGGCGTGAAGTGATTGAACAGCGTTGAGGGCCGCGCGCTCTGTGGTCTCGTTTAGACGCCACACGCTTCAGCCCTTGAGCGCAGCCCGTTTGCCAGCCAGCACCCTAATACGCCTGCTTCGCATCCGCCTCTTTGCTGGTCTGGATCAGATCGAGACTCTGCTCGATCTTGCCGAGCAGGGCCGAGAGCTGCTTGCGCTCCTGCGCCGAGAGGCAGGCGAGGATCTCGTCCTCTCGCCGCAGCAATTGCGGGAACAGCTCCTCGTAGAGTTCGTCGGATGGGTTGAGACGGGAGGCGGGCGCGATGTCAACGAGCACCGGCAGGATCCCCGCAAGCAACGATATCGTGGGGAGATTTTCGAGCCGCTAGCTCCGGAGGAGAGAATACCGCCAGGTATCCTCCGCCCCCTGCGAGCTTATATGTGGCGATCTCGCGATAGTCGACGGCGGTCAACTCGCAGCGCAAGAGCTCAATTGGCGTGCCATGCTTCGACGTCGGAAGCTCAAGATCGACAATTCCGACCCGCGCACCTTGCTTCAAGGCGGACGCAAGATTGTAGAGAAAGGCATAGGGTTGGGCTATCTCGTGATACATATGCACAAGGATTGCGGCGTCCAGCGAGGAAGCGGGCAGACGCGGGTCGTGTGGTTCGCCGAGCGCGAATTGCACGTTTGTCAACTTCAGAAGTTTTGTTCGCCTGGCGAGTTCGACGAGATAGTCCCGCGTGACGTCCTGGGCAACGACAGAGCCGGCGGATCCGACGAGGTGCGAGAGCCTGACCGTGTGGTAGCCACTGCCTGCTCCAATGTCGCCGACAGTCATCCCTGGTTTCAGTTCAAGAGCGCGTGCGATTTGACCGGCCTCATTCAGGGCGTCGCGGCGCTCTTCGGCGGAGCGGCGCGGGCTGACGATCCGTGCGACAGGACGCTGCGGTGAGGGAAACTCGTTTGCCGCGACTCCAGGGGGAGCCAGATAACCTATGTCAGCGGCGTATGCGCGAGTTGCGGCAAACGCCACAAGGAGCATCGCTATATACCTCGCTGCCGTCACGGTCCTACCAAGCTTTCTCAACCGGGCTCCCAAAAGCTGACGTCTGCGCCTTATGGGGGGCGCCCTAATACGCCTGCTTCGCATCCGCCTCTTCGCTGGTCTGGATCAGATCGAGGCTCTGCTCGATCTTGCCGAGCAGGGCCGAGAGCTGCTTGCGCTCCTGCGCCGAGAGGCAGGCGAGGATCTCGTCCTCTCGCCGCAGCAATTGCGGGAACAGCTCCTCGTAGAGCGCGCGGCCCTTCCTGGTCAGTTGCAGGCGGAATTCGCGGCGGTCGGCTTCGTTCTCGACCCGCTCGATCAGGCCGTCGCTGAGCAGCGCCGTCACTGCGCGGCTGATGGTGGATTTGTGCGTGCGGGTGCATTGCGAAATGTATTGCGCGCTGCAGGCATCATTGCGGAAGCCGAGCGTGGCGATGACGCGCCAGGCCGGAATGTCGAGGCCGTGGCGTTCCTGATACTCGACCGACAGCGCGGAACTGACCTCCGCGGCGAGCCGATTGAGGCGGAACGGCACGAACTTGAACAGATCGAGCCGCAGCTTTGGCCGCGCCGACGCCTCGTCGGCCGCGCGCGCTTTGAGCGCGATGTCGCTGGATGTCCTCGCCAAGGAGAGCGCCTCCGAATTCCAGTTGACGGCCGGCCGGCTCCGGTCCAAAATAGTTGCACGTGAGACTATCTAGCAGATCGATCCTGTCCTGACCAGAGCCGAGGTTCGTGTATGGCGCCGGCCAATACCCCTCACGCCAAAACCCTGAACGCCAAGACCGCTCAAGCCAAGACCCAGTTCGGCTACCGCCGTCACCCCGATCAGGACCGCCCCGGCTCGAGCCCCGCGGCGCATCCGGTCGTGATCGTCGGCGCGGGCCCGGTCGGGCTGTCGCTGGCGATCGATCTTGCCCAGCGCGGCCAGCGCGTCGTGCTGCTGGATGATGCCGACCGCATCGGCGAGGGCTCGCGCGCGATCTGCTTCTCGAAACGGTCGCTGGAATATTGGGACCGGCTCGGCGTCGGCGACCGCATGGTCGAGAAGGGCGTGGTGTGGAGCGTCGGGCGGATTTTCCACGGCGAGTCGCAGCTCTACCAGTTCAATCTCCTGCCCGAAGACGGTCACAAGCGGCCGGCCTTCATCAATCTCCAGCAATATTACGCCGAGGCCTATCTGGTCGATCGCATCAACGAGCTGCCGGAGATCGACCTGCGCTGGCGCAACAAGGTGACGGCGCTCGAGCAGCGCAACGATTCCGCGCTGCTGACGATCGAGACGCCCGAGGGCGCCTACCGCCTGAATGCGCGCTATGTCGTCGCCTGCGACGGCGCGCGCTCCTCGCTGCGGCAGATGGTCGGGGCGGAATTCGCCGGCCAGGTGTTCGAGGATCAGTTCCTGATCGCCGACGTCAAGATGACCGCGGAATTTCCGACCGAGCGCTGGTTCTGGTTCGATCCCCCGTTTCATGCCGGACGTTCGGCGCTGCTGCACCGGCAGCCCGACGACGTCTGGCGCATCGATCTCCAGCTCAACCGCTATGCCGATCCGGTTCTCGAGAAGAAGCCGGAAAACGTGCGGCCGCGGATCGCGCGCATGCTCGGCCACGACAAGTTCGAATTCGAGTGGATTTCGCTCTACAAATTCCAATGCCGGCGGATGGACCGCTTCATCCATGGCCGCGTCATCTTCGCCGGCGATTCCGCGCATCAGGTCTCGCCCTTCGGCGCGCGTGGCGCGAACTCGGGACTCGAAGACGCAGAGAATCTGTCCTGGAAGCTCGACCGCGTGCTGCGCGGCAAATCGCCTGCGAGCCTGCTCGAGAGCTACCATGTCGAGCGCAGCATGGCGGCCGACGAGAACATCCGCGAATCCACCCGCTCGACCGACTTCATGGCGCCGAACTCGCATCAGGAGGCACGGCTGCGCAAGGCGGTGCTGTCGCTCGCCAAGGAGACCGAATTCGGCAAGCGCATGGTCAATGGCGGTCGGCTGTCGGTGCCGTGCAGCTACGATACGCCGCTGTCCTCGCTTGATGCGGATGCGTGGCGCGGTGGACCCCCGCCCGGCGGTTCGATGCTCGACGCGCCCGCCGCAACGTCCGCCGGCGAGCCGATCTATCTGACGGATGCCTTCCGCAAAGGTGGAACGGATTTCACTCTGCTGTCGTTCAGCAATGGCGCGCCGATCGATGCGCCTGATGGTATCAAGGGCATCCGCATTGGCGCCGACGGTGAATTTGCCGATCCCTCGGGCCTGGTCGCAAAGCGCTACGGCGCCGAGCCGGGTGCCGCCTATCTGCTGAGGCCTGACGGTTATGTCGCGGCGCGCTTCCGTCATCCGACGCGTGCGGCGATCGCGGCGGCGCTGGCGCGAGCCGAAGGTTTGTATTGAGGTTTGGCATGCCGCTCTCCACCAGCTCGAACTTCGCACGCCCCGACGATGCCTTCCGTGCCATCGTCGAGGCGCATCGCGGTCTCACCGAGGAGCAGAGCGCCGATTTCGACGCGGCGTTGGTGCTGATCCTCGCCAACCATATCGGCGACATCGACGTGCTGCGCGAGGCGATCGGGCTCGCCAAGCGCCGCATGATCGATGGTCAGCAGCAACAACAGCAACAACAGCAACAACAATAGCCCTGTAAGGACGAATTCATGGCGAAGAACTTCGCATCCACCGGCGATCTCGCGGAAAAAAAGATCACCTTCTCCGAGATCGGCACCGATCTCTATGCCTTCACCGCCGAGGGCGATCCCAACACCGGCGTGATCGTCGGCGACGATGGCTGCCTCGTGTTCGACGCGCAGGCGACGCCGGCCATGGCGAACAAGGTGATCGAGCGGGTCCGCACGGTGACCGACAAGCCGATCAAATATGTCGTGCTGTCGCATTATCACGCCGTGCGCGTGCTGGGCGCCTCCGCCTATCACGCCCAAGGTATCGTCGCCTCGCAGGAGACTCATCGGCTGATTGCGGAGCGCGGCCAGCAGGATTGGGATTCCGAGTACGGCCGCTTTCCGCGCCTGTTCCAGGATGCGGAAAGCATTCCCGGCCTGACCTGGCCGACGCTGACCTTCGAAGGCGAGATGACGATCTATCTCGGCAAGCGCGAGGTGCGCCTGATGCAGCTCGGCGCCGGCCACACCTCGGGCGACATCGTCGGCTGGGTGCCGGATGCAGAGGTGATGTTCTCGGGCGACCTCATCGAATATCACTCGGCCTGTTATTGCGGCGATGCGCATTTGCGCGAATGGCCGATGACGCTAAACGAGATCCGCAACTTCAATCCGAAGGCGATCGCGCCGGGCCGCGGCGATGCGCTGAAGGGCACCGCCACGGTGCGCGAGGCCATCGCGATGACGCGCGACTTCGTCACCTCGCTCTATGGCGCGGCCGAAATCTCGGTCGCCAGGGGCCGCAGCTTAAAGGAATCGATGGCGGCGACG
The DNA here is from genome assembly GCF_020194215.1 of Bradyrhizobium sp. BRP20. Taxonomy (NCBI): domain Bacteria; kingdom Pseudomonadati; phylum Pseudomonadota; class Alphaproteobacteria; order Hyphomicrobiales; family Nitrobacteraceae; genus Bradyrhizobium; species Bradyrhizobium sp. BRP20. The sequence continues at coordinate 70,002 of NZ_JADYVY010000024.1, read as the reverse complement.
CGCGAGGTGATGGATCCGAAATTCTCGAGCTTTGCCATTTACGAGCACTGCCTGCCGTTCAACGTGTCGCGCGCCTACGACGAAGCGTCCGGAATCGACGACCCCGTGATCTGGACCGACAAGCGCGATCAGGAAATGTGGGCCGCCTTGCAAGGAGGAGGATAGTCATGAACATCAATACCTCGCCTGATCAGATCATCCGCAGCTCGGCCCAGGTGACGCCAGGCTACATGTCCGGCTTCGGCAACTCTTTCGAGACCGAGGCGCTGCCGGGCGCTCTGCCGATCGGGCGCAACTCGCCGCAGCGCTGCGCCTACGGACTCTATGCCGAGCAGCTCTCGGGCTCGCCCTTCACCGCGCCGCGCGGCAGCAATGAGCGCTCCTGGCTCTACCGCATCCGCCCCTCAGTGAAGCATTCCGGCCGCTTCGAGAAGGTCGACGCCGGGCTGTGGCGTTCGGCGCCGTGCCATGAATACGACCTGCCGATCGCGCAGCTGCGCTGGGATCCGACGCCGCTGCCGAAGGAGGATGTCACCTTCATTCAGGGCGTGCAGACCATGACGACGGCGGGGGATGTGAATACGCAGGCCGGCATGGCCGCGCATGTCTACCTCATCACCAAGTCGATGGTGGATCAGCATTTCTACGATGCCGACGGCGAGCTGATGTTCGTGCTGCAGCAGGGCAATCTGCGCCTAGTCACCGAGTTCGGCCGTATCGATGCCGAGCCTGGCGAGATCGTGGTGATCCCGCGCGGCGTCAAGTTCCGCGTCGAGATTCCGAACGGCCCGGCGCGCGGCTATCTCTGCGAAAATTATGGCGGCGCCTTCACGCTGCCGGAGCGCGGGCCGATTGGCGCCAATTGCCTCGCCAATGCGCGTGACTTCCTGACGCCGGTGGCAAACTACGAGGACAAGGACACGCCGACCGAGCTCTACGTGAAATGGGGCGGCTCGCTGTTCAAGACCACGTTGCCGCATTCGCCGATCGACGTCGTGGCCTGGCACGGCAATTACGCGCCGTACAAGTATGATCTGCGTACCTTCTCTCCCGTCGGCGCGATCGGCTTCGACCATCCCGATCCCTCGATCTTCACGGTGTTGACCTCGCCGTCGGAGACGGCGGGCACCGCGAACATCGACTTCGTGATTTTCCCGGAGCGCTGGATGGTCGCGGAAAATACCTTCCGGCCGCCCTGGTATCACATGAACATCATGAGCGAGTTCATGGGCCTGATCTACGGCGTCTACGACGCCAAGCCGCAGGGCTTCGTCCCCGGCGGCATCTCGCTGCACAATTGCATGCTGCCGCACGGCCCCGACCGCGACGCCTTCGAGCACGCCAGCAACGGCGAATTGAAGCCGGTGAAGCTGACCGGCACCATGGCCTTCATGTTCGAGACCCGCTACCCGCAGCGCGTCACGGCACACGCGGCGAACGCCGCCACACTCCAGGCCGATTACGCGGATTGTTGGAAGGGGTTGGAGAAGCGGTTCGATCCGGGCAAGCCGTAGTTACTTGGTCATTCCGGGATGCGCCGAAGGCGCAGGCCCGGAATCCATAACCACGATTGTGAATATGGATTCCGGGCTCGCGCTCCGCGCGCCCCGGAATGACGGCGGAGAAACTGTGAATAAACATTCGGCAGGAACCAATGCCCCACCCCAACGACCCCAGCCTCCGCTCCTTCATCGCCGTCGATCCGGCCTCGGACTTCCCGATCCAAAATCTGCCCTATGGCGTGTTCTCGACCAAGGATGGCCGTGCCCCGCGCCTCGGCGTAGCGATCGGCGACTACGTGCTCGATCTCTGGGAGCTCGAGCAAGATGGCCTGATCAGTGCGGGCGATCCGGGCACATTTGCAGGAGGACTGAACGCCTTGATGCATCTGGGTCCAAAGGTTTGGTCGAAAACCCGCGCGCGCATCAGCGAGCTCTTGCGGCACGACAATCCGGAGCTTCGCGATAACGAGCAGTTGCGCTCGCGCGCTTTCGTTCTCATGCGCGACGCGAAGCTCCACCTGCCCTTCGCCGTCTCCGGCTACACCGATTTCTATTCGTCGAAGGAGCACGCCACCAATGTCGGCGTGATGTTCCGCGGCAAGGACAATGCGCTGCAGCCGAACTGGCTGCATATGCCGATCGCCTATAACGGCCGCGCCTCCACCGTCGTGGTCTCCGGCACCAGGGTGAAGCGGCCGCGCGGGCAGCTGAAGCCGCCGAATGCGGAGCTGCCGAGCTTTGCGCCGTGCAAGCGGCTCGATTTCGAGCTGGAGATGGGCGTCGTGATCGGTCAGCCGTCGCCGATGGGCGGGATGCTCACCGAGAGCCAGGCCGAGGAGATGATCTTCGGCTTCGTGCTGCTCAACGACTGGAGCGCGCGCGACATCCAGCAATGGGAATATGTGCCGCTCGGCCCGTTCCTCGCCAAGGCGTTCGCGACCTCGATCAGCCCCTGGGTGGTGACGCGCGAGGCGCTGGAGCCGTTCCGCCTGAACGGGCCGGAGCAGCAGCCGGTGCCGCTCGATTATCTCAAGCAGACCAGGCCGCAGAACTACGATGTCGAGCTCGACGTCTCCTTGCGCGCTGCGGGTGCCAATGCGCCCGCCAGCATCAGCCGCACCAATTTCAAGTACATGTACTGGTCGTCGGTGCAGCAATTGATGCACCACGCCTCCTCGGGCTGCGCCATGAATGTCGGCGATCTCTTAGGGAGCGGCACCATCTCCGGCCCGGAGAAGAACCAGCGCGGCAGCCTGCTCGAGATCAGCTGGAACGGCACCGAGCCGGTCGAACTGCCCGGCGGCGCCAAGCGCTCGTTTCTGGAGGACGGCGACAGCCTCGTCATGCGCGGCTGGTGCCAGGGCAACGGCTATCGCGTCGGGTTCGGCGAGGTCGAAGGAACGATATTGGCGGCGGAGTAGCGGGCCAAATCACCGTTTCTCCGGCGGCACGTCGCGCACCCGCGCGCAATGCGCCGCGACATCCTCCAGGCTGTACTTCAGATGCACCCGCTTGTCCGACGGCGCCTGCTTGGCCGTGCACACGCCCGGCCGCCATTCCTGCGCCGGCCTGATCGGGCGCGGGGCGAGGCCGCCGCCGCAGTTCGGGCAGACATTGAACAGCTTGGTCTCGACGCAGTCCGCGCAGAACGTGCATTCATAGGAGCAGATCCGCGCATTGGTCGCGTCGGGCGGCAGGTCGCAATCGCAATATTCGCAGTTCGGTCGCAGCTGGAGCGCCATGTTGAATCTCCGCAACTGGAGCTGCGATCATCGCAGATCGCGTTGCCAGCGCGAATGCCATAGTTCCCTCGATTTCAGCCGGGCTTGATCTCCTTCAGCGGCAGCTTCGAGCTCTCCTTCAGCCTATCAAGCACGATCGAGGAGCGCACATGCGCCACGCTCTGGTGCGGCATCAGCACGTCATTGACGAGGTTGGACAGGCCCTTGAGATCGCGCAGCACGGCCTTGAGCACATAGTCGGCATCGCCCGTCAGCGAATACGCCTCCTGGATCTCATCGATCCGGTTCACCAGCGCGCGAAAACGCTTGGAATTGTCCGGCGAGTGGGTCGCCAGTCCCACCTGGATGAAGGCGATCACGCCGAAGCCGAGCGCCTCGCTGGAGAGGTCGGCGTGGTAGCCCGCGATCACCTTCTCCTCCTCCAGCCGCATCCGCCGCCGCGAGCATTGCGAGGCTGACAGGCCCGCGAGCTCGGCGAGCTCCTGGTTGGTGAGGCGGCCATCGTCCTGGAGCGCGCCGAGAATCCTGAGGTCGAAGGCGTCAACAGAAATCATGCGTCTTTCATCCGTTTCATGCGCGGATCGTGCATAGAATAGCCAAAGCCCGTCTCGTTTGCACGCTCATTGCATGGCCCATGAAGGATAGTTCCCTGTCAGCAGCCATTCGGGAGAACACCATGGGACCGTTTCCGCACGATGCACCGCCGGCCACGATCACTGCCGACAACCCGATGGGCACCGACGGCTTCGAGTTCGTCGAATACGCCCATCCCAATCCGCAAGACTTGCACGCTTTGTTCAAGCTGATGGGCTATGCGCCGGTCGCGCGCCACAGAACCAAGAAGATCACGGTCTATCGCCAGGGCGACATCAACTATCTCGTCAACGAGGAGCCCGGCACGCACGGCTATGAGTTCGTCGCCGCCCACGGCCCTTGTGCGCCGTCCATGGCCTTTCGCGTCGTCGATGCCAAGGCGGCCTATGACCGCGCGATTGCGCTCGGCGCCGAGCCGGCCGATGTGTCATCGGCGCAGAAGACGCTCGACGTGCCCGCGATCAAGGGCATCGGCGGCAGTCTGCTTTATCTGGTCGATCGCTATGGTGCCCAAGGCTCGGCCTACGATGCCGAGTTCGAATGGCTGGGCGCGCGCGATCCCAAGCCGCATGGCGCCGGCCTGTTCTATCTCGACCATCTCACCCACAACGTCCATCGCGGCCGCATGAATGTCTGGGCCGGCTTCTACGAGAAGCTGTTCAACTTCCGCCAGATCCGCTTCTTCGACATCGAGGGCCGCGCCTCCGGCCTGTTCTCGCGCGCGCTGACCAGCCCCGACGGCAAGATTCGCATTCCGATCAACGAGGACGCCGCCGAGTCCGGCCAGATCGAGGAATATCTGCAGACCTATCGCGGCGAGGGCATCCAGCACATCGCCTGCGGCTGCCGCGATATCTATCGCACCATCGAAGGTTTGCGCGAGGCCGGCCTGCCGTTCATGCCGTCGCCGCCCGACACTTATTTCGAGAAGATCGATACGCGCCTGCCCAAGCACGGAGAGGATGTCGCCCGGCTCAAGAAGAACGGCATCCTGATCGACGGCGAGGGCGTGGTCGATGGCGGCCAGACCAAGGTGCTGCTGCAGATCTTCTCGGCCAACGCAATCGGCCCGATCTTCTTCGAGTTCATTCAGCGCAAGGGCGACGACGGTTTTGGCGAGGGCAATTTCAAGGCCCTGTTCGAATCGATCGAGGAGGACCAGATCCGGCGCGGCGTGTTGAAGGTGGGGGACGCGGCGTAGGCTGCGGCCGTCACGCACACTGCTGTAGGGTGGGCAAAGCGAAGCGTGCCCACGTCCTGCCCAATTGATGCGAAGACGTGGGCACGGCGCTTCGCGCCTTTGCCCACCCTACGCGACCTTTGCTGGCGCTAGATCTACCGCTGCCAGGCCTTCATCACCGCGCCGATCCCCGCCGCCTCCGGCTCGCGTGCCGCTGACGGCGTGCGCGAGAACCGTGGCGCGGGCGCCGGCTGCTTCACGCCGTGCCGCTCGATGAAGACGTTGCGGGCGACCATGTGCGGATGCTGTGTCGCCTCCGACATGGTCAGCACCGGCGCGAAGCAAATGTCAGTGCCTTCCATGATCTTGCACCAGTCCTCGCGCGTCTTGCTCTTGAACACGGCCTTCAGCTTCTCCTTCAGCGCTGGCCAGGCCTTGCGGTCCATCTGCGCGTCGAAATCGGCGTCGGTGAGGCCGGCGTGCTCGCGCAGCAGCGCGTAGAATTGCGGCTCGATCGAGCCGATCGAGACGAAGTGCCCGCAGGCGCATTCGTAGACGCCGTAGAAATGCGCGCCGCCGTCGAGGAAGTTCTGGTTGCGCTCCTCGGTCCAGCGTCCCATCGTGGTCATGTCGAAGAAGAACGACATCAGCGAGGCCGCGCCGTCGCACATCGCCGCGTCCACCACTTGGCCTTTGCCCGACTTCTGTGCTTCCAGCAGTGCGGCGAGCACGCCGACGACGAGATAGAGCGCACCGCCGCCGAAATCGCCGACCAAATTGAGCGGCGGCACCGGCGCTTCCTTCGTACCGATCGCGGCGAGCGCGCCGGTGATGGAGATGTAATTGATGTCGTGGCCGGCGGCGTTGGCGAGCGGGCCTTCCTGGCCCCAGCCGGTCATGCGGCCATAGACCAGCTTCGGGTTGCGTGCGAGCACGACGTCCGGCCCGAGGCCGAGCCGCTCCATCACACCGGGGCGAAAACCCTCGACCAGCGCGTCCGCGCTCGCGAGCAGATCCAATACTTGCGCGATCGCCGCCTTGTCCTTGAGGTCGAGCTCGATCACCTTGCGGCCGCGCCCGGCCACCGACTTCATGCTCTTCTTCGCGCCGACGCGGTCGAGCGTGACGACGTCGGCGCCCATGTCGGCCAGCATCATGCAGGCGAACGGGCCGGGCCCGATGCCGGCGAATTCGACGATGCGGAAGCCCGAGAGCGGGCCGGAAGCGCGGACGGAGGAGGTGGGGGCGGGTTTGTCGAGCACGTTGTTGTTTCCTCGGGTCGCGGACGGATGCCGGCGATCGGCAATCGCCTCTGACGTTTCTTCTGTTGAGCGAGTTAATCGGCCGATTAACTTTTCTCGCCTTCACGCCAGCGAGGCAAGCGGTTTTCATGCCGCACGGCCAAAATAAAACGGCGCGCACCGAAGTGCGCGCCGCGGAAAATTTGCGTGGAGACGCTACAGCATGATCCGGAAAAGTGCGTAGCGGTTTTCCGAAAGGATCATGCTGGAACATTAACCTAAAGCGCGATGACGATTCATCCTAATCGCATCGCGCTTTAGCCGAACTGTCAGCGCGCAGCAGCGATCGCGCGTTGTGCCATCACCTTGATCAGATTGGCGCGATATTCCGCCGTGCCGTGGATGTCGGCCAGCAATCCGTTCGCCGAGATGCTGACGCTGTCGATCGCCGATGGCGACCAGTTCGCCTTCAGCGCCGCTTCGATCGCCCCCACCCGCATCACGCCGGTTTGCGAGGCGCCGGTGGCGGCGACCCGAACCTCGCCCGACTTGGCCTGCGCCACGAACACGCCGGTCAGCGCGAAGCGCGAGGCCGGATGCCGCATCTTCTCGTAGCCCGCCTTTGCCGGCACCGGGAATGACACGGCGGTGATGATCTCGCCGTCTTCGAGCGCCGTCGTGAACAGGCCCTGGAAGAAATCATCCGCCGCAATCGACCGCTTGTTGGTCTTCACGGTGGCGCCGAGCGCGAGCAGCGCCGCCGGGAAATCCGCGGCCGGATCGTTGTTGGCGATCGAGCCGCCGATCGTGCCGCGGTAGCGCACGGCGGGGTCGCCGAGCACGGAGGTGAGGTAGGCGATTGCAGGAATCGCCTGCTTCACGTCGGCATTCGTCATGATGTCGTAATAGGTCGTCGCAGCCTTGATGGTCAGCGTGTCGCCTGACAGCTCGACGCCCTGCAGCTCCTTGATCCTGCCGAGGTCGATGACGTCGGAGGGACCTGCGAGGCGCTGCTTCATGACCGGCAGCAGCGTCTGACCGCCGGCGAGGAACTTCGACTCGCTACCCTTGGCGAACAGGCTGGCGGCCTCGTCGACCGAGGAGGCGCGATGATAGGTGGTCTGGTACATCTTCGGTCCTCCCTTAAGCCGCGTGGATCGTGCGCCACACCCTGTCAGGGGTTGCGGGCATTTCCAGGTTGTTCTTGCCGATCGCATCCGTGATCGCGTTGATCACGGCCGCCGATGCGCCGATCGCGCCGGCCTCACCGCAGCCCTTGATGCCCAAGGGATTGCCCGGGCACAGCGTCGTGGTGTGGGACAGGTTGAACGACGGCACGTCGTCGGCGCGCGGCATGGCGTAATCCATGAACGAGGCCGTGACCGGCTGGCCGTTGGCATCATAGATCGCATGCTCGAGCAATGCCTGCCCGATGCCCTGCACGAGGCCACCATGGACCTGGCCCTCGACGATCATCGGGTTGATCAGCCGGCCGAAATCGTCCGCCGCGACGAAGTTGACGAAGGAGGTCTTGCCGGTGCCGGGATCGACCTCGAGCTCGCAGATATAGGCGCCGGCCGGGAAGGTGAAGTTGGTCGGGTCGTAGAAGGCGCTCTCCTTCAGGCCCGGCTCCATCCCGTCAGGCAGGTTGTGCGCCGTATAGGCCGCGAGCGCGACCATCGGCAGGGCGATCGCCTTGTCGGTGCCTGTCACCTTGAACTCGCCGTTCTCGATGACGATGTCGGCCTCCGACGCCTCCAGCGCATGCGCGGCGATCTTCTTGGCCTTGGATTCCATCTTCTCCATCGCCTTCAGGATCGCGGTGAGGCCGACGGCCGCCGAGCGCGAGCCGTAGGTGCCCATGCCGAACTGCACCTTGTCGGTGTCGCCATGGACGATCGAGACCTGGCTGATCGGAACGCCCAGGCGCTCCGCGACGAGCTGGCAGAAGGTGGTCTCGTGACCCTGCCCGTGGCTGTGCGAGCCGGTGAGGATCTCGATGGTGCCGACCGGGTTGACGCGCACCTCGGCCGATTCCCAAAGGCCGACGCCGGCGCCCAGGCTGCCGACCGCCTTCGACGGCGCGATGCCGCAGGCCTCGATGTAGCAGGACACGCCGATGCCGCGCAGCTTGCCGTCGGCCTTCGCCTTGGCCTTGCGGGCAGGGAAGCCGGCATAATCGATCGCCTTCATCGCCGCATCGAGCGAAGCGTTGAAGTCACCGGTGTCGTAGGCCATGATGACAGGCGTCTGGTGCGGGAACTGGGTGATGAAGTTGGTCCGCCGCAACTGGGCCGGATCGACGTTCAGCTGCCGCGCCGCCGTCTCCATCAACCGTTCGATCAGATAGCTCGCCTCGGGCCGGCCCGCGCCGCGATAGGCGTCGACCGGCGTGGTGTTGGTGTAGACCCCGATCACCTCGGCGTGGATCGCCGGGATGTTGTACTGGCCCGACAGCAGCGTCGCGTAGAGATAGGTCGGCACCGACGACGAGAACAGCGACATGTAGGCGCCGAAATTGGCGTAGGTCTTCACCTTGAGGCCGATGATCTTGTTGTTGGCGTCGAAGGCCATCTCGGCATGGGTGATGTGATCGCGGCCATGCGCGTCGGTGAGGAAGGCTTCGGTGCGGTCGCCGGTCCACTTGACGGGACGGCCGACTTTCTTCGAGGCCCACAGCGCCACCATCTCCTCGGGATAGATGAAGATCTTGGAGCCGAAGCCGCCGCCGACGTCAGGGGCGATCACGCGCAGCTTGTGCTCGGGGGCGATGTTGTAGAACGCCGAGAGCACGAGACGGGCGACGTGCGGGTTCTGCGACGTCGTATAGAGGGTGAAGTGCTCCTCCGCGGTGTCGTAATCGGCGATCGCCGCGCGCGGCTCCATCGCATTCGGCGCGAGGCGGTTGTTGGTGACGTCGAGCTTCACCACATTGGCGGCTTTCGAGAAGGCGGCATTCACCGCGCCCTCGTCGCCGATCACCCAATCATAGACCTGGTTGCCGGGTGCCTCGGGATGAAGCTGCGGCGCGCCGGGCTTGATGGCGGCGTGCATGTCGGCGACCGCGGGAAGCTCCTCGTAGTCGACCACGACGGCTTCCGCCGCGTCGCGCGCGAGATTTTTGCTTTCGGCGATCACGACGGCAATTGCCTGTCCGACGAAGCGCACCGTCTCCGGCGCCATCGCCGGCCATGCGCCCATCTTCATCGGGCTGCCGTCCTTGGAGGTGATGGCCCAGCCGCAGATCAGGTTGCCGACCTTGTCGTCGACCAGCTGCTGTCCGGTGAGCACCGCGACCACGCCCGGCATCTTCAGCGCCGCGGACGAGTCGATCTTCTTGACCTTGGCGTGCGCGTGCGGGCTGCGGATGAAATAGGCATGGGTCATCCCCGTCAACTTGATGTCGTCGACGTAGCGGCCCTTGCCGGTAATGAAACGCTTGTCTTCCTTGCGCACGACGCGTGCGCCGATGCCTTCAACACCCATGTCTGGTCCTCCCGACCGGAAATTTCCTTGATCGCGCCGTTCATCCACGGCTGCGACGGTTGTTCTTGTTTCGAGGCCCGCCGCTTACTCGGCCGCCTGCGAGACCTTCATGCGGCCGGCGGCGTCCAGCACCGCCTTGACGATGTTGTGGTAGCCGGTGCAGCGGCAGATATTGCCTTCGAGCTCGGTGCGGACGGTCGCCTCGTCGAGCTGTCCACCATGGCGGTGCACGATGTCGATCGCCGACATGATCATGCCCGGCGTGCAATAGCCGCACTGCAGGCCGTGATTGTCGCGGAAGGCGGCCTGCATCGGGTGCAGTTCGTCGCCCTTGGCGATGCCCTCGATCGTGGTGACGCTGGCGCCGTCGGCCTGCCCCGCCAGCATGGTGCAGGATTTCACCGCGCGGCCGTCCATGTGCACGACGCAGGCGCCGCACTGGCTGGTGTCGCAGCCGACATGGGTCCCGGTCAGGTTGAGGTGATCGCGCAGGAGCTGGACCAGCAGCGTGCGGTCCTCGACATCGACAGCAACGGCCTTGCCGTTGACCGTCAGTTTGACTGTAGACACTTGAAGTCCTCCCAAAGTTATTTTGATTGGTTCTAATTAGAGACAGCGCAAACGAAACTTTGCAACTGGGTTTTTGCTGACCGCGGTCATGGAAGGGTCATCGTGATGACGGTCGCCGATCTGCGATTCGGCCACGACGTCTCGTGCCGCCGCCATCACGTGCTGCGACATTGTGGGAGACACACGGAAAGTCGCAGCTAGCATCTGCGATGGCGTGCTCGCTGCCGCCGCAATAGGCGCGTGAGCTGGTCGCGCGTGCCGCGGTCATCTCGCCGCTTGCCCTGGACCTAGGCCCGGTCGTGCGTCGTTCCTCCCTTTAATGCCGTGCTCGTTGCGCGAATAGGAGCATGCGCCCCCGCCTTTGTAATCGCGATCTTGGTAGTAGGACGAGACGACTTAAGCCATTGATTTTGCTTACGGCAATGCAGCGAAGTGCCGCCGTCGAGCCGCGTGGGTTAGGACGCCCCGCGTGTTGCGCTTTCAACAACCCACTGCGTCATTCCGGGGCCCGAGCGGAGCGAGGGAGCCCGGAAATCCATCGGGCCGCAGAGTCCGCGGGGAAGTGGATTCCGGGTTCGCGCCAACAGGCGTGCCCCGGAATGACATCGCGTGAATGAGAGGTCCGGAAAGCAGGACTACTACTTCCTGGCGATAGATCGCAGCCGCCCGTCCCCCTAGTCGAGCCGTACAGGCAACGGCAACAAGGGTGGAAGCGATGCAGATGAACGACAGTCAGCGGATCCCGGCGTCGAAGGCAAAGGTCTGGGCCGCGCTCAACGATCCCGAAATTCTCAGGCGCTGCATTCCCGGCTGCCAATCGCTCGAGATGGCATCGCCGACCGAGATGACGGCGACCGTGGTGCTGAAGGTGGGGCCGGTGAAGGCGACGTTCAGCGGCAAGGTGACGCTGACCGATATCGATGCGCCCAATGGCTATCGCATCGTCGGCGAGGGCGCCGGCGGCGTCGCCGGCTTTGCCAAGGGCGGCGCGAAGGTCAGGCTGGAAGAAGAAGCCCCTGACGTCACCATCCTGCACTACGAGGCCGATGCGCAGATCGGCGGCAAGCTCGCACAGCTCGGCTCGCGATTGATCGACTCGACGTCGCGAAAACTCGCCGCGAGCTTCTTCGAAAATCTCGCCGGCGTGGTAGCGCCATCATCGTGATTGATGCGCGATGCCGCCTTCATTCGAACGCGCATTTCAAGCTGCAAAACAAGGGCAGGACGCAAGGCGCGACAACAAGATGAGCTGCGAATGCCGCCAATGAATTGCACTACTACCTTCCGCCTATACTAAGCGCGAAACGCCGATGCTGTAATTTCGAACGATGGCTCGCAGGCGAACTGCGCATCACGAGCGCAGTGCGCTCAGGCGCCCAACGAGGCGTGCACAACAACATCGCGGAGGGAATACATGACCTTTGGAACGAAGGGCTTCTTGGCCGGCATCTCCATGATTGCGATGCTCGCCGCCGTTACATCGGGCGTTCGCGCCAACGACTCGGTGCTCAAGGCGCAATCCGATTCGAATCAATGGGCGGTTGCCGGCCACGATTACGGCAACACGCGCTTCAGCCCGCTCAAGCAGATCAACACCGAGAACGCCGGGAAGCTGACGCTCGCTTACTCCTTCTCGCTGGCGTCGTTGCGTTCGAACGAATCCTCGCCGATCGTCATCGGCAACACGCTGTACGTTTCGAGCTCGTGGGGTCCGAAATACGTCTATGCGCTCGATGCGGCGACGGGGCAGCGCAAATGGACCTGGGAGCCCGATATTCCCGAGGACGTGCTGCAATACGCCTGCTGCGACGTGAACAGCCGCGGCGTCTCCTACGCCGACGGCAAGATCTTCGTCGGCCGCCTCGACGGCAAGCTGACCGCGCTCGATGCCGCGACCGGCAAGTCGCTGTGGACGGCGAAGGTGGTCGACTACAAGCAGGGCTCGGTCATCACCTCGCCGCCGCTCGTCGTGCGCGACAAGGTCATCACCGGTTTTGGCGGCGGCGAATACGGCGTGCGCGGCGCGCTGCTGGCCTTCGACATCAACACCGGCAAGCAGGTGTGGCAGACCTACACCGTTCCTTCGCCGGACGAGCCAGGCGGCGATTCCTGGAAGGGCGACTCCGCCCAGCACGGCGGCGGCGCGGCCTGGCTGGTCGGCTCCTACGATCCAAAGACCGACACGGTCTATTGGGGCACCAGCAATCCCGCCCCGTGGAACACGGCGGTGCGTTCGACCGGCGACGGCAATTTCGGCAAGCTGACCAACCTCTACACGGCTTCGACGCTCGCGCTCGATCCCAACACCGGCAAGATCAAGTGGCACATCCAGACCACGCCGGCCGACGCCTGGGACTATGACGGCGTCAACGAAGCCGTGCTCGCGGATCTCAAGATCGGCGGCAGCACCGTTCCGACGCTGATGAAGGCCGATCGCAACGGCTTCTTCTTCGTCGCCAACCGTGAGACCGGCAAGGTGCTGTCGGCGGAGAAATACGTGTTCTCCAACTGGGCCAAGAAGTGGGACGTCGCCACGATGCGCGCGGTCGAGGATCCCGACAAGCGTCCGGGGCCGGGCCATCCCGCCAAGGACATCTGCCCGAACCTGATCGGCGGCAAGAACTGGCAGCCGATGTCGTTCAACCCGCAGACCGGCCTGGTCTACATCCCGTCCAACAACGTCTGCATGGACTGGTCGGTCAGCGACGTCACCTACAAGCGCGGCGTGTTCTATCTCGGCGCCGAATTCCCGACCAAGGAAGGCCCCGGCGGCTTCCTCGGCGAGCTCGTCGCCTGGGATCCGGTCGCGCAGAAGAAGGTCTGGTCGATCAAGGAAGACCTGCCCTTCAACGGCGGCACGCTGACCACCGGCGGCGGCCTCGTGTTTGCCGGCAACATCCATGGCGACTTCCGTGCCATCGATGCGAAGTCCGGCAAGGTGCTGTGGAGCAAGAATCTCGGCTCCGGCATCGGCGCAGGCCCGGTGACCTATCAGGTCGACGGCAAGCAATATGTCGCCATCGTCGTTGGCCGCACCGCTGCGCTGCCTGCGTTCCTGGGCGAGGTAGGAAAGAAGATGACGGCCGCAGCCCCCGAGGGCGGCTCGCTCTTCGTGTTCTCCGTCCAGTGACAACTCGCGCGCGTATCCTCGAGGTGACGGGATACGCGCGCGCTTTCTCCGGACTTTAGCTGCGGCATCGGGCGGTGCCTGGTGCCGCCGCGCCCGGCTCAACAAGCTCCGGCGCAACAAAGCCAACACCAAGGGAGACGAGGATGCGTCCGAATCATTCCGCCACCGGTGCGAGCCGACATCGCGCCATCGCAGGCCTGCTCGCATGTGCCGCCGCGGCGCTGATCGTTCCGGCCTCGCCGCTGCAGGCCAACGAGGCGCAACCGTTCCGTCTCTGCGCCGATCCGACCAACCTTCCATTCTCCAGCGACAGCTCGTCGAAGCCGGGCTTCTATGTCGAGATCGGGCAGGCCCTGGCGCAGGCGCTCGGCCGGCCGATCGCCTATGACTGGTACAAATCCTATTTCGGCAAGCGCACCGTGCGGGTCACGCTGCTCGGCAAGCAATGCGACGCCATGATCGGGCTGCCCAGGTCCGCAGATTTCATGGACCCGGCCGTGATCTTCTCCGACGTCTTCGCCAAGGAGGGCTATGCCCTCGTCGCCACCAAGGAATCTGCGAAGGGCGCGGCGATCGGCGGCATCGAGGGCCTCAAGGGCAAGCGCGTCGCCGTGCAGTTCGCCAGCACGCCGCAAAACCTGCTCGCCAGCCGCGACGACATCCAGAAAGTGACGGTGCTGTCGCCTGAGGAGGGCATGCAGGCGCTCGACCAGGGCCGGGCCGACGTCGCCTTCATCTGGGGCCCGGTCGCCGGCTGGCTGAACAAGACCAGCTACGGCGGCCGCTACCAGATCGAGCTCACCGAGGGCGAGGGCCTGTCATGGGACGCCGCCATCGGCTTTGCCAAGGCCTCGACCGAGTTGCGCGACCGCGTCAATGCCGTGCTGCCGCAGCTTCAGGGCAAGATCGGCGAGCTCGCCGTGAAATACGGTTTGCCGGGCGGCGCGCCGGTTCGCTTCGGCGCAGCGCCGACGCCAGCGCCGCTGACGACGGGCACGGGAAGCGGAGCCGGCGTCGTCCAGGTCGCCAATGTCGTGGCGACTGAGACCAAGGGCGATGCGGTCACGCCGGGCCTTGAGGCCGTCGGCGCGGGCAAGGAGATCTTCAACGGAACCTGCGCCCACTGCCACGGTCCCGATGCGATCCAGAGCGAGCGCAAGATCGATCTGCGGCTGCTGCGTCACCGCTACGGCGACGAGATGCGCGAGAAATATTTGACCACCGTGCAGGAGGGACGGCCGAACAAGGGCATGCCGGCCTGGAAGGAGGTCTATACCGAGGACCAGGTCAACAGCATCTATTCCTTCCTGCTGACGGTCCAGGTCGAATCGAACGATTGAACGGTCTTGACCGAACCCGATCGGGAGGATGTGGTAGCGTTCATCCGGCGCCATCCCGGTGCCGGATTGATGCCGGATGGTTCCGCCTCTTCCGCTGCGGCGGCGGATGCCCGTACGGTGCAGCATTCGGCGGTGCAGTCCTGTGAAGGCGCCATGACCAGCTTCCTGATCATCGACGATCATCCGCTGTTTCGCGAGGCCCTCGGTAATGCGGTGCGGCTGGCTCTGCCGGAGGCGCGGATTGTCGAGGCGATGTCGATCGAGGACGCCCTTCACATCCTGACGGCCGAGCAGGGCGAGGGCATCGACCTCGCACTGCTCGACCTCCTGCTGCCCGATGCGACCGGCTTCTCCGGCTTTCTGCGCTTGCGCGAGGCCCATCCACGCCTGCCCGTCGCCATCGTGTCGAGCGAGGAGGACCAGCGCGTCGTTCGCGAGGCGCTGGAGCTTGGGGCCGCGGGTTTTCTGCCGAAGTCGCTGTCGAAGCGCGAGCTGGCGCAGTCGATCGAGGGCGTGCTGAACGGATCGGTGTCGGTGCCGAAGGATTTCGTGGTAACGTCGCAGCGGCGTCGGGCCGAGGCCAGCAAGGCGCTCGAGGTCAAGCTGCGCGAGCTCACGCCGCAGCAGCTTCGCGTGCTCGATCTGCTGCGGCGCGGCTATCCGAACCGGCAGATCGGCCAGGAGCTTCAGCTCGCCGAATCCACGGTGAAGGCGCATATCACCGAAATTCTGCGCAAACTCGGCCTGTTCAGCCGCAACAAGGCGATCATCGAGATCGGCAAGGTGGACCTGCCGGATCCCAAGGCCCGGCCTTATGCGCGGGCCGACCGCGGGCGGCCGCAATGACGCGCAATATCCTGCTTGATCTGGATCAAACCGGTCTGGTCCGGCTGCGACATTCTCGTTTCGGCGTCGAACCCTTCGATCATCTGGCCAATCAACCGAGAATGGCTCACGCGTGATGCGATTTCTGATCGTCGAAGACCATCCGTTGTTTCGCGAAGCCTTGGAGGGCGCGCTCCAGATGGCGGCGCCGGCGGCCGAGATCCTTCAGGCGACGTCGATCGACGGTGCGCTGGAGCAGGCCGCGGCGGCTGCCGAGCTCGACCTCATCCTGCTCGATCTGTCGATGCCGGGTACCACGGGCCTCTCGGGCATCATCCGCATCCGCAAGGCCTTTCCCAGGATTCCCATCGTCATCGTGTCGGGGCATCAGGATCCGCAGATCATAGCCGGCGCCTTGTCGCTCGGCGTCTCCGGCTACATCCTCAAATCGTCCTCCAAGCAGGAGCTGGCGCAGTCGATCGGCGAGGTGCTGCGCGGCGCGGTCTGTGTCCCTGCCGCCTATCGCGGGCTCGTCCGGCCGCAACGCGCCGCCGGCCCGGCGCAGGATCTGTTGAAACGGCTGCACGAGCTGACGCCGCAGCAATTGCGCGTGCTCGAAATGCTCAAGCGCGGCCTGCAGAACAAGCAGATCGCCTTCGAGCTGAACATCTCCGAGACCACGGTGAAGGTCCACGTCTCCGACATCCTGCGCAAGCTCAACGTGCTGAGCCGCACCAAGGCCATCGTCGAAATGTCCCGGATCGATTTCGCGACCCTGGCCGGCGAAGGCGCCGGCCTGAAGCGGGAGCGTTCGCAGGCCGATCCGCCCTCGGGATAGCCTGGCGTCAGTCATCGGCACGAGGCGCGCCGCGGCTCAAGCCGGCAGCGGCTGGCCGGCCTGCTCGCGGGCGATGTAGTCGGCGTACCAGTCCGGCCAGTTCGCATCGTGCTGACCGCCGTTCCGCTTCTCGTGTTCACCGTGTGCCGCAGCCGCACGTCGAAGCGCGCTCGCGAGCTCGGACGAGGAGGTGAATGTTGTGCCTGCCGCCTCTACGCGTCCCGGCAATCGCGTGGTGACCTCCTGGAACAGCCAGCCGTTGCCATCGGGATCGTTGAACGAGACGTACGAGCGATAGCTGGCGCGTGCGGGATCCAGACCAGCAATCCGACGGCGCCCGAACAGATAAGGCTCGTCGGGTCCGGTGTGCACGTCGCCTTCAGCGTGGAAGACTTCGCTGACCTCGACGCCGCGACCGCGCAGATCGTCTCGCGCGGCTTCAATGTCGGAGACGATCAGGTACAGACCCTGGGCGGAGCCGGGCGCCGCCGCGGTCACGTTCTTGCCGAAAATGACCGAGGAGGGGGAGCCGGGAGGTGTGAACTGGATGACGCGGTAGTCGTCAGGCCCGGCGAAATCGGCATCGAGCCGCCATCCGAGGTTCGCATAGAACTTCTTGGCGCGATCGATGTCCGAAACAGGGATGACGACGACTTCGAGCTTCATGTCGATCGTTGGCGCTTGGGTGGTCTCATTTGCATCGGGGGCAGGCATTGCTTCTCTCCTGATTATAGCGGTTACGATATAATCGTGTGCGCGATATAAAGTACCTTGGAGCCTCAATGTCAACCTTCCGATTTAATCGGACACGATATATATGCACGCGGAGTTTCACATGTCCGTGTTGAAAAGGGCACCCCATGAGCCTGAAGAACGGTCCCAGAGCCGAATTCAGAGACGATTCCAGAGATGATTCAACGACCAATCAGCCGAAACCGGCCGAGGGGGACCGGCGCCTCGACGATTTCCTGTGCTTCGCGATCTATTCGGCCAACCTCGCCTACGGACGAGCCTACAAGCGGGGCCTCGATGAGCTCGGCCTAACCTACCCCCAGTGGATCGCGATCGTGGCGCTGTGGGAGCAGGACGACCAAACCGTCAGCGAACTCGGCGACAAGATGTTCCTGGAATCCAACACCCTGACGCCGATCCTCAAAAAGCTCGAGGCGGCGGGCTATTTGCGCCGCCAGCGCGATCCCGCCGACGAGCGGCAGGTGCGCGTCAGTCTCACCGACGCCGGCCGACGCCTCCGCGAGAAAGGCATGCACATGAATCTCGTGAAGTCGAGCGGACTAAAGCCCGATGAGTTCGCGCTGCTGCAGAAAAGCGTCGTCAAGCTCCGCGACAATCTAATCAAGGCGATGGAGGAGGAGTGACAGGCCCCTGTCTACTTTGCATGGGGTTGTTTTCGACTTTTTTGTCTTGGCTACGTCCGATAGCCCCGCCGCAAGGAAGACGAGGCGAAGATCATCCGCGCTTCAGCTCAGCAGGAATGACAGCAGCGCCCGCATCTCGGCCGGCTTGATCGGCTTCTTCAGCACTTCGAGGCCCTGCAGGCTCGCCTGCTTCGCCGCCTGCTCGGAATAGTCGGCGGTGATGATCATGGCGGGCGTGTCGAGCTTCAAATGCTCCCGCACGTCGGTGATGGCCGAAAGGCCGCTTTCGCCGTGGTCGAGATGGAGGTCGGCGATCACGACATCGGGCGCGCCGCCGAGCTCGCTGAGGCGCACGAGCGCGTCCGCACCCGATCGCGTGGTCGCGACGTCGCAGCCCCATCCCTCCAGCAGCGCGGCCATCGCCTCCGAGCCGTTCGGATCGTTCTCGATCAGCAGGATCTTGGCGCCTTCGAGCCCGCTGTAATCGTAGTGCCGCGCGGCGGGCTCGACCTCCTGTACCTCGTCGGCGACCTCGGCGAGGTCGGCCTGCTCCAGCTCCAGGGTGAAGGTCGATCCCTTGCCGAGCTGTGACGACAGCCGCACCTCGTGCCCGAGCTCGCTGGCGAAGCGGCGGACGATGGAGAGGCCGAGCCCGAAGCCGGCCTGGTCGGCCGCATTGGCATCGCCGCGCTGGAATTCGCGGAAGATCGCCTCCTGCTGCGCCTGCGCGATCCCGGGTCCGGTGTCGGAGACCTGGACGCAGATCTGCCCGCTGCGCGGCCGGCATCCGATCACGACGCCGCCGCTGCGGGTATAGCGAATGGCATTGGCGAGCAGGTTCTGCAGGATCCGCCGCAGCATCATCGCATCCGACATCACCGCGAGCTGAGAGGGGCGGATGCGCAAGGACAGGCCTTGCCGCGCGGCGATCGGCTCGAACTCGTTGCGGAGCTGCTCGAACAGGGGGGCCAGCGCGATCGCGCGCACGTCGGGCTTGAGCGCGCCGGAATCGAGCTTGGCGATCTCCAGCAGCGAGCGCAGCAGGTCCTCCAGCATCACCAGCGAGCGGCTCGCCTGGTCGATCAGCACGCCCGCTTCCTGCGACTCCATCATCTCCGTCAGTGCGGACAGGGTCAGGCGCGCCGCGTTGAGCGGCTGCAACAGATCGTGGGTGACCGAGATCAGCACGGAGGATTTCAGCGAGCTTGCCGCCTCTGCCTGCTGCTTGGCGCGGTAGAGTCCCTCATTGGCACGCTCGACCGAATGCAGCGCCTCGCGCAATTGGTGCGTCCGGTCGCGAACCTTGTGGTCGAGCGCGATGGCGGTTTCGAACAATGAAAAGGCGTTGAGCTGCTGGTCCATCGAGCGCTCGACGCGCGACATCAGCGCGGCATTGATCTTCCTCAGCTTGGCGGCCTCGCGCCTGAGCTGGTCGACCGCATCGGGGCCCTGCCACATGTCCGTCACGACGGGCGCCTTCCGATCGCAACTCCCGTGAAGGTCTGGTTCACATGCATGGAGCCGAACTGCTCGCCGTAAGTGTGAAAGCCGACCACACGGTTCTGCCGGTACAGTTCTGACATGTCGCGGGCGAGCTGATGCTGCTCGGCATCGAGCCGGCGGAGCAGGCATTCGAAGCCGATATAGAGCGAGACGTCTCCGATCTGGTCGCGGATGTCGGCGAACGTCTCGCGGGCCGCGCCGACCAGGCTTCGCGAGGTCGCGGCGGTCAGCACCATGCCCTCGTCGATGGCGCAGAAGAAATGCAAGGAGCCGTCCGGCTCGACCCGCTGGATCGAGCGTGCGTAATAGGCGCCGCCGACGCGCACGAGGACCGGATGCGAGGCGAAGGAGAACGGATCGAGCTTGGCATCCATGATGCCGACCACGCGCGAATATTCTTGCGCGGCAGGCTCTGCGTTCAGCTCCCGGACCATGCGGTTTTCGATGTCGGCCTCGGTCACCACCATCTTCTGCGCCTGCGGCTCGAAATTGTCGCACTTGAAGACGCGGAACGGCAACGAGGTGTTCAGCAGGATCAAGAGGGCGGCATTGCTGTGTGCCTTGCCGTCGAAGAACACGAATGTCTTCTCGAAGCGCAGCCCGTCGCCTGCCGACCCGCCGACGACCGGAATATCGTCCAGCGATGCATAGATCGCGGACATCACCGCTTCTTCGCGGCGGCACAGGCCGTCGATCAGGACCAGGCCGAAGGGACTGCCGCGCTCGACCTGCGGCGTGGCCCGCAACAGCTCGTGCCGGAGCTCGCCGCCGATCCTGCGGCCGTCCTCGACGCGGAAGCTGTCGAGATTGAAGATCGGCCGCACCACCGCGGAAAAGTCCGCGCGGCTGAACGCCAGCGCCACGACGCTGTTCTCGTCCCAGCCGTCAGGAGCAAGCTCGCCCGCGGTGGTACAGCCGCAGACCTCTGTGTCGTCGAATTGGCGGCTGATCTCCGCGATGAAGCGATCGGGGTCGTAGCTGGGGGAGACGAACACCAGGATCAGCGCCAGCCCGTCGGACGGGAGCTGGGCCGCCAGCTCGGCCACGGCGTCATCGACGCTCGCGGCCTTCGACTTGGCCACGGCAACGCCAGACGCACCGCCAAACCGAAAATCGGTTTGCCCCACTCCGTTTCTCCCTTAAGGCTCGGTCTGATGCCAAGTGCCTGATAATTATCGAGAGTAGGGCGTTTTCCGGTGAGCCGCAACACGGCAGCCGCTCCCCGCAAGCCCGGTCGGATTTACCACCCCTTGAGGATTCTGCCCTAATTTTCCGCAACGTTCGGAAAGGGCTGCTTCCGGGCCGCAGAATCACATGAGCTGGGGGTTGGGAATGTCCGGGCGTACCGCGTCGCCGTCGAAGCGTGCACAATTTCCGACCCTCAAGTTCCGCGCAAAGATCATACTCGGCTTCGCCGCCGTGCTGGTGATCTCCGCCGGCAGCATGGCGTTTTCCTATTTCGGCTTCGAGCGGGTCGCCGCCGGGGTCGGATCCTACCGCAGCAGCGTGTCGGAGGCCGATCTCGCCCGCAATATCGACCGTGAGCTGCTCGCCTATCGTTCGGCCGCCAAATATTTCGTCGTCACCGGTAAGGAAGACGACGCCAAGGCGGCGCTCGATGCCGAGGCCAGCCTGAAGAACGCCATCGACCAGGCCGTCAAGGCCGCCACCAAGCCGGCGCGGCAGGAAAGCCTCGGCAAGCTCGCCAAGGAGTTTTCCAACTTCTCCGCAACCTTCGCTAAGGTGCTCCAGGCCAAGCGCGACAGCGCGCTGCTGGTGCAGAACCAGCTCCAGCGCCAAGCCAATCTTCTGAAGTACAAGCTCGACGACATCGGCAACAACGCCTCCGACGCCGAAGCGCAGGCGATCGAGTTTGGCACCAAGCAGGTCAACGCCCAATTCCAGACCGCAAGCGCTGCAGCCACCCAGTTCGTGCTGACGTCCGATCAGGCGATCGCGAACAGCGCCCTCGCGCGGCTGAAATTCGTCGAGAACTCGCTGGGTGCGGTCTATTCCATGGACGACAAGATTGTCGCTGGCCTCAAGGAGGCCAAGTCCATCCTCGGCGCCTATCGCGAGGCGCTGGAGAAGTTGATCGCCAACGCCAAGCTGGTCGATGGCCTCGTCACGGAGATGAGCGGCTCGGCCGGCGCGATCCAGCAAGGCGCCACCGCCATGAAGGCGGACCTCGTCGCCGAGCAGCAGCGGCTGGATTCGGAGTCGGCGGCGGCCATCGGGCAGACCGAGCAGCTGGTGCTGATGCTGGCCGTCGGCGGCACGCTGTTAGGCGCGGTCCTCGCCTTCCTGCTCGGCACCGGCATCTCGCGGCCGATGATTGCGATGTGCAAGGCGATGCGGGAGCTCGCCTCGGGCAATTTCGACGTCGTGCTGCCGGGTCTTGGCCGCAAGGACGAGATCGGCGAGATGGCCAGCGCGGTCGAGGAGTTCAAGATCCAGGCCGTTGCAAAGGCCGAGCGCGACGCCGCCGCCAGCGAAGTGCAGAACCGCGAGCAGGCCGCAAGCCGCCGCGCCGAGCTGATCCGCTTTGCCGACGATTTCGAGAGCGCGGTCGGCGCCATCGTCTCCAACGTCTCGGCCTCGGCCGTGCAGCTGGAATCGGCCGCTTCGACGCTGACCCGCACCGCCGAGACCACGCAGAGCCTGTCGAGCCAGGTCGCCGGCGTCTCCGAGCAGGCCTCCTCCAACATGCAGTCGGTCGCGACCGCGACCGAAGAGCTCTCGGCTTCGGTCGAGGAGATCGGCCGCCAGGTGCGCGATTCCAGCCGCATCGCAGAGGCTGCCGTGATGCAGGCCAAGGAGACCGACGGCCGCATCGGCAAGCTCTCGCATGCCGCCCAGCAGATCGGCGAGGTGGTCAAGCTGATCACCGCCATCGCCGAGCAGACCAATCTGCTCGCGCTCAACGCCACCATCGAGGCCGCCCGCGCCGGTGAAGCCGGCCGCGGCTTCGCGGTGGTTGCGAGCGAGGTGAAATCGCTGGCAAGCCAGACCGCGAAGGCGACCGACGAGATCTCCTCGCACATCACGGGCATGCAGGGCGCCACCGCCGAATCGGTTGCCGCGATCAAGGAGATCGGCGCGACGATCGGCCAGATCTCGTCGATCTCGACCTCGATCGCGAGCGCGGTGGAGCAGCAGGGCGCCGCGACCCAGGAGATCGCCCGCAGCGTCCAGACCGTCGCGCAGGGCACCCAGACCGCGGCCACCGATATCGGCGAGGTCAACCGCGGCGCCGCCGAGACCGGCTCGGCCTCGGAAGAGGTGCTGAACTCGGCCAAGACGCTGTCGAGCGAAAGCACCCGCCTTCGCGCCGAGCTCGACCGCTTCATGGCGAACATCAGGGCGGCGTAGTAAAGCGCACCTTAACAAATCCCTACGTCACCTAACCGCCAGTTGCGGCGCCACAAGTTTACCGCAGCTTATCCTTTGCCGGTTACCGTGCACACGAGTCGGAAGCGGGCTGCTTCCCGGCTGCGCCTGGTTTTCCGCGAATGGAATGGGGTGGGGGAATGTCGGTCACGTCCAAATCGAGCCAATCGAAGTCGCGCCAATCGAAGCTACCAACGCTGCGTTTTCGCGCAAAAATCATCCTCGGCTTCGTGGCGGTGCTCGCCATCCTCGCCGTCAGCATGGCGTTCGCCTATTTCGGCTTCGAGCGGATCGCAGGCGCTGTGGCCTCCTACCGCACCAGCGTAGCGGAAGCCGATCTGGCGCGGACGGTCGATCGCGAGCTGATCGCCTATCAGGGGCTGGCACGGGCCTATACCCTGACCGGCGCGGCCGATGACGAGACCGCAGCCAAGGCCGCTGAAGGAAATCTGAAGAGCGCGATCGCCAAGTCGATGGCCGCCACCACGGGCGCGGCTCGCCGCGAGCAGGTCGGCAAGCTCGAGGCCGAGTTCCAGAGCTTTACGAAAGTCTTCAGCGAGATCATCACGCTGACGCGCGAGAACAACAAGATCGCGGCCGACGAGCTCAACAGTGTCGGCAACAAGATCCGCTTCAAATTCGACGATCTCGCCGACACCGCGGCGCTGGCGGGTCTCTCCTCGGTGCAGACCACGGCCAAGGACATCACCTCGCAATATCTGGCGGTCTCGACCTCGGTCAGCGCTTTCGTCGCCAAGCCGGAGCCGAAGACCGCCGACGGCGTGATCGCCCGCATCAAGTTCCTCGAGACGCTGCTGGTCTCCGTCTACGCGAACGACCAGAAGATCACCGATCGCGTCAAGGAGATCGGCGATCTCTTGAAGCAGTACCGCACCTCGTTCGCAAAGCTGACCGAGAACGTGAAGGTCATCGTCAAGCTGAACGGCGAGATGACCAAGACGGCGGCGACCATCCTCAAGCTCTCGGCCGAGCTGCGTTCGGATCTCACCGCGGACCAGCAACGCATCGAGGCGAGCGCCAATGCGACGATCGTAGAGACCCAGCAGCTGATGCTGATGATGGCGCTCGGCGGGCTGGCCATCGGCATCGTGCTGGCCTTGTGGCTCGGCAACGGCATCTCGCGGCCGATGATCGCGATGTGCAAGGCGATGCGGGAGCTCGCCTCGGGCAATTTCGACGTCGTGCTGCCGGGTCTTGGCCGCAAGGACGAGATCGGCGAGATGGCCAGCGCGGTCGAGGAGTTCAAGATCCAGGCCGTTGCAAAGGCCGAGCGCGACGCCGCCGCCAGCGAAGTGCAGAACCGCGAGCAGGCCGCAAGCCGCCGCGCCGAGCTGATCCGCTTTGCCGACGATTTCGAGAGCGCGGTCGGCGCCATCGTCTCCAACGTCTCGGCCTCGGCCGTGCAGCTGGAATCGGCCGCTTCGACGCTGACCCGCACCGCCGAGACCACGCAGAGCCTGTCGAGCCAGGTCGCCGGCGTCTCCGAGCAGGCCTCCTCCAACATGCAGTCGGTCGCGACCGCGACCGAAGAGCTCTCGGCTTCGGTCGAGGAGATCGGCCGCCAGGTGCGCGATTCCAGCCGCATCGCAGAGGCTGCCGTGATGCAGGCCAAGGAGACCGACGGCCGCATCGGCAAGCTCTCGCATGCCGCCCAGCAGATCGGCGAGGTGGTCAAGCTGATCACCGCCATCGCCGAGCAGACCAATCTGCTCGCGCTCAACGCCACCATCGAGGCCGCCCGCGCCGGTGAAGCCGGCCGCGGCTTCGCCGTGGTTGCGAGCGAGGTGAAATCGCTGGCAAGCCAGACCGCGAAGGCGACCGACGAGATCTCCTCGCACATCACGGGCATGCAGGGCGCCACCGCCGAATCGGTCGCCGCGATCAAGGAGATCGGCGCGACGATCGGCCAGATCTCCTCGATCTCGACCTCGATCGCGAGCGCGGTGGAGCAGCAGGGCGCCGCCACCCAGGAGATCGCCCGCAGCGTTCAGACCGTCGCCCAGGGTACCCAGACCGCGGCCACCGATATCGGCGAGGTCAACCGCGGCGCCGCCGAGACCGGCTCGGCCTCGGAAGAGGTGCTGAACTCGGCCAAGACGCTGTCGAGCGAAAGCACCCGCCTTCGCGCCGAGCTCGACCGCTTCATGGGTAATATCCGGGCAGCGTAGAGACCGCGGAAAGAACGCGTAGGGTGGATTAGCGAAGCGTAATCCACCACGTTGATGTCACGGCCGGTAGTGGAACGGTGGGTTACGGCTTCGCCTGACCCACCCTACAAGTCTCATTCCCTTCCGAACGCCCGCTTCAGCTCCACCTTCGCGCGCTCCAGTCGCGTGCGCTGCGTCTTGGGCAGCGTCTTGCCGGCACGGTTGATGTAGAAGGTCAGCATCGACAGCGCGGAGCGATAGGCGCCGGCCTTGCGTCGGGAGCTGTGCTCGGCCGAGCGCTTCAGCGAGGCCGCAATCCTCTTCGCGCTCGTCAGCTTGAACACCCCTTGCTTGAGATCGAGCGCATCACTCTCCTCCGTCACGCGCTGCGACCAGCGCCTTGTGGCGCGTTTGGTGCTCTTGTGCGCGGTCCCGCTCCGCCGGGTGTTTGCCTTCTGTGCCGCATTGCGCGGGCTGCTGTTTCGAGAATGTGTCGTCTTTCTGACCTGAGCCATGCGCCAACTCCTTGCGGGTCCAGCGGAAACGAGCGGTGCTCGCTGGCGTTCCCGCGGGAACCCGGCCCCCTCGCAAACGTTGTCGCAGGTGGCAGGCAGAATGCCGCACCCCGATGATCGGATCGACCCCGTCCACGTCATGTGAGCCGGGGCCGCTTCCATTGATCAGACGCAACAATCCGATGGAACTGCAGCAGAGCCCAGCGCTGAACTATGCACCCGTAGTCTCGGCGGCGGCCGTGACCGACCGCATCGTCGAGACCAGCATTCCCTCGCGGCTCGATGCGCTGCCGTGGAGCGGTTTTCACACCCGCGTCGTGCTCGCGCTGGGCATCACCTGGATTCTCGACGGCCTCGAGGTGACGCTTGCGGGTGCGCTCTCCGGTGCGCTGAAGCAAAGCCCATCGATGCAGTTCTCCAATCTCGATCTCGGCATCGCCAACTCCGCCTACCTCGCGGGCGCCGTGCTCGGTGCGCTCGGCTTCGGCTGGCTGACCGACCGTATCGGCCGCAAGAAGCTGTTCTTCATCACGCTGGCGCTCTACCTCTCGGCAACGGCCGCAACCGCGCTGTCATGGGATGTCGCGAGCTACGCGCTGTTCCGCTTTCTCACCGGCGCCGGCATCGGCGGCGAGTACACAGCGATCAACTCGACGATCCAGGAGTTGGTGCCCGCACGCTATCGCGGCTGGACCGATCTCGTGATCAACGGCAGCTTCTGGATCGGGGCTGCGATGGGCGCAGTGGCGGCCATCGTGCTGCTCGATCCCGCAGTATTCGCTCCCGATCTCGGCTGGCGCCTGGCCTATCTGATCGGCGCCGCCCTCGGCCTCGTCGTTCTCTTGATGCGGATGTGGATTCCGGAAAGTCCGCGCTGGCTGATGATTCATGGTCGTCCCGACGAGGCCCATGCCATCGTCGACGGGATCGAGCGGTCGGTGATCGGGCACGACCAGGATACGAGCGACGGACGCTTCACCAAGATCCGCCTGAAGATGCGCGATCACACGCCGATCCCCGAGGTGGTCCACACCTTGTTTTCGGTCTATCGCCGGCGCGCATTGGTCGGCCTCGTTCTGATGAGCGCGCAGGCATTCTTCTACAACGCCATCTTCTTCACCTTCGCGCTGGTGCTGACCGATTTCTACGGCATCAAGGCCGACCACGTCGGCTGGTACTTGCTGCCGTTCGCGGCCGGCAATTTCCTCGGGCCGCTGCTGCTCGGCCGCCTGTTCGATACGCTGGGACGCCGCACCATGATCACGTTCACCTATGGCGCATCGGGCCTGTTGCTGGCGCTATCAGGCTATCTGTTCTCGATCGGTGTCCTGAGCGCGCAGGGGCAGACCATCGCCTGGATGGTGATCTTCTTCTTCGCCTCGCCCGCCGCGAGCGCGGCCTATCTCACCGTCAGCGAGACCTTTCCCCTCGAGGTTCGCGCGCTGGCGATCGCGGTGTTCTATGCGGTCGGCACCGGCATCGGCGGCGTGATCGGGCCGGCGTTGTTCGGCGCGCTGATCGACACGGGATCGCGCACCAGCGTATTCGCCGGCTATCTGTTGGGGGCCGTCCTGATGATCGCGGCTGCGATCGTGGCGTGGCGCTATGCCGTCGCCGCCGAGCGCAAATCGCTCGAACACATCGCGCGGCCGCTCGCCTTTATGGAGTAGACTGATGAAATCGGAACTTGCGGAAATGGCGTTGGACCAGAAGCTCACCATACCTGATGACGACGAGACGCCGGAAACGGTGCCGGTGCCGCATGCGTTGGTGCCGCATCTCGATGAAATCGCCATTCTGCTCGACATCGATGGCACGCTGCTTGAGCTGATGCCGACGCCGCGCGAGGTGTGGGTGCCGCCGGGCCTGTCGGAAACGCTGAAAGCTTTGACCGAGCGCACCTCGGGGGCGCTGGCGCTGGTCAGCGGCCGCTCGCTCAACGACATCGACCTGATCTTCGCGCCCGACGTGTTCCGCGCCGTCGCCGGTCATGGCGCGGAGATGCGGCTGGCCGTGGACAGTGAAGCGGATGCCCTGCACGCGCCGCCGCTCGACAAGGAGCTGAAGCGGCGCCTCGCCGCCATCGCCAAGCTCAGCCCTGGAATCCTGCTCGAGGACAAGGGCTATTCGCTCGCGCTGCATTACCGCCTGGCGCCGCATGCGGAGAAGGCGATCTACGAATCCGTCTCACTGATCCGCGCCGATCTGCCCAATGCGCCGATCGAGGTGCTGCCGGGCAAGTTCGTCTGCGAGATCAAGCATTCCGGATTCACCAAGGCGAGCGGCGTGCGCGAGTTGATGAAGCGCGCGCCGTTCAAAGGACGTCGTCCGCTGTTCATCGGTGACGACGTCACCGATGAGACCGTGTTCGCGATCATGCCCGACATGGACGGGCTGGCGTTCTCGGTCGGCCGCCGCGCCATGGGCGTGAATGGCCACTTCGATGCGCCGGCGGATGTGCGTGCGTTCCTTGCGCACCTGCTCGATCCCAGGTGAAACCAAGGCAGCGTCATCTCGCAGACACAAAGGCTTGCATCGCAGCGCCATTGCGCGCTGCGATGCGTGCTGCGCAACAGGACCGGAAACGCTGTCTTTGCAGCGAAATGACTGGGTTCCACGAGCGAAACCAGTTCCAACGCGCACGCCCGATTTTGGTTTCAATTGGTTGAAACGATGATCAGGAACCATATTGATGAACGGCAGTTAAATGGGGCGGAATGAACAGGAGGGGACGACCTGTGAACTTGATCGTCGTTTCAAATCGCGTCGCCCGCGGCAAACCCAACGAGCCCATGACGGGCGGCCTTGCGGCGGCATTGCTTCCCGTTGTGGAACATTCTGGTGCGATCTGGGTCGGTTCCTCCGGCCGGGTGCGTGATGGCCACCAGAAGGAGCCGTTCGCCGAGATCGAGGCGCTCGGGACAGGCGCGATTGCGACGTTGGATCTGCCGGCGGCCCATTACGGCGGATACTACGAAGGCTTTGCCAATTCGGCGCTGTGGCCGGCGCTGCATTCGCGCAGCGACCTGATCCGCGTCTCGCGCGAGGACTATGTCAGCTATCGCGAGGTCAACGCCTTCATGGCGCGCGCCTTGATGCGTTTCCGCAAAGCCCGGACTGCGTTCTGGGTTCAGGACTATCATTTCCTCGCGCTTGGTGCCGAGCTGCGCGAGCTCGGCGTCGATGATCCCATCGGCTTCTTCCTGCATACGCCGTGGCCCGTCACTGCTGTGATGCAGGGCGTACCCAACCATCGCGAGCTGATCACCGCGATGCTGGCCTATGATCTGCTCGGCTTCCAGACCGAGGAAGATCGGCAGAACTTCCTCGGCTATGTCGGCGCCGAGCTCGGCCTCACCATCGAGGACGGGGTCGTGGTCTCGCAGCATGGGCGCACGCGCTGTGAAGTTTTCCCGATCGGCATCGATGCGGAGAAGTTCGCCGCCTATGCCGCGAAGTCGGCCGCGCATCCGGATGTGTCGCGCCTGCGCCGCAGCCTCAACGGCGAGCGCCTCGCGATCGGCGTCGACCGGCTCGACTATTCCAAGGGTCTCGTCAACCGCATCAGCGCATTCGACCGGCTCTGGACCGAGCAGCCGCAATTTGCGCGCAGCATCTCGCTGCTCCAGATCGCCAATCCCTCGCGCGGCGGCATCGAGGCCTATGGCAATCTCCAGAACGAGGTCGCGCGCCTCGTCACCGACGTCAACGGCCGCCACGGCGAGGTCGACTGGACGCCGATCCGCTATTTGAACAAAGGCTTCAGCCAGGCCGTGCTCGCCGGTCTCTACCGCACCGCGCAGGTCGGCGTGGTGACGCCGCTGCACGACGGCATGAACCTCGTCGCCAAGGAATACGTCGCCGCGCAAAATCCCGCCGATCCCGGCGTGCTGGTGCTGTCGAAGTTCGCCGGCGCCGCCAACGAGCTCGACGCTGCGCTGCTGGTCAATCCGCACGATATCGACGGCATGGCCCGCGCGGTCGCGGTCGCGGCATCCATGCCGCTCACCGAGCGCAAGATGCGCTGGGATGCGATGATGAAGAAGCTGCGCGGCCACACCATCCAGCAATGGTCCGCCGATTTCGTCGCCGAGCTCGAGAAGTGCCGCACCGAGAAGGCCGCCGTGGCGCCGCTCGCGGCCCAGCCGCCGCAGGCGCTGCGCTGGTTGAAGTCGGCGATCTCAGGCGTGCGGTTGATCTAATCTCAGCTTGGCTCGATCTCACCCTCTCCCCTTGTTGTGGGAGAGGGTGGCATAGGGGGCCTCTGGCCGCCGTTCTTAAGAACGCCGATGCTTTGCATCGGCTATGGCGACAGCGGCGAGACGGGTGAGGGGTGTCTCTCCACGCGTGAACGTCTCGCAGCAAGATTTGTGGATGCAACCCCTCATCCGGCGCTTCGCGCCACCTTCTCCCGCAAGGGGAAAAGGCAAGAGCGCCCCTCAATAGCAATACGACACGCCGTCCAGGATCGCGCATTGCCGCTTGTTCGGCGCGTTCGGATTATCCAGCGGCACCACGCCCTTGCCCTGGCCGACGAACACGCCGGGCCCGACATGCACCGAGCTCTTGTTGCCGATGATCACGCTCTGATGCGGCGCCGAGCTGGAGCGCGTGCCGTCCGGCCAGAGGATGGCATCGCCTGAAAGCACCCCGCGCCGGCCGTCGTCGCAGCTGACGTCGCCCCCCTGCCGGGTGCAGACCTGGGCCAGCGCCGGCGCGGCAAGGGCGGAGCCGAGGGTCGAAATCAGGCTCAAGGCGGCGATGGTCTTGCGGATGGTCATGGCGTCCCGGTCGTGTGTGGCGGCTTGCCGTGAATCGTCGCGCCAGGGCCGCCCGCGGTTCAGCCCCGCGGCCGCTTCGGGTGCCCGCGGAGCCTGATATTGTGCTGCAAATACAGTAAGTTGCGGAAAAATCGCCCGATATCTCCGCGATCCCTTGCAAAATCGTCGGCGCCCCTTCAAGAGAGGGCGCTCCGGAGAGATGGCCGAGTGGCTTAAGGCGCACGCTTGGAAAGCGTGTGTGCGGGAAACCGTACCGTGGGTTCGAATCCCACTCTCTCCGCCACCCGCTCAAATCAATCGCGCCGGCTTATTTGCCTTCGGGGCCAGCAATCGTCGCCAAGCGTCCGAGCAGGGCCGCCTCGGCCCTGGAAGTCAGACGGTAGCCTTCCGCCATCTCGGCCATGTCGCCGCGGGCGACGCACGCGTCCCACCAGTCCCTCACAAAGCCCTCGGCGTACCCGCGCGTGTTGAAGCCGTAAGGTTCGGTGACAAGGTCGAAAGCGATCATCAGCTCGTAACAAGGCGAGTCGTAGGAGGTGCCGGTCTCGGACCGGCCCAAGAAAGCTTCGAAGGATCTGGCCGTACGAAGGCTCGAATAAAGCCAGAACATCAGTCCATACATCAGATGTGAGCGCTCGTCGTCGTGCAGGGCAAAGAAGCCCTTCTCGTCCACGATCTGCCGGGCCAAGGTGCGCAACATTCGCTCGCCGTGCGGCAGACGGTCGCCGACGGCGGCCAAGGCTCGCACCACGATTGGCGATAACGTTCCCCGCTCGACGGTCGCGATCGCAGCGGCCCGATCCTCCTCAGCAGTGTCGTACTCGGACTCCTCGACCAAGCCGCGAATGAAGGTCTCGAAGTCCGACGCGACGACGACGATACGGCAGTCATCCTCCTGGTCGACGTACACGACCTGCGGCTCGCCCCGCTTTCCGCAGCTCCGGTAGTCCAGCATGATCAGTTCGTGGCCGCCGGCCGGCGTGTCGGCGATTCCGACGCCAATCGGCGGGTAGCCCCATTCCTCGATCATGAACTTGGCGCCAAACTTCCCGGCGAGTGAATAGGTGGACGTACGGCCAAGAGCGAAGAGCCCCTCGATAGCCACGTGGTCCTCCGCCCAGCCTGTACGCTCCTTCATTGGATGGCAGTTGCGCTTGACCATTCCGCCATTGTGGCGCCGTGCGAGGTCGACATAGGCCGCCGGCAGCCGATACCCTCCGATTTCATGCTCAATGGAGGCGATCAGCTCGTCGGTCGGCGGAGGCTCGACATAGTTCTCCAGGGAATACGGACAGTCATTCCAGAAGCCTTCGAAGTCAAAGTCGTCAAAGAGCCGTTTCGTCGCCATCTTCATTACCTCGTCATGTTACGAGGCGTGTCTAAGCGCCCAGTAGCCAGGACCGTTGATTGCCGCCCTTCGGAATGAAAACAGCTTATACGTCAATCAGGATTGACTGACACTCTTTCCGCCATTTGCTGCCGCTCACAACGGTTTGGTTGCAGGCTCGAGTCCCGCCGGTGCGGTTGAGGCGCTTAGTTGCTTTCATTGCTGGGCAGCGGCTTCATATTCGTGGGGTCATGCCCTCAGGAGCTTATTCCGTGCCGCAAGCGATCCTATCCGCGCAGAGCCGACCCCTCCGTTCTCGTGCCGAGTTAGCCTCCATCATCATAAGCGCCTATGAGCGCATCGAGCGGGACCGGCACCGCAATTGCTGGATCTATGTGCGGCCCATGGAAGAAGCGCTGGCTGGGGTTGATGCACTTGTGCAACGAGCGGAAGAGGGTGAAGTCCTGCCGCTCCTTGGCGTGCCATTCGGCGTCAAGGACAATATTGACGTTGAGGCCATGCCAACGACAGCAGCCTGCCCGTCATTCGAATATAGGGCTGCGCAATCGGCCAGATGCGTCGAGAAATTGGCGGCCGCGGGTGCGATCTGTCTTGGCAAAACCAACCTGGATCAGTTCGCAACCGGACTGTCCGGCGCCCGCTCCCCCTACGGCGCCTGTTCTAGTGCGGCGGACGATCTGTATGTCTCCGGCGGTTCGAGCTCCGGCTCGGCTGCTGCCGTAGCATCGGGCCATGTTGCCTTCGCTCTCGGCACAGATACTGGCGGCTCAGGCCGGATTCCCGCAGGCTTCAACGGAATCATCGGGATCAAGCCAACCGTCGGCCTCGTCTCGTCCCGGGGACTTGTGCCGAACTGTCCGACGCTCGATTGTCCCTCGATCTTCTGCAATTCCATTGCCGAAGGTCGAATTCTGCTCGGGTTGATCGAAGGATTCGACGACAGTGATCCCTATAGCCGCCAACGGATTGCCTCGTCCTTCCCATCTCCTCGCAATTTCCGGTTCGGCCAGGTCCCTGTCGGTCATCTCAATTCGTTCGGCATGCCGGAATGCGATGACCTTTACAGGCAGGCCTGCACGAGACTTTCGGGATTGGGAGGCCAAGCCAGGAACATTGACTTCGCGCCTCTCGCCGAAGCCGGTGAAATGCTCTTCTCAGGGCCCTGGATTGCCGAACGTCATGCGGCGATCAGCAAGCTCCTGGACATCGATCATGGAGACCTGCTTGACGTCATCCGCAACGTGCTGAGCGGAGCTGCCCGGTTTTCCGCAACAGATGCATTCGCCGCGCAACATCGACTTTGGAAGCTGCGACGCCAGATCCAAACGCTTTTCGAGGAGATCGATGTCCTGGTGGTACCGACCGCGCCACGCCCCTTCACGATCGCGGAGATGATGGAAGATCCCATCACGCTCAACAACCGCCTCGGTTACTACTCCTATTTTGCCAATCTGGTGGACTTGTGCGCGGTGTCGGTTCCCAACGCAACGCTCGGCAACGGCATGCCGATGGGTATCACTTTGCTGGCACCTGCGTGGCGCGACCATGTTGTTCTCGACCTTGCCGAACGATGGCTGCCCGATGCGAAGGCCAGACTGTTCGATCTAAAGGAATATCCGAAGGCCGCCTCCTAGACCACTTCGAGATCGAGGGCGCGCAGATTGAGGATCACAATCAGGCCCCGGTGATAACGGATGACGCCTCTTGCCTGCATGCGGGAAAGCTGCACCGTCACCCATTGGCGGGTTGAGCCGATCAGATTGGCGAGATCACCATGCGTGAACGGGATCCCGATCACGATCTCGCGGCCCTGCTGCGAACCGTAGATCTTCGAGAGGAAGACCAACAGACGATGCAGCCGCTCGGTCACCGAGCGGGTCCCCAGCATTTGCGCCATGGCCGAGTAGCACCGTGCCTTGAAGGCGAGCGCATCCAGCAGCGCGACTGCGATACTTGCCGATTGAAGCGCCAGCGCACGCAGGGCTGGGCCGGGCAAGAACGTCACTCGGCTTCGTTCCACTGCAACCGAAGACCATACGTGGGCACCAGCACCGAACAGATCGGGGCCGCCGACGAAGTTGCCGGCAAACCAGTAGGCCAGCGTCACCTCGCGTCCGGAAGGCGCCGCGTAGTAGCTGCGAATACGCCCCTCTTCGATCAGATATATGCCGTTCTGCAGATCGCCCTGACGCCAGACATGCTTGCCTGCCTGCAGAACCTCCTCGCGTCCGATGGCGAGGACACGGCGCCGGTCAGCCTCACACAACGGATCCAACAAGCTCGGCAGGGACCCGACCAGAGCATCCGATCCCGCCAGCATGATGCCGGTCGCATTCCTGAGACTTGCCGCTGACATCTGCTCGCTCCCCTGCCGCCGCAGGGGAAAGCTATTCAAGAGCCATGCCAGAACATATCGTCAGGCGCCTACGTCTTGATTTCCATCTGCTCGAAGGCCTTGCGGCCTTCCGAGCGGATCAGGTCAAGGCAATCCCGCTTGAGGGCGAGATAGGCGGCCTCCGCGACAATGGCGCTGGAGCGCGGCCGCGGCAGGCTCACCTGAAGATCCCTGAGGATGCGGCCAGGTCCGGCGCTCATGATCAGCACACGGTCAGAGAGAAGGATCGCTTCATCGATGTCGTGTGTGACGAAGACGATTGTTGCGTTGATCCGCTCGCGGAGTTCGAGCAGATTGTCCTGCATGACCGCCCGGGTCTGCGCATCCAGCGCTCCGAACGGCTCGTCCATCAACAGGACACGCGGCTGATTGGCGAGGGCACGGGCAATCGCAACCCGCTGCTGCATGCCCCCGGATAGCGTGTGCGGATATGCCGACGCAAATCTGGTCAGACCGATCATCTCGATGAGGCCGTCGGCAATCCGCAGCGCCTCCGCTTTCGGCTTGCCGAGAGCGCGGGGCCCGTGTGCGATATTCCGGCGCACCGATTTCCACGGAAACAGATGTGGCTGCTGGAAGACCATTCCGATCTCGGGCCGTGGCTTGCGCATTGCTTCGCCGGCCATGAGCACCTGGCCTCCGAACGGCCGCTCGAGGCCGGCCATTGCATTCAGCAGCGTGGACTTGCCGCAGCCGGATGGACCGACGATCGAGACGAATTCTCCCTGGGCTACTGCCAGGGATACGCGGTCGACCGCGATGACCTGCCCGCTCGGCGCATCGAAGACGATGCTCAAATCCTCGACCCGGATGATCGCCTGACACGCCGCGGCGGACGGCGGGTACGTATCCACGAGCCTGAGCGGCTGGTCTGGACGAAGCAGGCTAGGGGTCATCGCCACCACACGGCACGTTCGGCAAGAATCGCGAAGGAACGGTCGGCGACGAAGGAAAGCAGTCCGAGAGCCGCCAGCCCGCCCATGACCTGACCCGTTTGCATGTTCTGTTGCGCAATTTCGATACGATAAACGATACCGGCGAACGCTCCTGCCAACTCGGCGGCGACCAGCGTGTAGAAGGAGATGCTCACCGCGGTTCGAAGACCGACCGTGATATAGGGCAGCGCGCCAAGAAGGACGATCTCCCACAGCATCTGCGGTTGCGGCGTGCCGACCATCTGGGCGGCTCGGATAAGTCCGTGGTCGACTTTCTGCACCCCGATGTGGGTCGCGAGCCATACCGTGAAGAACACGCCCCAAACGACCAGGAAAAGCTTGCCTGTTTCCGAGAGGCCAAACCAAAGGATGACGATCGGCACGAAGGCGATGGGAGGAATTGGACGAAGGATGTGAAACAAGGGCGAAAGCAGGCTGGACACCAGTCGAAATCGGCCGGTCAGGATGCCGAGCACGATTCCGCCCGCGGCCCCGATGGCAAATCCCGCGGCCACGCGCGCGAGGCTCGCCATCAGGTCGGCGAAGAATTGTCCGCTGCGAATCCATTCGAGAACGGCAACCGCGACGGTCGATGGCGGCGGAAACAGCACGGTGTTCACGATGCCGGAGCGCGCAACCAGTTCCCACATGCCTGTGAAGGCGGGCACGGAGAGGACGGCGACCAGTACGCTCAGCCGTTCGGTCGCGCTGCTGCGTCTGCCGACGCTCACGGGCGTGCCCCCAGCGTGACGCGAGCTGAATCGAGCGCCTTCAGCGGCGCCGTCACCAGGACTTTCGTGAAATCGGGCATGCTCGCTCCAGGGGGATGATTGCCGGTCTCGAGCCGCCAGGCGGCATGGGTTTTCAGAGTCGTGAGAATCCTGTCGTCGAGGCGCACATGGTAGACGTAGTCCGTCCAGATCGACGCCAATTCATCGCGTTTCATCCCCGTCGCCGCTGCGATGACGTCGATTGCTTCACCCGGATTCGCCTTGAGCCAGCCCTCGGCTTCGATGAGGGACGCCAGGAACTTGCTGACGATCGCCGGGTTGGCGGCGAGGTAAGACTGCGTCACGACGATATTGAAGGTCTCCGTGTAGAGACCTTTGGTATCAAGCGGGATCGCGCCTTCGCCGAGAGCCTTCTTCGCATTCGCGACGTGCGGCTCCCAGGTGTCGAATGCGTCGATGCTGCCGGCCGCCATCGCAGGGAGCATCTCCTGCGGTCGCAGGTTGACGAGCGTCACGTCCTTCGACGTCAGGCCCGCCGCTTTCAACAGAACCGAGGTGTAGACCTCGCTGCCGGTTCCGGCCGTGAAGGCGATTCGCTTTCCACGCAGATCGGCCTTCGTCTTGATCCCGGCAGAAGCTGCGGTCATGGTCTTCAGATCCGAATATTCCATCCCCGCCTACGAAGGCGATGGGTTGCTGCGCCATCGCGGCCGCCGTGACCGGCGCCTCGGCTGTTGTCGCGAAATCCGCCCCTCCCCCAAGCACCGTATCGAGGCACTGCTTCCCGCTGGTGAAGTTGGAGACCGAGATGTCGAGCCCATGCTTGGCGAAAAGGCCCTTCGCATGGGCAACGATCGCCAGTCCCGAGATCGGCCCAAGATTCTGGGCGAGCCGCGCCTTCAGCAATTCCTCGGCCGTCGCGCGCTCGGACGGCGCAAACAGGAAGGACGCAGATAGCACGAACAC
This sequence comes from Bradyrhizobium sp. BRP20, assembly GCF_020194215.1. NCBI lineage: Bacteria > Pseudomonadati > Pseudomonadota > Alphaproteobacteria > Hyphomicrobiales > Nitrobacteraceae > Bradyrhizobium > Bradyrhizobium sp. BRP20. Next base: position 33,446 of record NZ_JADYVY010000024.1, on the reverse strand, counting down.
GGCGAAGCGAAGAGCAGTTGTTGATCGCATGCCAAACCCCTGTGATGCCGGCGATCGGAGGTGATCGACCTTGACGACAGGATCGTCTGAAGATCGAAGATCATGAAGCAATTAATCGACAAGGCCCCGCTGTCCACTTTTGCGCAGGCAAAACAGCTTCCAACCGCGGTCGGGGCGATAAATTCATCAAGCTGCTCACGCCTTGGGCGCAGCATGGCCTGCAGCAACGGCACTCTGCTGACTTTCGCCAAGCCCTGACCCCCGATTCAATCAGAACCGATCGGGCGTTCGGTACCGTTGCGTGCGCGGCGAAACCAGGCCCACGTCTGCCGCGTCACTGCGATGTAGCCCGGGCCCCGATAGACGATCCGATCGGCGACGATCCGGTTCAGTTTCGGCAGCGCATGGAAAGGAATCGAAGGATAGGCATGGTGTTCGACATGATAGGGCATGTTCCATGCGAACCAGCGCACGAACCTGGCGGTATAGGTGGTGCGGGTGTTCTGGAAGGCGCTGCGCGTGCGATCGCAGCCGGTGTGTTCGGCAAGCAGATACGGACGCAGAAACAATTGACCGACGATCACGGGGACCACCCAGATCCACAACAGGATCAAGGTGTGTAACGCGATCGATGCCAGCAACAGCGCGACGTAGCCTGCCAGATGGAGACGCGCTTCTGTCACGACAATGTGGCGTTTGCCTTCGGGAATCCAGGGTGACGTGGCGTTGCCGGTCAACGCATGGCGAAGCATCAGCCCCACCCGGAAGGCAACCTGCCGCAAGCCGCTGTAGACGATCATCAGTTGCGCGTCCGAGGTCGGGATCGGAACCGACAGCAGCTCCGGATCCCTCTTTGGATCCTGCGTATACCGATGATGATCCCAGTGGAATAAGCAGTAATATTCGTAAGGCAAGCCGACCGCGAACGAGGAGATATGACCGAAGGCGAGATTAAGCGCCCGGCTGCGAAATGCCGTCTTGTGGGCGGTCTCGTGGACCACCATGAACAGGAATGCGACAAAGTAGCCTTGGACGACCACCAGCGGCAACGCCCAGACGATTCCGTATTGCGATGAGACCAGCCAGATCAGCGCGCCGACAACGACGATCACGCCGTAGTGGCTGGCCGCGCGGATCAGACCCTGCCAATCGGACCGCACCGACAATTCGCGCAGCATGGCTGGAGTCAGCGGCTTCTCTCCGGTGGCAGTGATGGCATTGCTCATGATCGTGGTCGCCTCTTTTTCGGAATCGCACGCTTGACCGTGCTCGTGAGGACGCTGGAATTGGCCAAGCACAGGCCGACCCTAGGAAGCGCGGCCGCAATGCAGAAGCAATTTATTTCGCCGGCGTTGGCTCGCCCGGCATCCCTGGACTGACACTCTCCTCGCCAGCCTTCGCAAACGACGTTTGCGCAAGGCTGGCGCGCCGGAGCCCGCAGGGCGAAGGTGGACTCGGCAAGCCTGCCGGGGGCAAGCTTCTCCTGCGCCCTCCGCCGCCGCTTCACCCCACCAGCTTCCACTTCCCATCCCCGGTCCGCTTCAACGCGGGGTCGCTCACCCGCACGTGCTCGGCGAGGAAATCGATGAACGCGCGCACGCGTGCCGGGAGTGGGGCGGTATGGCCGACATAGACGGCGTGGATGTCTTCGCGGTCGCCGGGATTGTAGCCTTGCAGCACCGGCACGAGGCGGCCAGATTCGATGTCGGGACCGATGTGGAAGAGCGCGAGGCGCGCGAGACCGACACTGCCGAGGCAGAGGCGGCGGGCGGCTTCGCCGTCGCTGGCGCGCGCGACCGGCGGGGGCAGGGCCTCCTCGGCGTGGTCGCCACGCCTGAACGGCCAGCCGCGGATGCTGCGTGGAAAGGTCCAGCCGATGCCGCGGTGGTCGGCGAGGTCGGCCGGAATCTTGGGCGTGCCGCAACGGGCGAGATAATCCGGCGCGCCGACCACGACCATGCGGCTGGTGCCGAGCTTTCGCGCGATCAGACGCGAGGCGCGCAGCGGACCGACGCGGATGGCGACGTCCGCGCGCTCCTGCATCAGGTCGATCACCGTATCGGTCAGCACGAGATCGAGCGTGACGTCGGGATGCTGCGCCAGAAACCGCGGGATCAACGGCATCACATGCAGCATGCCGAAGGGGATGTTGCAATTGACCGTGAGGCGGCCGCGCGGCGCCGCGCCCGAGGCCGCCTCGCGCTCGGCCTCCTCCATCTCGGCGAGGATGCGCAACGATCGCTCGTAGAAGGCTTGGCCTTCCGCTGTCAGCGTCAGCTTGCGCGTGGTGCGGTTGACGAGCCGCGCGCCGAGGCGCGCCTCCAGACGCGAGATCAGCTTACTGACGCCCGATGGCGTCAGACGCAGCTTTCGCGCGGCCTGGGTGAAGCCGCCGAGGTCCACGACGCGGACGAAGACCTCCATCTCGGCCGAGCGGTTGGTATCGAAACGGGCCATGTTGAATTCACGTCACAAATGATTGGATTGCGGACATTCTAATGGTTTGGCGGCAGCGCCGCTATCTGCGTGGCTCGTCTCATCCCTTGGAGCAACGCATGCCTCCTGCCGTTCTAGCTCTCACCGCCGGTGCCTTCGGCATCGGCACCACCGAATTCATCATCATGGGCTTGCTGCTGCAGGTCGCCGCCGACATGCACGTCTCGGTGCCGGTCGCGGGCCTGCTGATATCAGGCTATGCGCTCGGCGTGTTCGTCGGCGCGCCGGTGCTGACGCTGGCGACGCGGCGGATGCCGCGGAAAACCGTGCTGCTGGCGTTGATGGCGATCTTCACGCTCGGCAATGCGGCTTGCGCGCTCGCACCCACCTACGAATTGCTGATGGCCGCGCGGGTGCTGACCTCCCTCGCCCACGGCACGTTCTTCGGCGTCGGCTCGGTGGTGGCCACCAGCCTCGTCGCCGAGGACAAGCGTGCGTCTGCGATCGCCACCATGTTCATCGGCCTGACGGTCGCGACGCTCCTGGGCGTGCCCTTCGGTGCCTGGCTCGGCCTGATGCTCGGCTGGCGCGCGGCGTTCTGGGCGGTGACTGTCATCGGCGTGATCGCGTTTGCGGTCGTCGCCGCGCTCGTCCCCGGCCATGTTGGCAATGGCGACAAGCCAATCTCGCTTGCCGAGGAAGTGGCTGTGCTCGGCCGTCCGCAGGTGCTGCTCGGCCTTGCCATGACCGTGTTCGGCTTCGCCGGACTGTTCGTCGTCTTCACCTATATCCAGCCGATCCTGACGCGCTTCACCGGCTTTTCGGAGGCTGCCGTCTCGCCGATCCTGCTGGTGTTCGGCGTCGGCCTTGGGATCGGCAATATCGCCGGCGGCAAGCTTGCGGACCGCGGCCTCGCACGGGCCTTGACCGGCACGCTTGCCGCGCTTGCGATCGTGCTGCTCGGCCTGGCGGCCGTGCTGTCGATCAAGATCCTGTCCGTCGCGCTGATCCTGCTACTCGGCACCGCCGCCTTCGCGACCGTCGCGCCGCTTCAGCTTCGCGTGCTGGAAGCCGCAGGTCCCAGCGGCCGGACGCTCGCCTCCAGCCTCAACATCGCCGCGTTCAATCTCGGCAACGCGCTCGGCGCCTGGGTAGGCGGCGTCACCATCGACCGCGGGCTCGGCCTTTCGGCGCTGCCGCTGGTCGCGGCCGGCATCACCGCCATTGGCCTCGTTCTGGCGCTGTGGAGTCTCCGGCTCGATCCCGCGCCGGCAACCGTCGCGGCGTGCCCGGCGGAATAGGAGAGCGATCATGGAATACCGCAATCTCGGCGCTTCCGGGCTCAAAGTCCCCGTCCTCAGCTTCGGCACCGGCACGTTCGGCGGCCAGGGTCCGTTGTTTTCCGCCTGGGGCCGCAGCGGCATCGATGAAGCCCGCAGGCTCGTCGATATCTGCCTCGATGCCGGCGTCAATCTGTTCGACAGCGCCGATGTCTATTCGAACGGCGCCTCCGAGGAGATCCTCGGTGCCGCGATCAAGGGGCGCCGCGACAAGGTGCTGATCTCGACCAAGATGAGCCTGCCGATGGGCGACGGTCCGCTCGATGCCGGCTCGTCGCGGCAGCGGCTGCTTGCCTCGGTCGATGCGGCGCTAGGACGGCTCGGCACTGACCATATCGATCTGCTTCAGCTCCACGCCTTCGACGCGTTCACGCCGATCGAGGAGGTGCTGTCCACGCTCGATATGCTCGTGCGCGCCGGTAAGCTGCGCTATGTCGGCGTCTCGAATTTCGCCGGCTGGCAGCTGATGAAGTCGCTCGCGATCGCGGACCGGCATGGCTGGCCGCGCTATGTCGCGCACCAGGTCTATTACTCCCTGCTGGGGCGCGACTATGAATGGGAACTGATGCCGCTCGCGCGCGATCAGGGCGTCGGCGCTCTGGTCTGGAGCCCACTGGGCTGGGGCAGGCTCACCGGAAAGATCCGGCGCGGCCAGCCGCTGCCGCAAGGAAGCCGCCTGCATGCCACCGCACAGTTCGGTCCGCCCGTGGACGATGCGCGCCTCTACGCCGTCGTTGACGTGCTCGATGCGATTGCTGTGGAGGCCGCTCGGACCGTGCCGCAGGTCGCGATTGCCTGGCTGCTGTCGCGTCCCACGGTCTCCTCCGTGATCATCGGGGCGCGCGACGAAGCGCAGCTGCGCGACAATCTCGGTGCCGTCGGCTGGTCGCTGAGCGCGGACCAGATCAAGCGGCTCGATGAAGTCAGCGCGGTGATGCCGCCTTATCCGTACTATCCCTATCGCATCCAGGAGGGCTTTGCGCGGCTCAATCCACCCTTGGTGTAGGAGCTCGCTCATAGAAGGCTGCGATTGCGACAGAGCGTCGCGACAATGCGCCATGCAGAATCGCGCCTGTACAGGGTCCCGCGTCGTCCCTAACCTCCGCCGCGCAATTTTAGGAGATGCGGCGTGGCGAAGAAGACGGCGACCAAGAAGAAAAGTGTGTTGAAGACGACGGCGAAGGCTTCGAAGAAGGGCTCCGGCCGCAAGAGCGCCGTGGCCAAGCCGGCCGGAAAGGCCGCTGCCGGCAAATCGGCGAAGCCGCGGCGCCCGAACGGGCCGGCCTGGCAATGGTCGGCGGTCGAGACCGCGGCTGCGATCCGCTCCGGCGCCATCTCCGCGGTCGAGGCGGTGGAAACGCATCTCGAACGGATGCGCACCGTCAATCCGAAGCTGAATGCGGTCGTCGTCGATCTCTCGGAGGAAGCACTCAAAGCGGCGCACGCGGCCGACAAGCAGCGCGCCAAAGGCGGCGAGCTCGGTCTCCTGCACGGTGTGCCGATTACGATCAAGGAAAATGTCGACTACGAGGGCCGGCCGAATTTCAACGGCGTGCCCGCCAACAAGGACCTCATTGCACCATCGGATGCGCCCGTGGTGCGCAACCTGAAGAAATCAGGCGCGATCGTCATCGGTCTCACCAACACGCCCGAATTCTCCTTTCGCGGCTTCACCGACAATCCCCTGCACGGGCTGACGCTCAACCCCTGGGATCCCGACATCACCTGCGGCGGCTCCTCCGGGGGCGCGGGCTCGGCGGTCGCTGCGGGCATCGGCACTATCGCCCACGGCAACGACATCGGCGGCTCGCTGCGCTGGCCGGCGCATTGCAACGGCGTTGCCACCATCAAGCCGACGCAGGGCCGCATCCCCGCCTTCAACGGAAGCGCAACGTCGGAGCGGCCTATGCTGGCGCATCTGATGTCGGCGCAGGGGCCGCTCGCGCGCCATGTCGCCGACGTGCGCCTCGCTTTGGAGGTGATGAGCCAGCGCGATCCGCGCGATCCCTGGTGGGTGCCCGCGCCGCTGGTCGGCGAGCGGCCGAAGCGGCCGATCAAGGTTGCACTGGCAAAGATCCCCGAGGACATGGACGTCGATCCCTCTGTCGCCGCGGCGCTGCGCCAGGCTGCCGATCATCTCGAGCGGTCCGGCTATCGCGTCAGCGAGGTCGAGGTACCCGACATCAACGGGGTCTGGCAGACCTGGTGCGACATCATCACCAACGAGACCGTGATGATGCAGGAGGCCGCCATGCTGAAGGTCACATCCGAGGATTTTCACAAGTCCTGGGGCGGCATGAAGGCCAAGGCCAACGTGCTCGATCTCAAGGGCTGGATGCAGGCGACCGCCGCGCGCAACGGCCACATCCGCGCCTGGCAATTGTTCTTCGAGGAGTATCCGGTGGTGCTGGCGCCGACCACGGTGAAGCCGACGCCGGGCCCGCGCGAGGACACCATCAGCTCCGAGCGCGTGCGCGAGATCTTCTGGGGCGAGATCCGCTTCATCTCCGCCATCAACGTGCTGGGCCTGCCCGGCGCGGTGGTGCCGGTGGCGCTGCATGACGGCAAGCCGATCGGCGTGCAATTGATTGCCGGCCGCTATCGCGAGGATCTCGCCCTCGATGCCGCAGCCGCCATCGAGAAACGCGTCGGCGTGCTCACGCACCGGCTGTGGGAAAGAATGGCGTAGCGGCGGGTAATTTCACCCTCTCCCCTTGTGGGAGAGGGTGGCTCGCCGCAGAGCGGCGAGACGGGTGAGGGGTATCCCTCCACGAGTTCGCGTGTGGATAGACACCCCACATCCGGCGCTTCGCGCCACCTTCTCCCACAAGGGGAGAAGGAGCGCCACGGCGAGAGCGCGTTCGTTAATCCGCTTTAACCCGGATTTCAGCCAATCCGCGAGCAAGCATTAGGGTTACTTCCTCGATCTCTAAGCGAATTATTGTCCGCTTTACCACCCGCCTCTAACAGAGGAGCGGCGGACAACGCACATGCCTCATTCTAGGCCAATAAGTGCGGCCCGCTCCACGCGGAGGTGGCACGATGCGCAACGAGACGATCGCTATTCACGCCGGCTACGAGCCTGAAGCCACCACGCACGCAGTGGCCGTGCCGATCTACCAGACCGCGGCCTACGCCTTCGACAGCGCCGATCATGGCGCCGCCCTGTTCAATCTGGAGACCGAAGGCTTTCGTTACAGCCGCATCGCCAATCCGACCAGCGCAGTGCTGGAGAAACGCATCGCCCAGCTCGAAGGCGGCGTCGGCGCGCTCGCGGTCGCGACCGGGCAGGCAGCGCTGCATTTCGCCTTCGTCAATGTCGCCGATCACGGCGGCAACATCGTCTCCGTGCCGCAGCTCTACGGCACCACGCATACGCTGCTCTCCCACATCCTGCCGCGCCAGGGCATCACCGGCCGTTTCGCCGAGAGCGACAAGCCCGAGGCGGTCGAGAAGCTGATCGACGAGAACACCCGTGCGGTGTTCGCCGAGACCATCGGCAATCCCGCCGGCAATGTCTGCGACATCGAGGCGCTGGCGAAGGTCGCGCACGCGCATGGCGTGCCGCTGATCGTCGACAACACCGTTGCAACCCCGATCCTCTTCAAGCCGTTCGACTACGGCGCCGACATCGCGGTGCATTCGCTGACCAAGTTCTTGGGCGGTCACGGCACCACGCTCGGCGGCGCCATCGTCGATTCCGGAAACTTTCCCTGGGCCGAGCACGCCGATCGCTTCCCGGCCTACAACAAGCCCGACGCCTCCTATCACGGCCTGGTCTATGCCGAGCGCTTCGGCAAGACCGCCTATATCGAGCGCGCGCGCAGCGTCTATCAGCGCACCATGGGCTCGGTGCTGTCGCCGTTCAACGCCTTCCTGCTGCTTCAGGGCATCGAGACCGTGGCGCTGCGCATGGAGCGCCATGTCGAGAACGCCCGCAAGGTCGCCGAATTCCTGCGCGGCGATCCGCGCGTGGCCTGGGTCAATTACACCGGCTTCCCGGACAGCCCCTATTATCCCCTGGTGCAGAAGTACCTGAACGGCAACGCCTCCTCGCTGTTCACCTTCGGCATCAAGGGCGGCATGGAGGCCGGCAAGACGTTTTACGATGCGCTGAAGCTGATCACGCGGCTCGTCAATATCGGCGATGCCAAGTCGCTCGCCTGCCATCCGGCATCGACCACCCATCGCCAGATGTCGGCGGAGCAGCAGCGCGCCGCCGGCGTGCTGCCGGAGACGATCCGTCTGTCGATCGGCATCGAGCATGTCTCTGATATCATCGAGGACATCGACCAGGCGCTGGAAAATGCCTGCCCGTCGGCGCGCCGCGAGGCCGCGGAGTAGGCGGCGCCGGCCATGACGATCTTGATCGACAAGGATCAGGTCATCGCGGGCCCGACGCTGGTGCCGGCCGCGCACGATCTCGCGCGCGATGCTGGCGCCGAGCTCACCATCGGCCTCGTCAACAACATGCCGGATGCCGCGTTGAAGGCGACCGAGCGGCAGTTCATGAAGCTGCTTCAGGCCGCGGCGGGCTCGCGCCGTATCCGCTTCCACTGCTTCTCGCTTCCCAGCGTGAAGCGGTCGCCGGAAGCGAAATGGCATGTCGAGAGCGAGTATTCCAACCTTTCCGATCTCGAGCGCGGCAAGTTCGATGGGCTGATCGTGACGGGCGCAGAGCCGATCGCGCCCGAGCTCGACGGGGAGCCGTACTGGCGCGACCTCACCAACCTGATCGACTGGGCCAAGGCCAACACGCGTTCGACGATCTGGTCGTGCCTTGCCGCGCATGCCGCGGTGCTGCATCTCGACAATATTGAACGGCGGCGGCTGCCGGCCAAATGTCACGGCATTTTCGATTGCGAGATCGCCGCAGACGATTCGCTGACCCGCGCTGCGTCTGCGCCGCTCAAGGTCTCGCATTCACGTCTGAACGAGATCGCCGAGAGCGACCTCGTGCACGCCGGTTATCAGGTGCTGACACGCTCACAGGAGGCTGGCGTCGACGTCTTCGTTCGCCAATATGCCAGCCGCTTCGTGTTCTTCCAGGGTCACCCCGAATATGACGCGCTGTCGCTGCAGCGCGAATATCTGCGTGACATCGGCCGCTATCTCGCGCGGGAGCGGGAGACCTATCCGCGCCTGCCGGTGAGTTATTTTGACGCAGCGACTGAAGAGAAGCTGGCTCGGTTCGAGAAGAAGGCGGCGCACCAGCGCCATCCGGCGCTCAGCAACGAGCTGCCCGCGCTGAACCTGCGCGCCGATATCGGCGCTGGCGACGCGGCGGCGGTGCTCTTCCGCAATTGGTTGCGTTATCTCGGCGCGGACGCCGACGCGTCGATGTCGGTGCGCTAGCCGAAGCGCTCTTGGTTCGGCGTTAGGATTACCCGGGCGTTAGGCTTGTCTCGACCTGCGCACGAATGTTTCAGTAGAGCAAGAAGGCATCACAGGAAACGCAGTCGTGTGGTCGGCACTCCAGGGACGCGTGAGCAATCGGTTGGCCCGGCATTTCCGCGCCGCGCCGCACCGGCTGGCCGCGCATGCGGCGATGGTGAGCTTCACGTTCGACGATGCCCCCGATAGCGCCGCGGGCGAGGGCGCCGAGCTACTGGAGCGGCATGGCGGCCGCGGCACCTATTACCTCGCCGGCAGCCTGATCGGTCGGCCGTCGGAGCATTGGCACGGCCTCTCGGATGATGCGATCGTCCGGCTTCACCGCGCCGGGCACGAGATCGCCTGCCACACCTTCTCGCATCAGAGCTCGGCGACGCTCGACGAAGCCGCCATGGCGCGCGAGATCGAACGAAACCGCAGCCATCTCCGCGGCATCGATGGCTCGATCACGCTGGAGAATTTCGCCTATCCCTATGGCATCGCCTCGGTGTGGCGCAAGCCGCAGCTGACAAAGGCCTTCCGTTCCGCGCGCGGCATTCTTCCCGGCGTCAACAGCGGCGTCATCGACCTCCAATTCCTGCGCGCCTCGCCCTTGGTCGATTGCGAGATCGACGAGGCCGGGGTCGATCGCTATTTCGACGAGGCGGTCGCGAGTGGCGGCTGGCTGATCTTCTACGGCCACGACGTCAGCGACAGGCCGAGCCCCTATGGCTGCACGCCGCATTTGATGCGTCATGCGCTCCAAGCCGCCGCCAAGCGCAACATGCCGATCGTGACCGTCGCAGAAGCGCTGCGACGGATCGGGGCGTAGCCTCTTCTTCCCTTCTCCCCTTGTGGGAGAAGGTGGCGCGAAGCGCCGGATGAGGGGTATGTCTCCACAAGCTCATATCTGCGTTCGCGGGTAGAACCCCTCACCCACCTCGCTTCGCGAGGCACCCTCTCCCACAAGGGGAGAGGGAAGAGTCGTGCCTCGCCTCCAAACAGTCTTGCCACAGCCACACCAGCATGCGACTGGCCTTGTGACGAATCCCACGGCCTGATCTGCTCCGCCCATGTCCGCTCCCTCCAACGCCCCACTGCCTGCGCCGGCCAACGGCCGCGACGCGCTGTCGGTGCTGCATTCGGTGTTCGGCCTGCCGGGATTCCGCGGCGCGCAGGGCGAGATCGTCCGCCATGTCACCGACGGCGGCAATTGCCTGGTCTTGATGCCGACCGGCGGCGGCAAGTCGCTGTGCTATCAGCTTCCATCCTTGCTGCGCGAAGGCTGCGGCATCGTGGTCTCGCCGTTGATCGCCTTGATGCGCGACCAGGTCGCCGGCCTGATCGAGGCCGGTGTCAATGCCGCCGCGCTGAACTCGTCGCTGACGCCGCAGGAGGCGTCCGACATCGAACGCCGCCTGCTCGCCGGCGATCTCGACCTGCTCTATGTCGCGCCGGAACGGCTGGTCACGCCGCGCTGCCTGTCGCTGCTGGCGCAGGCGAAAGTGGCGCTGTTCGCGATCGACGAGGCGCATTGCGTCTCGCAATGGGGCCACGATTTCCGGCCCGAATATGTCGGCCTTTCCGTCATCGCCGAGCGCTTTCCCAACGTGCCGCGGATCGCGCTGACCGCGACCGCCGACGAGCTGACGCGCAAGGAGATCGTCGCGTGGCTTCAGCTGACGGGCGCGCCGCAGTTCGTCTCCAGCTTCGACCGGCCCAACATCCGCTATGAGATCGTCGACAAGCGCAATGCGGTGTCGCAGCTGAAAGAATTCATCCGGGAGCGCCACATGGGCGATGCCGGCGTGGTCTATTGCCTGTCGCGCAACCGCGTCGAGGAGGTCGCCGCCGCGCTTGCCGAGGCCGGCATTGCGGCGCTGCCCTACCACGCCGGGCTCGACGGGGCGGTGCGGTCGCGCAACCAGGATCGCTTCCTCAACGAGGACGGCATCGTCATCGTCGCGACCATCGCCTTCGGCATGGGCATCGACAAGCCCGACGTGCGCTTCGTCGCCCATCTCGACCTGCCCAAGAGCATCGAGGCCTATTACCAGGAGACCGGACGCGCCGGCCGTGACGGCAAGCCGTCGGCGGCGTGGATGACCTACGGCCTCTCCGACATCGTGCAGCAGCGCCGCATGATCGACGAATCGGCCGGATCGGAGGATTTCAAGCGGGTCTCGATCGGCAAGCTCGATGCGCTGGTCGGCCTCGCCGAGACGCCGCATTGCCGACGCCGGCGCCTGCTCGCCTATTTCGGCGAGATCGTGATGGGCGAGAACTGCGGCAATTGCGACAATTGCCTGACGCCGCCGAAGATGCGCGACGGCAAGGTGCTGGCGCAGAAGCTGCTGTCCTGCGTCTATCGCACCGAGCAGCGTTTCGGCGCCATGCATTTGATCGACGTGCTGGTCGGACGACTGACCGAGAAGGTCACACAGTTCGGTCACGACAAGCTGTCGGTGTTCGGCATTGGCCGCGAGCTCAACGAGAAGCAGTGGCGCACGGTGCTGCGGCAATTGGTGGCGACGGGCCATTTGCGCAGCGACAGCGAAGCCTACGGCGCGCTCAAGCTGACGGAGTCTTCGCGCGGCGTGCTGCGCGGCGAGACCGAGGTCTGGCTGCGCGAGGAGGCGCCCGGCACGCGGGTTCGCGCCAGCCGGGCCACGTCACGCCGCGGTGACCTCGCGCCCGCGGCGAGCGCGCCGCAAGGCGACGTCGATCCCGAATTGCGCGCGCGCCTGCGCGCCTGGCGGTCAGAGGTCGCGCGCGAACGCGGCGTGCCGGCCTATGTGGTGTTGCACGATGCCACCATCGACGGCATCGTCCGGGCCTGGCCGACCACGCTGGACGAGCTGCGCAACGTGCCGGGGATCGGCGACAAGAAGCTCGAGCACTACGGCGACGAGCTGCTGCAGATCGTGAGGACGAGGTAGGGCGAGCCAAAAACTCCCCTGTCATCCCGGACAAGCGAAGCGCAGATCCGGGATCCATAACCACAGGCCGGTGTGATGACGGCAGGCTGGCAACTGCCAGTCCTCGCAAAACGATTGCTGCGGCGTATGGGTCCCGGGCTCGCGACTTCGTCGCGCCCCGGGACGACAGTGATGCATGACGCGCGAGCGCTACGCTCTCACTCACCCATTCCTGAACGCATACGCATACCCGTTCAGCGCCGGCGCGCCGCCGAGATGGGCGTAGAGGATCTTCGCGCCCTTCTCGAAATAGCCCTTCTGGGCGAGATCGATCAGGCCCTGCATCGACTTGCCCTCGTAGACGGGGTCGGTGATCATACCTTCGAGGCGCGCGGTGAGGCGGATCGCCTCCTTGGTCTCCTCCGATGGCACGCCATAGGCGGGATAGGCGTAGTCCTCGATCAGCACGACGTCGTCAGTGACGAGGTCCTTGCCGAGCTCGACGAGCTTTGCCGTGTTCTGCGCGATCTCGAGCACCTGGGCCTTGGTCTGGGCGGGCGTGAAGGAGGCATCGATGCCGATCACCTTTCGCGCACGGCCGTCCGCCGCAAACCCGACCAGCATGCCGGCATGGGTAGAGCCGGTGACGGTGCAGACGACGATGTAGTCGAACTTGAAGCCGAGCTCGGCTTCCTGCTTGCGCACCTCCTCGGCAAAGCCGACATAGCCAAGGCCGCCGAACTTATGCACGGAGGCACCGGCGGGAATAGCGTAGGGCTTGCCGCCCGCGGCCTTCACTTCCTCGATCGCCTGCTCCCAGCTCTTGCGGATGCCGATATCGAAGCCGTCGTCGACCAGGCGCACGTCGGCGCCCATGATGCGCGAGAGCATGATGTTGCCGACGCGATCATAGACTGCGTCTTCGTGCGGCACCCAGGCTTCCTGCACCAGGCGGCATTTCATGCCGAGCTTGGCCGCGACGGCCGCGATCATGCGGGTGTGGTTGGATTGCACGCCGCCGATCGAGACCAGCGTATCGGCATTGGAGGCGATCGCATCGGGGATAATGTATTCGAGCTTGCGCAGCTTGTTGCCGCCATAGGCGAGGCCGGAATTGCAGTCCTCGCGCTTGGCATAGACCTCGACTTGGCCGCCGAGATGTTTTGACAAGCGCTCCAGCTTCTCGATGGGCGTCGGGCCGAAGGTCAAAGGATAGCGCGGAAATTTGTCCAGCTTCATGGGTCATCTCGATTGGCGTTGGTGTTGGCGGCTCCCTAGCATCACGTCGGGAAAATGTGCTCTCGAATATTGCGGCCATGTTGCACGGCTTCTTGCGAAAGTTGTGATAATTGCTAACATTCCTTCCAGAACAGCACCTATTTTCGGAAGTTTCTTTCATGGCTGCCCGACTCGACCGCACCGACCTCAAGATATTGAGATTGCTTCAGAATAACGGTCGGCTCAGCAACGCCGAGCTGGCCGAAACGGTCGCGATCAGCCCCGCCACCTGCCACCGTCGCACCCAGCGCCTGTTCGAGGACGGCTTCATCGCCACTGTCCGCGCCATGGTCGCGCCGAAGAAGGTGGCCAAGGGCACGCTGGTGATGGTCGGCGTCGTGCTCGACCGCTCGACGCCAGAGAGCTTTGCCACCTTCGAGCAGGCCGTTGCAAAGCTGAAGTTCGTGCTCGACTGCCACCTCGTCGCCGGCGATTTCGATTACTTCCTCAAGATCCGCGTCGGCGACATGGAGGATTTCAATCGCATCCACGGCGAGCAGCTGATCGCGCTCCCCGGCGTGCGCCAGACCCGGACCTTCTTCGTGATGAAGGAAGTCGTCGACAACGCGCCGCTGGAATTTTAGGCGCAGCTATTGATGCGCTATCCGCATCATGAGAGATTCGCCCGATGCAGACATTCCCCTTCCGCCAGCACAATCCGGCCGGGCCGGCCTATCGGCGCGGCTGGGTCGACGAGGCCGTGGCCGCGATCGAGGCCGACCAGTGCCGCACCGCCGACACGCATCTGATCCGGCTGATCGTGCCGGCGCTATCGGGCATCGACATCTATCTGAAGGATGAGTCCACGCATCCGACCGGCAGCCTGAAGCATCGCCTCGCGCGCTCGCTGTTCCTCTATGCGCTCTGCAACGGCCACATCCGCGAAGGCACGCCCGTGGTCGAGGCCTCGTCGGGATCAACCGCGGTGTCGGAGGCCTATTTCGCTGAGATGATCGGCGTGCCCTTCTACGCCGTGATGCCGCGCACGACCTCGGCGGAGAAGATCGCCGCGATCGAGCATTATGGCGGCAATTGCCATTTGATCGACGACGGCCGCGCGCTCTATGCGGAAGCCGCGGCACTCGCCGCCCGGCTGGACGGCCACTACATGGATCAGTTCACCTTTGCCGAGCGGGCCACCGACTGGCGCGGCAACAACAACATCGCCGAGTCCATCTTCACGCAGTTGCAGGGCGAGCCGCGGCCGATTCCGGACTGGATCGTGATGGGCGCCGGCACCGGCGGCACGTCGGCCACCATCGGACGTTATCTGCGGTATCGGCAATATCCGACCCGGCTGTGCGTCGCCGATGTCGAGCATTCCGCGTTCTTCGATTGCTTCCGCACGCTGGATCGCTCCCGTGTTTGCGACCGCCCGTCGCTGATCGAGGGCGTCGGTCGCCCCCGCTGCGAGCCGTCCTTCGTGCCCGGCGTGGTCGATCGCATGATGAAGATCCCGGATGCGGCAACGGTCGCGGCGATGAACGTGCTGTCGCGACGGCTGCGCCGTGCGGTCGGCGGCTCCACCGGCACCAACTTCCTGGCGCTGTGCCGGCTCGCCTCGGAGATGCGCCAGGCGAGCGTCACGGGATTGTTGGTGACGCTGATCTGCGATTCCGGCGAGCGCTACCGGCAGACCTATTACGAGCCCGCTTGGCTCGCCGCGCGCGGCCTCGATCCGGCGCCGTTCGAGGCGGCGCTGTCGTCGTTCCTCGCCACAGGTGAGCCACTGGCGCTGGACGTCGACGACGTGGTCAATCCTCAAAGCCTGCAAAACCCCACGGCGTCATAGCGAGATCTGCCTGGCATTTGCGAAATCGCACGGTCGTCACGGCAACTTCACTTGCCTTGCGCAGGCATGCAGGTGACGGTTGCGTCTTCTCAACGAGGAGACCCTACCGTGCGCCTTCCCATTCTCGATCCGAAAGAGCTAACCGACGAACAGAAGCCGCTCTATGACGACATGCGGGCCGGCATGAAGGACCACTTCAAGGGTTTTGTGAACATGCGCGAGGACGGCGCGCTGCTCGGGCCCTGGAATCCCTGGATTCGCGAGCCGCGCTTCGGCAAGCCGGTGTGGGAGCTGGTCAAGGCGATTGCGTCGAACCCGCTGCTGCCCGCGGCCGTACGCGAGGTCGCGATCCTCGTCACCGGCTCGCATTTCCGCTCCGGTTACGAGCTCTACGCTCATGTGCTGGTGGCCGAGCAGCGTGGCCTCTCCGACGAGAAGCTCGCGACCATCGTTGCCGGCCAGCGGCCGGTGGACCTCACCAAGCAGGAAGCCGTCGCCTACGACATGGCTTCGGCACTGGTCAGCGGCGGCGTGCTGCCGGAGCTGACTTGGCGTGCGGCGGTGAAGGAATTCGGCGAGCACGGCGCGGCCGAGCTGTCCTATCTCGTCGGCGTCTACTGCATGGTCTCGGTCACGCTCAACACCTTCGACGTGCCGGTGCCTGCCTAGTTGCGCACGGCGTAGAGCGGTGTGCGCAACGTGACCTGATAGGACGGCTTCGGCATCCAGGCGATCTGCGCGGTGATGCCGAACAGGCGGTTGTCGTTGTCGTCCATGCGATCGAGGTCGAGCCGCAGGACCGGCTGGGTGAAGGATTCCGCGAGCGTCCGGCCCGCGAGCAGCGCGCCGCCGAACGACTGCATGCCGAGGCGCCCGGTGAACTTCCAGTTGCTCGGCCATTGATAGTAGCCGCCGGCATAGAGGATCGTGTTCGGCCGGATCGTGGCGAACGGGCTGGCGATGGTGACGGTGGTGTATTGCAGGCCGGCGAGCCAGCCCCGTGTCTCGTCCTCGTCGACCGCGTAGTCGAATTCCACGATGTTGTTGAAGGAATTCGTCATGCCCTGCTCGTTGGGCACCGACTGCGTCAGGGTCGATTGCAGCGTGATGGTCGGGATCTTCCCGCCATTCTGCTGGTAGAGATCGGCCTGCACGCCGATGTTCCAGCTCGTGATGTCGAAGGACGACCAGCCGCCGCCGATATCCGTCGTCGTGCCGGATACGCCGCCGTAGAGC
Organism: Bradyrhizobium sp. BRP20; assembly: GCF_020194215.1. Classification (NCBI taxonomy): domain Bacteria; kingdom Pseudomonadati; phylum Pseudomonadota; class Alphaproteobacteria; order Hyphomicrobiales; family Nitrobacteraceae; genus Bradyrhizobium; species Bradyrhizobium sp. BRP20. The sequence continues at coordinate 17,073 of NZ_JADYVY010000024.1, read as the reverse complement.
GAAACGCGGTCGCTGACGTCGACGGTCAGCGGCAGGTCGATCGCAATCGATTTCGCGGCCGGCAGTCCATTCGGCAGCGACGTGCCTCGTTGCGCCGCCAGGGCTTGGAATGCGGCTGACAGAGAGGTGTTGCCGAAGCCGAGCGCGAGCGTGCCAGCGGGGATCGTCGCATAGATGGTGCGGAGATCGAGATAGATGTTCGGGACCGCCGGCTTTTCCTCCTCATCGTCGGCAGCGAAGGCGCCGCCGGCGGGGACCGCCAGACACAGGAGTCCCGCTGCGGCAGCGCGCAACGCACGACGGGATTGGCTGCGAAAAGGCACGTGACGATCCGACGCGTGGCGATCTGAAGGTGGAACCGTTGTTAGATGGAACGTGATCGCTCGCTTGGTCAAGCGCTATCCGCAAGCGATGGACGGCGCGGATGTGCGCGGTTACCCTGGCGTGATCGCACTGACACACTCGCCCGCCACAGTGCAGGCCGAAGAATGGAGGAGACAGCCATGAACACGTCACGCCGCATCCTGCTCACCGGTCTGGCGGGGCTTGCCGTTACTCCCGGTGCTGCGGTGGCTGCTGCACCCACAGCCGAGCCCGGCAAGGCGACGGTTGCGGAGGAACGTTTCGCGCGCACGATTGCGGCGGCGCATGCGCCCGACAGCACCTGCGCATGGCAGGCGGAGCATTATGCGGAAGCGCACTGGCCGGAATATGTCGCGGCGGCGCGCGCGGTGATCGGCGCGCGCGTATGATTGACGCTGTCAGGTCTTCACCGCGCGCCGCACCTGTTCGCCGATTTGCGACAGCACGAGCTGTGCCTGCGGCAGGATTGCGCCCATGGCGTGGAAATTGTGAACCATGCCATCGTGGCAGACATGCTCGACCGCGACCCCCGCGGCGAGCAGCTTGCGGGCATAGGCATTGCCCTCGTCACGCATCGGGTCATATTCGGCGGTGTGGATGATTGCGGTCGGCAGGCCCGTGAGGCGTGTTGCGCGCAAGGGAGAGACGCGGGGATCGGCGGTATCGATGCCGTCAGGCAGATAATCGGAAAGATCGGCTTCGATCGTGGCGCGATCGATCAGATGGCCCTCGGCAAAGGCTTCGCGCGAAGGCGAGGTTTCCTCGAAATCCAGCACCGGGCAGATCAGGCACTGCGCGGCGATGGAGAGGCCAGCGGTCTGCGCCGCATTCTGGCACACGATCGCCGCGAGTGTGGCGCCGGCGGAATCGCCGCCGACCACAAGGCGGTCCGCGTCGATGCCGAGCGATGCCGCCTCGCGCGCCACCCATTCGGTGGCGGCGATCGCGTCGTCGACCGCGGCGGGGAATCTGTGCTCCGGCGCGAGCCGGTAATCGACCGACACGAGGCGGCAGCCGGTGGCATGCGCCAGCGCCGCGGCGATGCGCTCGTGCGTCGCAATGCTGCCGGCGACGAGCCCGCCGCCATGAAAGAACACGAAGCCCGGTGCGGGCGCTTCAGTGCCTGCCGGCGCGTACAGGCGATAGGGCAGCTCGCCGCCGGGACCGGGCAGCCTGCCGTCGGAGGTCGTCACATCCGGCGCCTCGGCCCGGGCGAACTGCATCAGCTTTGCCAGCGATTGCCGCCGCACCTCCACACTCGGGCGGCTCCGCGCCTGCGGCGCAGCCGCAGCCATCATGGTCAACAAACGCTTTGCGAGCGGATCCAGCGGCATGGATTCTTCCTTCTCCCCTTGTGGGAGAAGGTGGCGCGCAGCGCCGGATGAGGGGTTTTCTCCGCAGGTGAGTTCGCGGATGGATACCCCTCACCCGTCTCGCCGCTACGCGGCGAGCCACCCTCTCCCACAAGGGGAGAGGGTAACTCACCATTTCCTCGCAGCAAATCGTTTAGAAATTGGGACAATAGTGCCGGATCGTTCGAAAAGGAGGCCGGTCATGGCCGAGATCAAGAAGCCCATCGACTACTCGCCGAGCTGGACCTTCTTCGAGGGCAAATGGCACGAGGGCAACGTGCCGATCATGGGGCCGCGCACCCATGCGGCCTGGCTCGGCTCGATCGTGTTCGACGGCGCTCGCGCTTTCGAGGGCGTCGCACCGGATCTCGACCGTCACGTCGCCCGCGCCAATCAATCCGCGATCAGTTTCGGCCTGAAGCCGCTGGTCGATACCGACACTTGGCTGTCGCTCGCGAACGAAGGCATCGCGCGCTTTGCCGGAAATGCCGAGCTCTATATCCGTCCGATGTACTGGGCGCAGAACGGAAGCGGCGGCGGCGTGCTGTTCGACCGCGAGACCACCAATTGGTGCCTGTGCATCTACGAAGCGCCGATGCCAAAGCCCGTCGGCAACGCGATCACCTTGTCGCCGTTTCGTAGGCCAACGGCCGAATGCGCGCCGGTCGAAGCCAAGGCCGCCTGCCTCTACCCGAACAATTCGCGCGCACTCGCCGAAGCTGCGTCGCGCGGCTTCCAGAACGCGCTGATGCTCGACATGCTCGGCAACGTCGCCGAGTTCGGCAATTCCAACGTGTTCATGGCCAGGGATGGCGTGGTGTTCACGCCGGTGCCGAACGGCACCTTCCTCAACGGCATCACGCGCCAGCGCGTCATCAGCCTGCTTCGCGCCGACGGCGTCACCGTGGTCGAGAAGACGCTGCGCTACGCCGATTTCCTGACCGCCGACGAGATCTTTTCGACCGGCAATTTCGCCAAGGTCGCGCCCGTGATCCGCATCGACGAGCGCGAGCTGAAGCCGGGCCCGTTCTACGCCAAGGCGCGCAAGCTCTACTGGGACTTTGCGCATGCCGTGAAGATGGCGGCTTGATCCGGAGTCTCTGTCGTCATGCCCGGGCTTGTCCCGGGGATCCACGTTCTTCGCGTCGCGCGTCAAGACGTGGATGGCCGGGTCAAGCCCGGCCATGACGAGAACTATTTCTGCCGCCGAAACCGGCTGAACTGAAACGCCTGCGTCGAATGCCACGGCGTGTGGTGCGTCTCGCTGCGCGTCTCGACCAGTTTAAATTCCGGCCCGAGCTCCGCCGCAAGGCTCGCGCTGTCGTGGCGCTGCACCGGCAGGCCGCTGCATTTCTCGGGACCATCGGGTGCAAACGTCGCAATGATGACGTGGCCGCCAGGTCTGACCGCCGACCGCAGGCGCTCCACGTAAGCGACCCTGTCGCGCGGGTCAGTCAGGAAGTGAAACGCTGCGCGATCGTGCCAGACATCGTAGGTCCTGGTCGGACGCCACATCGTGGCATCGGCAACGATCCAGTCGACCGTCGAAGCGGCCGGACCGATGCGCTTCTTCGCCGCCGCGAGCGCATTGGCAGAAAGATCCAGCACGGCGATGTCGCGATAGCCGTCCTGCAACAGCGCATCGACCAGGCGCGATGCGCCGCCGCCGACATCGATGATGGTCGTGTCGCGATCGGAGCCGGCTGCGCGAATCATCGCGAGCGAGATCGCGGGGCTATCCTGATACCAGCTGACCTCGGCCTCGCCCTTGGTGGCGTAGACATGGTCCCAATGGTTGCTTCGGTCAGACGTGGCTCGCCCTCCCGCGTACAGGGGCCGGCGCGAACGAAAGACTATTCGTCCTTCTTCGACATCCGCTCGAGGCGCTCCTGCATTTCCTTCATCTGCTGGCGCAGCTCGTCGATGTTGCTGTCCTTCGGCGCCTCGGCATTCGCATCGGGCTCCGGCTCAGGGCTTGCCGCCGGACGGGGCGCAGCGAACGGCTTGAACATCGAGAAGGTCTGCTGGAACAGCTCCATGTTGCGGCGGACTTGCTCTTCCAACGGAGCAAAAGGAGTGCCGGACAGCGTATTGGCGATCTGCTTGCGGAACTTCTCCTGCTCCTGGGTCAGGGTTGCGATCGACTGCTCCAGATATTTCGGCACCACCATCTGCATGCTGTCGCCATAGAAGCGGATCAGCTGGCGAAGGAAGGTGGTCGGCAACAGGTTCTGGCCGGCCTTGTTCTCCTGCTCGAAGATGATCTGGGCGAGCACGGAGCGGGTGATGTCGTCGCCGGTCTTGGCGTCATAGACCAGGAAGTCTTCGCCGTCCTTGACCATCGCGGCGAGGTCTTCGAGCGTCACATAGGTGCTCGTTCCGGTGTTATAGAGCCGGCGGTTCGCGTATTTCTTGATTGTGGTGGGTTGGTCTGATTTCGCCATGGGCTCTCACTTGCAAACGCGGAGAACGGGAACCTGTCGGGCAATGCCGCAGGGCGGGAAGAGTACGCAACGCAACAAAATAAGCATTTTCAAAGGGCTCACGCTACCGTTTTGTGCGGCACGGTTAATTGCAGAGCAAAATCCTGCTTGCGAAAACGCCAAGAACGCTATTTTGAATGCGCTGCGGTATGAATTCGGTGCCCCGCCGATTGACATGCCTCAACGACGTTAACAGGATGGCTGACGAGACTGGCGTTCGCTTTCCAGCCCGCCTGCCCCCTTCACAAGAACTCAAGCCCCAGGAGATGCCCATGTCAGACGATGTCGTCATCGTCAGCGCCGCCCGCACCCCGGTCGGAAGCTTCAACGGAGCGTTCGCGATGCTACCCGCCCATGACCTTGGCGCCGTCGCCATCAAGGCCGCGCTGGAGCGCGCCGGCATCGAGCCCGGCCGGGTCTCCGAAGTGATCATGGGTCAGATCCTGACCGCCGCCCAAGGCCAGAACCCGGCCCGCCAGGCGTCGATCGGCGCCGGCATTCCGGTGGAGAGCCCGGCTTGGGGCGTCAATCAGCTGTGCGGCTCGGGCCTGCGCACGGTTGCGCTCGGCTACCAGGCGCTGCTCAACGGCGATTCCGAGATCGTGGTCGCCGGCGGGCAGGAATCGATGAGCATGGCCCCGCACGCCCAGCATCTGCGCGGCGGCGTGAAGATGGGCGGCCTGGAGCTGGTCGACACCATGATCAAGGACGGCCTGTGGGATGCCTTCAACGGCTACCACATGGGCAACACCGCCGAGAACGTCGCGCGGCAATGGCAGATCACCCGTGCCCAGCAGGACGAGTTCGCCGTGGCCTCGCAGCAGAAGGCCGAGGCGGCGCAGAAGGCCGGCAAGTTCAACGACGAGATCGTCCCCGTCACCATCAAGACCCGCAAGGGCGACGTCGTCGTCAGCGCCGACGAATATCCGCGCCATGGCGCCACGCTCGACGCGATGGCCAAGCTCAAGCCCGCCTTCGAGAAGGATGGCACGGTGACCGCGGGCTCGGCCTCGGGCATCAACGACGGCGCTGCCGCCGTGGTGCTGATGACCGCCAAGCAGGCCGCCAAGGAAGGCAAGAAGCCGCTGGCGCGGATCGTGTCCTGGGCGCAGGCCGGCGTCGATCCGAAGATCATGGGCTCGGGCCCGATCCCGGCCTCGCGCGCCGCGCTGAAGAAGGCCGGCTGGAGCGTCGGCGATCTCGATTTGATCGAGGCCAACGAAGCCTTCGCGGCACAGGCCTGCGCGGTCAACAAGGACCTCGGCTGGGATACCTCCAAGGTCAACGTCAACGGCGGTGCGATCGCGATCGGCCATCCGGTCGGCGCGTCCGGCGCACGCGTGCTGGTGACGCTGCTGCACGAAATGCAGAAGCGCGATTCGAAGAAGGGCTTGGCCACGCTGTGCATCGGCGGCGGCATGGGCATCGCCATGTGTGTGGCGCGCGACTGATCTTACGCGCAGCTGACGGGTGCGCCGCACACGTCAGCGCGTGCGTTGCACGCGACTAAAAAGGCAGCGGTTGCAAATCAAATATCCTTCGCAACCCGACAAGCCTCGACTAAAGAAAAACGCCCGGCTCGATGCCGGGCGTTTTGTTCTTGATGTCCGTCAAACCAACCGCATAATCCGTAGCTAAAAAGCGATCACGTCAGAAAAGTCCGAAGCGTCCAAGGAAGAGGGAAGGAATACGACATGGCACGTGTTGCATTGGTGACGGGTGGTACGCGGGGCATCGGTGCTGCGATCAGCAAGGCGCTGAAGGCCGCCGGCTACAAGGTTGCGGCGAGCTATGCCGGCAACGACGCTGCCGCGGAGAAATTCAAGGCCGAGACCGGCATCGCCGTCTACAAGTGGGACGTCAGCAGTTTCGAGGCCTGCGCCGAGGGCGTGAAGAAGGTCGAGGCCGAGGTCGGTCCGGTCGACGTGCTGGTCAACAATGCCGGCATCACCAGGGACGGTGCCTTCCACAAGATGACGCTTGAGCAGTGGAACGCCGTCATCAACACCAATCTGGGCTCGCTGTTCAACATGACGCGCCAGGTGATCGAAGGCATGCGCGGGCGCAAGTTCGGTCGCATCATCAACATTTCCTCGATCAACGGCCAGAAGGGGCAGTTCGGACAGGTCAACTACTCCGCAGCGAAAGCCGGCGAGATCGGTTTCACCAAGGCCCTGGCGCTGGAGAACGCCAAGGGCGGCATCACCGTGAATGCGATCTGTCCCGGCTACATCAATACCGAGATGGTGCAGGCAGTGCCGAAGGACGTGCTGGAGAAGGCGATCCTGCCGCTGATTCCGATCGGCCGTCTCGGCGAGCCCGAAGAGATCGCGCGTGCCGTCGTGTTCCTCGCCGCGGATGAGGCCGGCGCCATCACCGGCTCGACGCTGTCGGTCAACGGCGGCCAGTACATGGTGTGATGCGATCGCATCACGCAGGCTGATATTGTCCACATCGTCATGCCCGGGCTTGTCCCGGGCATCCACGGCCTTACAACAGCCGTCGCCACGGAAGAACGTGGATGGCCGGGACAAGCCCCGCCATGACGGAAACATTGGGCCAATGACTCCCCGCACTGCCACGCTGATCGGTCTGACCGCGATCCTGATGTGGTCGCTGCTGTCGGTGATGACGGTGGCGACCGGAAAGATCCCGGCGTTTCAGCTCGCTGCGATGACCTTCGCGATCGGCGGTGTCGTCGGCCTGCTCACCTGGATCGGGCGGAGCGAGGCGGCGAGAAGCTTGCGGCAACCGCTCGCCGTCTGGATCGTCGGCGTCGGCGGCCTGTTTGGCTATCACGCGCTGTATTTCCTCGCGCTGCGCTTCGCCCCGCCGGCCGAAGCCGGCCTTCTGAATTACCTGTGGCCGCTCTTGATCGTGCTGTTCTCGTCCTTCCTGCCAGGCGAGCGGCTGGCGGCGCACCACATCATCGGCGCCGTGCTCGGCCTCGTCGGCACGGTGCTGCTGTTCGCCGGCAACACCAGCGGTTTTGCGCCTGGAGCTGTGCCGGGTCTCATCGCGGCCTTCATCGCGGCGTTCGTCTGGGCGACCTATTCGGTGCTGTCGCGCCGGTTGAAAGCGGTGCCGACCGATGCGGTCGCGGGCTTCTGTCTTGCCACGGCAATATTGGCCGCGCTGATGCATGGCCTGCTTGAAGCCACGGTCTGGCCGGAGACCACGGTGCAATGGCTCTCGGTCATCGCACTCGGCATCGGCCCGGTCGGTGCCGCGTTCTACGCCTGGGACATCGGCATGAAGCGCGGCGACATCCGTGTGCTCGGCGCCGCCTCCTACGCGACGCCATTGCTCTCGACGGGATTCCTCATCGCTGCCGGTTTCGCCAAGGCCAGCGCCAACATCGCCCTTGCTGCGATCCTCATTGCCGGGGGCGGCCTGATCGCGGCCAAGGACATGGTGCTGCGGAAGCGATGATTGGAGCGGAGCTACGGCTCCCAGCCGGACGGCGCGAGCTCGAAGCCTGCGAACTCGAATGCGGGCGCCACGGTGCAGCCGACCAGCGTCCACTCGCCGGTGGTTTCCGCCATCTGCCAGGCCAGCGCAGGCACGATCGCCTGCGGCCGCTCACCGCCGCCGAGGTCGGCGCCGAGCCGCACCTCGTGCTGCGAGCAGCCGTCATGGGCGATGCGCAGCGTCAAGGGGCTGCCGGCGTAATAGTGCCACGTCTCCACCGCATCGACGCGATGCCAGTGCGAACGCTCGCCGCGCGCGAGCAGGAAGTAGATCAGCGTCGAGCGCGAACGCCCGTTGGCGTCCGTGCTCTGGTCGCGAAACGTCTCGCGATAATGTCCGCCTTCCGGATGCGGGCGGAGCTCGAGGCGTGCGATGATCTCGGCTGCGGTCGGCATCGATCCTCGTCGGGATGTGTGCTTCAGGACTTTTGCGTCAGGATTTATTCTTGCGCTCGCGCAGTTCGCCGAACACCGCAGCGGGATCCGCGCCCTTCATATGCAGCTTGGCCGCGACCGCCGGCTCATCGGCGCGCAGGAACACGTTGGCGCGCTTCTCCTCGCCGAGCAGCGAGGGAATGGTCGGCTTGTTCTCGGCGCGCAGCTTTGTCACCTCCGCGGCGCGCGCCTGCAGCGCCGCGTTGTCCGGCTCGATGGTGAGCGCGAACTTGACGTTGGACGCGGTGTATTCGTGGCCGCAATAGAGCTTGAAGTCGTCGGGCAGGGCGCGCAGCTTCAGCAGGGAATCCCACATCATCGGATAGGTGCCCTCGAACACGCGGCCGCAGCCGATCGAGAACAGCGTGTCGGCGGCGAACACCGTCTTCTCATTGTCGAACACGTAGGAGATGTGGTCGAGCGTGTGGCCGGGCGTCTCCACGACACGCGCCAGCAGATTGCCGATCTTGACCACGTCGGCATTGGCGACGCGTTGGTCGACGTTGGCGATTTTCGTGGTCTTGTCGTGCGGCGCGACGACGCGGCAATTGTATTTCTGCTTGAGCTCGGCGACCCCGCCGACATGATCGCCATGATGATGGGTGATCAGGATGTCGGTGAGCTGCCAGCCCTCGCGCTCCAGGGCCTTGAGGATCGGGCCGGCCTCCGGCGCGTCGATCGAGGCCGTCGCTTTGGTTTCCACATCGTGGATCAGATAACCGAAATTGTCGTTTAAACAGTTGAAAGTACGAATTTCGGCGGCCATGTCATCTCCATCGCGCTCAGCCCCGCCAGACAAATATGGCGTTAACGTTGCGCAGGCAATGCAATATTCCGCGCGCAGCGGCGCCCTCGCGCATGTTACATTGCGGTCATGACCATCGACGTCGTCGACCTTCGCGAGTTCTACTCCCGCCGCCTCGGCATCGTGGCGCGGCAAATGATCAATCGCGGCATCAGGGAGCGCTGGCCCAGCGCCGAGGGCCAGCGCGTGCTCGGCGTCGGCTATCCCACACCCTATCTGGGATTGTTCCGCGAGGACGCCGAGCGCTGCCTCGCCTTCATGCCGGCGGCGCAGGGTGTCCTGAAATGGCCGACGGGACGGCCCGCGCTGGCCTCGCTGGTGGATGAGTTCTCGCTGCCGCTTCCCGACGCCGCGGTCGACCGCATTCTCCTGGTGCACGCGCTGGAGATGTCGGACGATCCGGCCGCGTTGCTGCGCGAGGTGTGGCGCGTGCTGTCGCCCTCTGGGCGCGTCATTGCCGTGATCCCGAACCGGCGTGGGGTGTGGACCCGCACCGACAGCACGCCGTTCGGCCATGGCCGGCCCTATTCGCGCTCGCAGATCACCGAGCTGCTGCGCCAGACCTGGTTCACGCCGACCGCCTGGGGCGAGGCGCTGTTCATGCCGCCCTATGCCGGCGGCTGGGTGTTGAAATCGGCCCAGATGTGGGAACGTGCCGGTGCGGCGCTGTCACTGCCTTTTGCCGGCGTCCACATCGTGGAGGCGACCAAGCAGGTCTACCGCGCGATCCCCGCCAAGCGCGAGCGGGCGCGGCTGATTCCCTCGCTCGCCAAGCCCGTGCTGGTGCCATCCTCGACGACGGTGACGCGCAGTTAGCTTCACCTCTCCCTTCCGGAGAGGTGGGTCTGTGTCCGGCCAACGCACAGCGTCAAAAGCAAATCGTCCCGGCGAGGCCGGGACGATTTGAGTCGGAAAGTCAGAAGAGCTTACTCGCCGGGGGCGACTTCGTCGCTGGAAGCAACCGGAGCGGCTTCACGCTCCGGGCGCGGGCCATGCGGCCGGCGCCGCCGACGCGGATAGCGCTCGCCGCCACCGCCGCCCTCGAAGCCGCCCTGATTGCCGTTCACCTGCGGCTGCGCGCCGGTGATGAAGGAGGGTAGGCGGTCGACGCCGCCATCGGCGATGACAGGCTGCGGCTGGTTGGCGGGTTGCGGCTGATATTGCGGCTGCGGACGGTGATCGCGTTCGCGGTGCTCGCGCGGCTGCTGATTGTCGCGCTGATAGGGCGGCTGGTTGTCGCGCGGCTGGTGATCACGCTGGTGATGATCGCGTTGGCCGTCGCGGTCGCGCATGAAGGGCTGCGGCTGGGGCTGCGGGACGAAGCCGGGCTCCTGGCCGAAGGCCGAGAAATTCTCACCGTCGTCCTCGCCCTCGTCGCTGCTGGCGATGGGCTCATCGCCGCGCGGCTGCTGGTTCTGACGGAACTGCTCCTGAGCCGCCGCGATCAGGCGGAAATAATGCTCGGCGTGCTGGTAGTAGTTCTCGGCTGCAACGGGATCGCCGGAGGAGCGCGCGTCACGTGCAAGCTGGAGATACTTTTCGGCGATGTGCGAAGCAGTGCCGCGAATCTTGATGTCGGGTCCGTTGGATTCGTAGACCCGGGTCATCGGGTTCTGGCCGCGCCGGTTGTTGTTGTTATTGTTGTTGCGGTTGCGCATCCGCTGCTTGTTCTGACCGTTTCTCATGTCCTGCCTTTAATTCCAGCCCTAAAGGTTGCACGCATTACTGATTGCTAGGAGTGACCTGGTGACAGTGGCTCACATGTCTTGCGCGCACCGCGCAAAAGCGGATCCAACCCTGCCGATGTTCGTCGACCGTCGCGTTCAACAAAGACGCGTTCCCCACCCGCCAGCATCCATTGCCAGCGAACCCATTCATTTCGCCTGCCGAAACAAGCCCAGCTTTCTTGCGTAAGTGTTCAAGCGCAATATCAGGCTTTCGTTCACTTGCGGTCGGAGAGAGCAGCGCAGCTCCACTGGCCATCGCGCTCAACAGGACCTGCGGCTTGGAACCTTCAATCAGTAAAGCTCTCGCCCGAGAGCCCGGCTTTCGCCCGTAGGTCTACGGGGCCGGCACCGATGTGTTGACCGGAACGTAGTCGTTCCCACGGGATATTCCAAGTGGTTTTTGCAGGCCAATCCGGCTTTTATGGGGGCATTTTTCGGGCCGAAACGGCCCGCGGAATGCCCGCCAAGTCGGCCTTGGGTGACCTGTCCAGCGATAACGCGGCGGCCCTCATCAAGGTTTCAATATTTTGGGCCTGGCCCTGTCCGGCCTCGACGACCAGGGCGCCGCCGGGGGCGAGCCGCTCGCTCGCCTGCGGGATCAGGGCGCGATAGGCATCGTATCCGTCATTGCCGCCGTCGAGCGCCAGATGCGGGTCGTGCTCGCGCACCTCGACGCTCAATTTCGGAATTTCAGCCGAGGGAATATAGGGCGGATTCGACACGATGAGGTCGAACGGGCCACCGAGCGCCGCGGCGTAGGAACAGGCGACGAAGGCGGCGCGGTCGGCGAGTCCCAGCGCCGCGGCATTGTCCCTGGCGGTCATGAGCGCGTTCTGGCTGAGATCGGTACCGACGCCGAACGCATCGGGGATTTCGTGCAACAGCGCGAGCAGGATCGCGCCCGAGCCGGTGCCGATGTCGGCGATCCGCGGCGGGTGAGATGCCTCCCGCTCGCGGAGAATCTCGAGCGCAAGCTCGACCACGGTCTCGGTATCGGGGCGCGGCACCAGGGTTGCTTCCGACAGGCGGAACGGCAAGCCCCAGAATTCGCGCGTCCCGAGAATGCGCGACACCGGCTCGCCGGCGATGCGGCGCTGTGCATGTTGCGTGAGCCGCGATGCTTCGGCCGCGGTCAGGAGACGGGCCGCCTGCGTGACCAGGCCGGTGAGGTCGAGGCCGAGTGCCGCACTGATCAGGATGCGCGCGTCGAGCTCGGCTTCGTCGAGCCGTGCCGATCTCAGTTGCGCAGCCAGCGCCCGCCGCGCGCTCTCGATGGATTGTCCGGTGAAGGGGTTGCTCACGCCTCAGGCCGCCGCGCCTTGCGCAGCGAGCTGTGCGGCCTGGTGCTCCGTCGTCAGTGCGTCGATCAGTTCGCCGAGCGCTTCACCCGCGATCACCTGCGGCAGCTTGTAGAGCGTGAGGTTGATGCGATGATCGGTGACGCGTCCTTGCGGAAAATTGTAGGTGCGGATGCGCTCGGAGCGGTCGCCGGAGCCGACCTTCTCCTTGCGCTCGGCCGAGCGCGCCGCCTCGACGCGTTGCCGCTCGGCGTCATAGATGCGCGAGCGCAGGATGTTCATGGCGGAGGCGCGATTCTTGTGCTGCGAGCGGCTGTCCTGCATCATCACCACGATGCCGGTCGGGATGTGGGTGATGCGGATCGCCGATTCCGTCTTGTTGACGTGCTGGCCACCGGCGCCCCCTGCGCGCATGGTCTCGATGCGCAGGTCGTCGTTCTTGATGTCGACGTCGACGTCCTCGACCTCGGGCAGCACGGCGACCGTCGCGGCGGAGGTGTGGATGCGCCCCTGCGTCTCGGTGTCGGGCACGCGCTGGACGCGGTGCACGCCAGATTCGAATTTCAGCTTGGAGAATGCGCCGCGGCCCTGGATCTCGGCGATGATTTCCTTGTAGCCGCCGACGGTGCCTTCACTGGCGGAGATCACCTCGACCTTCCAGCCCTGCAAGCTGGCGAAGCGCTCGTACATCCGGAACAGGTCGCCGGCGAACAGCGAAGCCTCGTCGCCGCCGGTGCCGGCGCGGATTTCCAGCATGACGTTGCGGTCGTCCATGGCGTCCTTGGGCAGGAGCGCGACGCGGATCTTCTGGACCAGTTCCTCGATTTTCGGCGCGAGCTCGTCGCGTTCGGCTTCCGCCATGCCGCGCATCTCGGCATCGGTGGCGGCATCGGCGATCAACGCGTCGGTGTCGGCGAGCTCCTTGACGGCGGCGCGATAGGCCTTCACCGCCTCGATCAGGGGCGTGAGCTCGGCGAGCTCGCGCGTGATCTGCACGTAACGCTCGGAGGCGAGCTGTCCGAGCGATTCGGCCTCGAGCGAAGCGTGATGCGCGAGCAGGACGTCCAGTTTGGCTTCGGGAAGTGACGACATCGGTTCTGTCTCAAAGTGCGGAAGGAGGCGAGGGCGGCGGGAAGCTGGCGACAGGCCCGCTACAACGCAAGGCCCTCGGCCTCGGCAAATTCCGTCAGCTTCTGCCGGATCGAGACGCTGCCCGCAGGCGCATCCAGCAGAGGGCCCAGCATCGCTTCGGCCTTCTTGGCGTCGAGGTCGAGCACCATCGCCTTGACCGGGCCGAGCGCGGTCGCCGAGAGCGAGAGCGAGCGGTAGCCCAGCGCAATCAGCGCCAGTGCGCCGATCGGCTTGGAGGCCATCTCGCCGCACAGCGAGAGCGACTTCTGCGCCGCGTGCGCCTTGCGCGCGATGTCACGCAAGGCGCGCATGATCGGCGCCGACATGGTGTCGAAGCGCTCGGAGACCTTGGCGTTGCCGCGGTCGACCGCGAACAGGAACTGGAACAGATCGTTGGAGCCGACCGAGATGAAATCGACCTTCTTCAATAGCTCGTCGAGCTGGTAGAGCAGGGCGGGCACCTCGACCATGGTGCCGATGTCGATTCGTTCAGGCAGCGTGTGGCCGTGCTGGCGGAGGTATGTGAGCTCGCGCTCGACCAGCGCCTTGGCCGAGTCGAATTCGGCGACCTCCGAGATCATCGGGAACATGATGCGCAGCGCGCGGCCGCCGCCGGCGCGCAGCAGCGCGCGGATTTGGCCGCGCAACAGGCCGGGACGATCGAGCCCGAGCCGGATCGCGCGCCAGCCGAGCGCGGGGTTTTCCTCGATCACCGCTTCCATATAGGGCAGCGCCTTGTCGCCGCCGATATCGAGCGTGCGGAAGGTGACGGGCTTAGGTCCGGCGGCATCGAGCACGGTGCGATAGAGCGCGAGCTGGTCGCTGGTGCGCGGCAGGCTCTGACCGACCATGAATTGCAGCTCGGTGCGGAACAGGCCGATGCCGGCACTGCCGGTGTCCTCGATATGCGGCAGGTCGATCGCAAGACCTGCGTTGATCATCAGCTCGACCTTCTGGCCGTCCCTGGTGACGCAGGGCCGGTCGCGCAGCGCCAGGTACTGCGCCTGGCGGCGGGCGCGGAAGCGCACGCGCTCGGCGAAGGCCGCCTCGATCTCCTGCGACGGGCGCACATAGATCGAGCCCGAGGTGCCGTCGACGATGATGGCGTCGCCGGGATCGGCGATTCCAGGCGCGTTCGGCACCTCGCCGACCGCAGGGATGCCCAGCGCCCGCGCCACGATCGAGACGTGCGAGTTCGCGGTGCCTTCCTCCAGCACGATGCCGCGCAGGCGCTTGCGGTCGTAGTCGAGCAGCGCCGCCGGGCCCATCGCGCGGGCGATGACGATGGCGTTGTCGGGCAGCTGCTCGCGCGAGGGCGCATGATCCTGGCCGACCAGCTGCCGCATCAGGCGGTAGCCGAGGTCTTCCAGATCGTGCAGCCGGTCGCGCAAATAGGGGTCGGTCGAGCGCAGCATGCGCGCGCGGGTGTCCGACTGGACGCGCTCGACCGCGGCTTCCGCGGTGAGGCCGGTCGCGACCGCCTCGTGCAGCTTGTGCGACCAGCCCTGGTCGTTGGCGAACATGCGATAGGCTTCAAGCACCTCACGGTGCTCGCCGCCTTCGGCGACGTCGCCGCGCTCCAGCATGCGGTCGAGATCGGCACGCAGCTTGGCGAGCGCAGTATCGAGCCGCTTGATCTCCTTCGGCAGGTCTTCGGCGATGTAGTCCTTGATGACGACGCGCGGCTCGTGCAGCACGACATGGCCGAGCGCGATGCCCTCCGACAGGATGGCACCGACTTTCTGCGCCGAATGGCGCGCCGCCGGCTCCTGGCCCGGCTGCGCCAGCGCGGAGAGTTCGCCGGAGGCGATCAGCTCGGCCAGCACCATCGCGGTGGTCTGGAGCGCCTCGAGCTCCTCCTCGACATAATTGCGCTTGGCGCGATTCTGCACCACCAGCACGCCGAGCGTGTTGCCGGCGCGCAGGATCGGCACGCCGAGGAAGGAATGGTAGATTTCTTCGCCGGTCTCGGGCCGGAACGAGAACGCCGGGTGGCTCTGCGCGTCGCTCAAATTGAGCGGCGTCGCCTCGCTGGCGACGAGGCCGACCAGGCCCTCATGGGCGCTGAGCACGGTGTGGTGCACCGCCTCGCGGTTGAGACCTTCGGTGGCGTAGAGCTCGAGCGTATTGTCGATGCGCAGCACATAGACCGAGCACACCTCGGCCACCATGTTGGCGGCGATCAGCACCACGATCTTGTCCAGCCGCTCCTGGGCCGAGACCTGCTCCGCCATGGTCTCGCGGAGCCGTCTCAACAAGACGCGGGGACCTCCCGACGCGCTCCGCATGAACCGTCAATCTCCTCCATCGGCCGGGCCCGGCGATATCGGCCGGCGGCTGGACCAAAATTCCAGAAAAACAATCAAATTGTTTGTCCGGCGCAGGCACAAGCCCAAATCCACGGGAGATTGAGTGCTCGTACCGAATCAGCGCCGCCTGAACTGGGACACAGTCTGCGGCAGCCCACCCTGTCCGCCGTATAGCGAATTGAGGCTTGTTTTGCCAAGCAAAACGCCTGCCAAACGCGAAGGTGTGTACACCTTCGCGTTTGCTGCGACCGCTAAGAGAAAATTAGCCTTTTGGCACTGTCCGGAAAAGTGCGAAGCGGTTTTCCGGAAAGACCGTCAGGTCTGATCGAGACCGTAGAGCGTATGCAAGGTGCGCACCGCAAGCTCGGTATAGGCGGTATCGATCAAGACCGAAAATTTGATCTCGGAGGTTGTAATGGCCCGAATGTTGATGTTCCGCCCGGCGAGCGCCGAGAACGCCTGGGCGGCGACGCCGGCATGGCTGCGCATGCCGCTGCCGATCACCGAGATCTTGGCGACATCGGTGGCGGTATCGAGCCGCGCATAGCCGATCTTGGCCTTGGCTGCGGTAATCGTATCCTTGGCGCGGGTGAAGTCGGCGGCCGGCACGGTGAAGGTGAGGTCGGTGGTCTTGCCGTCCTCGGACACATTCTGCACGATCATGTCGACGTTGATATTGGCATCAGCCAGCGGGCCGAAGATCGAGGCCGCAACGCCGGGCTTGTCCTCGATCTGGCGCACCGAGATCTGAGCCTCGTCCTTGGAGAAGGCGATACCGGTGACGACGTGGCTTTCCATGATCTCCTCCTCGCTGCAGATCAGCGTGCCGGGCGGCTGGTTGGCATGCGGGTCGATATCCTCGGGCTTATCGAAGCTCGAGCGGACGAAGATCGGCATGTTGTGGACCATGCCGAGTTCCACCGAGCGGACCTGGAGCACCTTGGCGCCCTGCGAGGCCAGTTCCAGCATGTCTTCGAATGCGATCTTGTCGAGCCTCTTGGCCTTCGGCACGATTCGCGGGTCGGTGGTGTAGACGCCGTCGACGTCGGTGTAGATGTCGCAGCGGTCGGCCTTGACGGCGGCGGCGATCGCCACGGCCGAGGTGTCGGAGCCGCCACGGCCGAGCGTGGTGATGCGACCCGTCTCGGGGTTGATGCCCTGGAAGCCGGCGATGACCGCGACCTCCTTTCGGTCCTTGAAGCGCTTGATGATCTCGCTGCCGTCGATGTCCTCGATCCGGGCCGAGGCATGGGCGTCGCTGGTCTTGATCGGGATCTGCCAGCCCTGCCACGAGCGGGCTTGGATGCCCATGCCCTGGAGCACGATGGCAAGAAGGCCGGACGTCACCTGTTCGCCCGAGGCGACCACGGCGTCATATTCGCGCGCGTCGTGCATCGGCGAGGCCTCGGTGCACCAGGCGACCAGCTCGTTGGTCTTGCCGGCCATCGCCGAGACGACCACGGCCACTTCGTGGCCAGCATCGACCTCACGCTTCACATGGCGTGCGACGTTGCGGATACGTTCGATGTTGGCGACGGACGTGCCGCCGAATTTCATCACGAGGCGGCTCATGACGACGCGTGCATTCCTTCATAAGGATCAGTATGGTGGCCCGCACTGGACGGGTGCCTCGGGGACACCGACCGCGCGTATACAGAGCGGCGGGGCCGGGGGCAAGCGGGTTCCTGCGGGGGCAGGGT
>NZ_JADYVY010000023.1:0-87742 GCF_020194215.1 Bradyrhizobium sp. BRP20 | reverse complement strand
AGGCGGAAGATGTTATCCAGGATCTTGGCGTTGTTCGGCTCCTGCTCGAACTTCACCAGCTGATTGTCCACGGTGTCCAGGCTCTCGCTGGTCTCCGTCAGAAACTCCCGCAACAGATCATCCATGAGCTACGCCTTACTGACCCGGGCCGCAAACGCGACGTCCGAGCCACCCTTGGCACGGACGGACGCCCTATTTTGGATCGTTAGACATCCCCTTTCACAGTCCCGTTAATTTCATCCTCCGTGCTACTACGGATTTTGAAGAGAAGTTTGCGGTTCTGCCGCGTGTTGCAGCGCTTTTCGGCAAAACCATCCCCGCGCCGCAACGGCGGGAGCCGCGCGGTGAACGAGCCACTAATCGCGCGACGCGGCGTGCGAGAAAGTCCTGCTCGTGAAGAACGATAGAGGCGGTCGAGGCAAGCCGGCCGCGCCCTCGTCGCGCGAGTGCTTGGGCGTTGCCGGATCTAGGCGGTCCACGCTCGAGGTAAACGAAGCGTTACCCCGCGGGGAAAGCGGCTCGTGTCGCGCTAACCGAGCTGCACGGCCGTGGCAATGTCGGAGCGGGGGCGAGGCTCTGCCAGGCAATCGTTGATGGCGGCGAGCAGCGCGTGCGGCGTGAACGGCTTGCGCAGACAGCGCGCGGCGCCGAGCTCCAGCGCCATCCGCAGGAAGTCCGGCGCGGGCGAGTCCAAATTCGCGAAGGCGTAGCCGGACATCGCGATCAGCGGAATGACCGGAGCCCGGTCGTGGAAAATCCGGATCGATTCGAACCCGCGCATGTGCGGCATGAAGATGTCGATGATCATCAGATCGAATTGCTTGTGCTCGAGGGCGCGCAGTCCGGCTTCACCACCCTCGGCGATCGTCACCCGAAAATTGTTGCGCTGGAGGTAAACCTCGATGGCCATGCACACCATCGGGTCATCGTCGACGACGAGAATATGGCGCAGATCGTCTCGCCCGGATTGAGCTTCCCGTTCCGGCGATTCAACAATCGAACCGTGGGGCACGCCTTTCTCCTTTGCTTTCGATGAGAGATGAAACTAACATTTTTGCGGACGCGGTCGAGGCGACGCGAGCCGGCCCGATGGCCAGCGCGACTGCAATGCCTTCCGGCTCCTGAGGCCCCCTTGCCGCTTTTTCCCTGCGCAATCGTTGCAGGACGGCCGCCTCGTCAACGAATCAGCGTGCGCTACTTAATTCCGCCGCAAATGAGACAGGCTGTCTGCCCTCTAACGGGTATATGGACGACACCACAACCTTTAGATTAGTATTTGCGCGCCGTGCAACTGAGTGACGAAGGCCGCCGCGCCCAGCGTCCATCGAACCCGCCGGATTAACCTGCATGACCGTGAGCGGCCGCCCGCCCAACCAGCTGCTGCAACTGCTCGATGCCGCGGATTTCGATCTGCTGCGTCCGCACCCCGCGCCGGTTGAAATGGTCAGCAAATCTGTCGTGGGCGAGATCGGCACTGCACCGAGACATGTCTACCTCCCGCATGGTGGATGCGTTTCGATCAGGGTGAGCCTGTCCGAAGGACAGACGATCGAAATTGCGATGCTGGGCCGCGACAGCGTCGTGGGGGCCGGTGCGGCCCTTGCCGACGGCATCTCGCCGATGGACGCGGTTGTGCTGTTCCCAGGAGCTGCTTCGGTGATCGAAATCGGAGTTTTCCGCGCGGTCGCGACCGCAAGCGCACGCCTCCGCAAGCTGATGGTCCGCCACGAGCAGGTCATGCTCGCGTATGTGCAGCAATCGCTGCTTTGCAATACGCTGCATCCGGTCGCGGCTCGGCTCGCGCGTTGGCTGCTCCGCGCCCACGACCTGTCCGACGGCCAAATCCTGCCGCTGACCCAGGAGGCGCTGGCGCAGATGATCGGCGTCCGCCGCAACGCGATCTCGCTGGTCGCGCATGCGCTGCAGCGCGCCGGCATCATTCGCTACAGCCGCGGCCAGATCGAGATCATCGATCCCAAGGCGCTGCTGGCGACGTCCTGCGGCTGCTATTCGGCGGTGAAGGCCCATCACCTGCGCCTGATGGGAATCGTGGCGTGACGGGAGCACGATGCGATCTCTGTGTTCCGACGTGCACGCAGCGTCGATGCATCGCCAGGGCCGGACAACTTGTCTCAATTGCCAATATATCCCGCCGCGAGGATGATGGAACTTACCCGCGCACCGCGTGAGTGCAGGCGTGCGATTCCCAGGTGCAAGGGTACGGAGGAGGCAGCTTTGGAAAGCATGGCGCGTCCGTCCAACGGTTTCCTGTCCGCACTGTCGGCAGACGATTATGAGTTGATCCGCCCGCACCTGCGAACTGTGGATCTGCCCCACGGGGCGGTGCTGGTCGAGACCGGCGAG
The DNA here is from genome assembly GCF_020194215.1 of Bradyrhizobium sp. BRP20. Lineage (NCBI taxonomy): Bacteria > Pseudomonadati > Pseudomonadota > Alphaproteobacteria > Hyphomicrobiales > Nitrobacteraceae > Bradyrhizobium > Bradyrhizobium sp. BRP20. Next base: position 85,378 of record NZ_JADYVY010000023.1, on the reverse strand, counting down.
ACGCTCATGCGCGCCTATTTTCCTCACCGCGGCGTCATCTCGCTGGTGGTTGAACTGGCCAAAGGCGAGCATGTGCAGGTCGCCATGATCGGCCGTGGCAGCCTGCTCGGAACGCTCGCCATCGAGGGTGATGCGTGTGCGTTGAACACCGCCATCGTGCTGGTTCCCGGCGCCGCCTCGGTGGTGGATCTGGACCGCCTGCGCATGGCCGCCGATCAGAGCAGCGCCCTGCGTACGCAGCTTGCGCGTCACGGGCTGGCGGTCTACGCCCAGGTGCAGCAAACCGCCGGCTGCAACGCCGCTCATCCGGTGGAGTCGCGGCTGTCGCGCTGCCTGCTGCACACGCATGACATGTCGGGCGAGTCGCGTCTGCTGCTGACACAGGAGACCATGGCTCAGATGATCGGGGCCCGGCGCAACAGCGTGTCGCTGGTCGCCAACTCCCTGCAGCAGGCCAATTTCATCCACTACAGCCGCGGACACATCCAGATCACCAACCTGGACGGGCTGCGCCAGACGGCGTGCGAATGCTACGCCGCCGTGAAGGCCCAGTACGACCGGCTGCTCGGCCCGCCCTGAACGCCGCGGTCGCTTGGTAAACCGCGGGCTAATGCCGGCCTGCAAACACCAGCCATCCTGCTACCAGAACTGAAATTCGAAGGCCGTACACACGCGACATGCCTCGCGCGGCGGCGTGCCGCGCGACACGAACCGGGATCAGGGCAGGCAAGACATGTTTGACGTCACCGTCGGGCTTGCGAACGCGATCGATGCCGAACCCGCGCGCGAGCCGCGCGCGTACGAAGCGCTGGTGCGCGAGATCGGCGAGGACGGTGCCGGCGAAGTGCGCGACGTGTTCTGGAGCGAGACCTGCGCGCGCCTGCAATCGTTCCGCACGCTCTCGCCCGCGCAGCACCACGCCAGGATCACGCGCGAAGCGCATTCGTTGAAGAGCGCGGCCGGAACGTTCGGCTATCTCAGGCTCGCAGCGCTGGCGCTGCGGCTGGAGAAAACCGCGGAAAGCCTCGGCGAGACCGAATTCCGCGCGCTGCTGGACCTGATGGATGCGGCCTACGCCGCCGCGCATGCGCAGGAGCCGCAAGGCTAGCTGGCTTGGGATGCGCGCTCGTCGCGCTGCTTCGCGTGAAAACGCTCCGGACTACTCGCGCGTGCATTCCCGCCGTACTTCTACGGTTTGCGATTTTCACAGATGGCTAATCATAGCTGGCGATAGTCCCGGAAAACCAGGAGGGTTTTCCATGTTCACCTACGAGACCGCAGACCAGAAGGAGGTTCGTCGCTTCCGGATCGCACAGTTCAACGGCCGGATGGCGACGGTGAAGGCCGGCGAGTCGACCGTGACCGGCTTCGTGCGCTCGGTGCTGGAGCAGGAATCGAGCATGCCCCCCCGCTGGACCATCACGATCATTCCGAGCGCGCCGAAGGAAGAGATCAAGCCGCTGCGTCCCACCTCGCGCGCACGTCCCTTCGCCGAAGACTATTTCTGAGCGCCACGGATTTCCCAACTTTCGAGATAGGCGTCGGGTCTCGCCCGACGGCGGGCGACGGGCCCGGCCTCAGTCGATCGAATGCAGCAGCGCCGCACGGACGAGGTCCGCGGTGTTGCGCGCACCGAGCTTGCGCATCGCCTCGGCGCGATGGCTCTCGAAAGTGCGCGGACTGATCTGCATGCGAAGCGCACCCTGCTTGTTCGAGTAGCCTTCGCTGATCAGCCTCAGCACCTCGCGCTCGCGCCTGGTCAGCCGCTTCTGGCCCGACGGGCCGATCAGATCGGCGCTCGGCGACCGCGGCGGTTGCAGCACGCGGACGGCCTTCGATTCCGCTTCTTCGGACGGGCTGGGTAAGCCGCCCTTGGAGCCGCCCTTGGGCGGGCCGGCGAGCTGCTTGACCAGGCCGCAAACGCGCTCGGTCTGGGCCAGCGCGTTCTCCACCACCCGCTGCAAATAGGCGCGATCGCCGGTCGCGGGGACGAGCTGATCGCTGTGGTGCTTGATCTCGCCCATGTAGAGCAGCAGCGCGGTCAGGGGGCCATTGAGCTCGCGGGCGATGGCAGCCGCCATTTCGTCGGCCGCCTTGGCACGCAAGGCGCTCAGGCGGGCGAAATCGAGCTCTTCAGCTGAAGCAGCGCTGCTTTCGTGCCATGCCGACGGCCGCGAATCGGTGGCCGTATCATTCTGTGACCCCATGTCACTCGTTTAGCGGAACCGGGGCGGGTCTGTGATTAACTTTTTGCTCCGTATGACTACGGTGATTTGGACGGTTTTACGCTGAAATGACGACTTCGGCACAATTTGTGCTTGCGCGGTGCCGCACGCGACCATGCAGCGGTTGAGTTTTCTGCCGAATGCTGGGCTGGGAACGGGAAAAGCTCCTCGGCGAACGCCTTGCTCCGACATCCACCCCCCGGATTTTACGGATTAATTAACGGCGACTTGCTTCTCTAGGGAGGTTGAGAGCGCGCAAATGCCTCCACGCATTGGGCCCGCAAGCCCGCGGGCCACGCTGCGAAAGATTGCGTGCCATGGACGAGATCGACCGGCTATCGGAATTTCTGCAGAGGCTGACGCCGCTGTCGCGCAGCTGTCTGCTCAGCGAGCTCGAACGGCTCGAGCTGTGCGGCATCGACATGCCGGGTTCGGCCGACATCCAGGCCCGCTTGCGCGCCGAATTCCGCAAGGACGGATCGACCCAGGCGCGCGCCACCAGCCCGTCGCGCTATTTCTTCGCGCCGCTCGAGCTGCTGCTGATCGATGGCGCGCCCGAGCATGCCAACATGGGGCGGATCTCGCGCAATACCCTCACCCCGATCTGGGAATGGATCTGCCGCGACCTGCTGCCGACCATGGCGCGCGACTACATCAAGGCGATCGGCGACCAGGTCGCGGCCAACAACCCGAAGGAGGTCCAGAAGATCGCCTCGACCTTCCAGATCAAGGTCGTCAAGGTCCTCGAGAGCACCCTCGCCTCGCCCGAGAGCGCCGAATCCGCGCGCGCCAAGCTCGGGCAATATACGGCCTCGCGCACCGCCTTCGACGACGTCGTGAAGATGCTGCACGTGTTGCGCGCCGGCGATGCACTGCCGAAGCTCAACGCGAAGCTGCCCGACAAGATCGCGAAGTTCGACGACGGCCAGGTCGCTCAGATCACCGCGCAGCTCGACGCCTTCAAGAAGGCCCATCCCCAGGCGCTGCCCTTCGCGCTGGCACTGGTGGCGCGACGCCTGAGGACGTCCTGGCAATTGGTGCGGCTTGCGACCCGAGCCGCTGCGAGCAAGGCCGCCGCAGACGTCGCCGCCACGCCCTATGCCTGCGTCGTCCACATGGTTCTCGACCGGCTCGACGACAAGCGTCTCGCGCTTCGCGTCGCGCTCCGGCACAACCGGGTGCTGATCGCCCGCGACCTGCTCGCCGACATCTACGACACCGAATATGCGCTCAAGGTCCGCATCGACGGCATCGAGCAATGCGAATGGGGCGTCCGCCTCCAGCAATTGATGGACGCGATCGCGGCGCTGGTCTCCGCAGAGGTGAGCCGCTTCCCTGCCAATGTCGGCCACATTCTCGGCTCGCGGCGGCTGCGCAGCCACGATACGCTCAGTGGCAAGCTGAGCTATCTGGCCTGGAAGGGACGCGACGCGATGCAGGACGGTGCGGCGGCGTTCCGCAAATTGATCGGGCAAACCTAAAGCGTTTGAGCATGATCTTTCCGGAAAACCGCTGCACACTTTTCCGGATCATGCTCTAGACCCGGTTCGGCCGCGAAAAACCGTGCGCCGCGCGGCTAGCGCGGCAGGCACAGGAAGCGGTCCATGAATCGCCCTGACAGCACGAACCTGAACCACCAATACATCATTCGCCGCATCGACATAGCTGTAGTCCTCGACAGCCCTCCACCGGCTCGGGGGAGCTTTTAGCGCGAGGGCGGCAACGCGCGTGTGATGTGCTTCACATTCTCGGCCGCCGGCACGGACCCGTTGTCGCAGAACCGTCACGAGCGAAAGGCGGCGGTGCGCGCATCGCGGGAAGACGCAAGCGTGAAAGCCGCCGCCGATTCACGTTGCGCCGGCTTCATCGCCGCCGCGGGACAACCGCGCGCGTGCACCCAAAGATTTCGTCGACAAATTAGCTCGAATTGCAGGGCTTAACGTTACTCAGATAATTCAAGAACGATGTGAAGCTCTCCTTATTTGAACCCACGCTCCGCGTTTAAGAAACCGTCACGGAACGGGAGTGGTGTACGATGAACGATGGGATGATTGAACTCGTCGGACGAAGGCCTGTGACCTTCGGACGGCGAAAGGTGACGCCGCGCGCCTGCGTGGCCGACAGCAAGCGTCACTTGCGCGCGTTCCTCAGCGAGATCCTCGAGGATCTCGGCTTCGTCACCTGCGAATGTGCCAGCGCCGACGAGCTGAAGACGGTGCTCGCGAGCGAATTGCCGGACCTGATCCTGCTCGGCGTCGCCGCCGACGGCATCGAGCCGGGACGATTCCTCGAAGTCCTGGTGCGCGAGGCATTCGCCGGCAAGGTTCTCGCCGTCGGCGCCCGCGATTCGATCATCGTCAAAGCCGTGCGGCAGGTCGGCGACGAATATGGCCTTGCGATGCTGCCGCCGCTGACAACGCCTTTCGCCGCGGAGACGCTGCGCGAGCGCGTTGCGATGCTGCTGCCGGAGGAGCCGGCGCCGAGCCCGGCCGTGCATGTCGGCGAGGCCTTGCATGCCGGCTGGCTCGAGCTCTGGTACCAGCCCAAGATCGACGCGCGCACGCTGGTCCGCAACGGCGCCGAGGCCTTGGTGCGGATGCGGCATCCGACCTGGGGCGTGGTGCCGCCGGCCTATTTCATCCCGGAGCCGCACGATCCGCATTTTCGCGAGCTGTCGGAGTTCGTGATCGATCGCGCCATGCAGGACTGGCACTATCTTCTGGAGCAACAAAGTCCGGTCGACCTGTCGATCAATCTTCCCGCCTCCTATCTCAGGGAGCCGCAGGCGGTGCGCGATCTCTGCCGCCGCGTGCCGACGCATCCGGCCTTCGGCGGACTGACGGTCGAGATCGACAGCGAGGAGGCGATCCGCGAGCTCGATCTCCTGGCCGAGGTCGCGCGCGAGGTCGGCCTGCACAATATCGGGCTGTCGATCGACAATCTCGGCGCCAACTGGCCGCAGCTGATGGAGCTGGACAAGATTCCCTTCGTCAAGCTGAAGGCCGACCGGCAATTCGTCACCGGCAGCGGCGGCGATCGGCTGAAGCGCACGGTGTGCCGTCACATCGTCGAGCTGGCGCAGACCTTCGGCGCGCGCGCGGTGGCGCAAGGGGTCGAGAGCCGCGCCGACCTCATCGCAGCGAGCGAGATCGGCTTCGATGTCGTGCAGGGCTTTCTGTTCGGCAAGCCGATGCCGCTGAAGAAGTTCGCGAAGGCCGCGCTGACGCGAACGGTGATGGGGCAGGCGTGAGGCCTAGCGGCAGACCCAGACGCCGTTGACCAGCACGCGGACGCAGGCTGGCGCCACGACGGCAGCTCCTGCGGCTGCTGCACCGACGGCGGCGCCACCGACCACGGCACGACGCGTCGTTCGACGTGCGACGCCCGCGACACTCGCCGGCGTCGCTGGCCGCCCGACTCGGGCTTCCGCGCTCTGGATCGCGAGTGAAAGACCGTCCTCGGCCGACCACTGCACCGAGCCCAATGCTGCGCAGACAACAACGGCGCCGGCTAACCACAATTTCGTTCGCTGTCGCATCACGTCCTCCCTCGCTTGTCATGCATTAAAGGCAGGCACCGCGCCGGGACAGGCATTGATCTAGATCAAGGTTTGGCGTCGCCGCCTCACGCAAACCGCCGCGCGAAGAAGACGCAGGCGACCACGATTGCCGTCGCGGCGATCATGCTTGCTGCGACCGGCTCGCCCAGCAGAAGGCCGGCGAGCGCAAGGCCGAAGAACGGCTGCAGCTGCTGCAGCTGGCCGACGCGGGCGATGCCGCCGATGGCGAGCCCGCGGTACCAGAAGATGAAGCCGACGAACATGCTGAAGACCGAGACGTAGGCGAGCCCGATCCAGGCGGGCACACCGATGCCGCTCCAGACCGGCGGCCAGGTCAGCACCGCGAGCACCAGCATCAAGGGCAGCGCGAGCAGCAGCGCCCAGGAGATCACCTGCCAGCCGCCGAGGCGGCGCGACAGCGCGGCGCCCTCGGCATAGCCGAGGCCGCACAGCACGATCGCGGCGACCATCAGGAGATCGCCTTTGAGCGAGGCCGCGCCGTCACCGGTGAGGGCGAAGCCGGCCACGGTGGCGCTGCCGAGACCCGCGAACAGCCAGAACAGCGGCCGCGGTCGCTCGCCGCCGCGCAGCACGCCGAAGATCGCGGTCGACAGCGGCAGCAGGCCGATGAAGACGATGGAGCGCGCGGAGGTGATGTGCTGGAGCGCGAGCGCCGTCAGCAGGGGAAAGCCGACCACGACGCCGACGGCGACGATGCTGAGCGAGGCGAGATCACCCCGCTGCGGCCGCGCCTGCCGCAGCACGGCGAGCACCGCCGCCCCGATCAGCGCCGCTATGACGGCGCGCGCCGACGTCAGGAACAGCGCCGAGAAGCCGCCGACCGCCACCCGCGTCGCCGGCAGCGAGCCGCTGAAGATGATGACGCCGAGAAGCCCGTTGCCCCAGCCGCTGGCGGAAGAGTGCATGTTGGTCTCGCTTGGGTAGGGGGCGGCTGGCCGGGTGCCATGACGGTTGAACGCTTCGCGTTCAGCCATGGAACAACAAAGGTGCGAAAACAACCCCATGCACAGTAGACGGGGGTTGCAAGATCAATGGGTTAGGTGGGAGGCTGAATGAGGTGCGGGTCGGGCGGGGTTTCGGGAGGCAAAAAGTCGGGGGATCGTGGTTTGACGCGGCTATCCGGCGCACCCGTGCGAGCTGACGGCAATTGGCGGCGAGCGCTGTCGCCCATTCCGAATGACGTCTCCTGTCATTTGCTTCGTCGGGCAAAACAGGAGCATAGTGGCATCATCGCAGGAGGTCGGACAGGCAGGGCTTTCGCCCGGGTCTCGTGAAGGCGTCTGCCGCCGGACGGTGTGCGTTTCGTGCACTGTCACCGCAACATCCAGCATCCGCTCAGGCGAATTGAGAATAGCGGGAAAGCTGAAAGAAGGATTCTGCCTGGTAGGACGGATCGGTGGCAAGGCGAGCAAGCCTTTGCCCGATAGCGGGCGCGAACTTCGCACCATGGCCTGAACAGGCGGAGCAGACGATTAGGCGGGACTCCGGCCAGCGATCGATGATGAATTCCTCGCCCGCGTCTAGCCGGCGGTCGGCGGGCGCGGTGTTGGTGTAGAGGCAGACGTCGCGATCGATGATGGGCCCGGCCGCACCCGGGACGATGGCGGCCAACGCTTCGCCGATCGGGCGAAGTTCAGCATCGGTGGCGTGCGGACCCCAGTCGTCAGGGCCGACCACGGGCCCGTGGTTGTGAGGCGCAGCTTTGACGCCGCGCTCCTCGAAATCCGGAAAGCCGTAGACCGTGTCGTTCGGACCTCGGTCCAGAATGAAGATCGGGAAACGACCGAGCGCCACGGTGTCGGGGCTAGCAGGCGCGAACCAGCCGACCGCCTGTCGGGTCACGTTGAGCAGCGCGCCTAGTCGCGGGAGTGCGCGACCGAGCCATGGGCCAAGCGCCAGAATCGCCCGCTCGGCGAAGAACTCTTCGGTATCAGTGCGGATCGACAGGCCGTCCCGGTGCGGCGAAAAGCTCGCGCGCTCCGCAATCACGCGGTTCCCGGCGCGTGCGCGCATCAGTTTCATGACGACCTCGGTGTGGAGGATCGCACCACCGTCCTGCACGACGACGTCCCAGTCGTCGGGCAGGTTGAAAGCCGGAAATTCCTTGTTCGCTTGAGCCGCGGTCAACATGGGATCCGGGCGCCCTTTCGCGATCGCGGCCGCGCGCGAGGACGCCACCATGGCGGAGCCGGGGCGGCCGGCCTCCAAGACAGGAGCCTCCGTCAGAATTGTTTGACCGCTTTCGCTCTGCAGCCGGATCCAACCGGCATGAGCCTCGTCGCTCAGGCTGGTGTAGTTGGGGTTTTCGAAATTGAAGCGACGGAAAATGCGACATGAACCATGTGACGAGCCTCGATCCGAACCTGCTGCGACAGGGTCGAATCCGAGCGCATCGACGCCGGCATCCAGCAATGCGCCCAGCGCTGCTCCGCCCATGAGCCCCAGACCCAGCACGGCAACTTCGCATTTTCGCATGAAGGCCTCGCAAGCGATGCTACGACGCGGCGATCATCATCGTGATTTCGCGGGCATGCAAGGTCGACGGGAGGCGATTGCGGCACGACGGCCTGCTCGCGGCAACCGCGTTGGCGCACGATCTGACGCTGGTGACGTGCAATGATCGCCATGTTGCGGCGCTGAGAGCGAGGATGATGAATCCATTTGGGGTGGAGGAGATGAGAATTGATCCTGGTCTCGGCTTACTTCGAACGACGTCTCTCGTCATTTGACCCGTCGGGCAAAACGGGAGCATAGTTTCATTGTTGCAGGAGGTCTGATTGGCGGGTTTTGGCCCACCTCTCGAACGCAACCGAATTACCTGTTGCGCGGGATGGTCCGCAAACGAACACAAGTCTCAGAGCCTCTTGACGTCAATTTCATATCCCTGTTCAGCCATCTCCTTGGCGAGAAGGGGTCCGGCTTCCTTCTGCAAGTCCGTCTTGAACGGAATGTAGATGAGTCCCTGAATGTCCGAAGGACGCTCCATGTCAACTTGAGAGCCCAATAAAATAGCGACCCGCGGCCTTCCAAGCTTCACAAGAAGCATGCCCAGTTCCAAGACTACATTCTGCCGTGCCCTGAATGCTTTCTGGTCCTCGTGGTCTTTCGGATAGCCGAGATCGTCCGGGGTTGCGAGGATGACGCCGAAGCCAACATCCTCGGTATAGTCCTCAAGTTTTTCGATAATGGTCTGTCCCTTCGAGGGAAGTTCATCAAGGATTACTGGCTCCAATCCCCATCGTCGCAACATCGAATCAAGCTGGGTCCTTGCGGGCTTATCGTGACCGTAAACAACGAACACCTTCTTGCTCGGCTCCGCCACCGTCGTAACCGGAACAAAGCCGTGATCTCCGGGGCTCTGATCCAAGGCGGCGTCGAGTTCCTCCTTTCCGGGAGATTTCCCCTGAATACTCACAGTGCTTGTCCCCGGCCAGAAGCTCAGGACACCGCCGCGCTGCGAACGGAATTGATGGCACTCGTTGGCTTCGCTCCACGCTCCACGGATGCGCAAATTCTCGATATGCGCTTTTAGGGCGTCGATACCTTCGTAGAACTTCCTGGCCATTATTCACCCAGCATTACGTTGTTCGCCCAATCAGTTGATTGCGGCTTCGGATGTAGTTTCCGGTCGCGGAAAAGGCACTAACCGAACCTCCACGCAGAAGCAGCAAGCTTCGCAAGATATGCCTGATGGTGGTCGATGTTCTTTCTGTCCCATTCCGAATGGCCGGCGATTGCAGCGGTCGTAATCAGCTTACTGGCTGCAAAAACCTTCTTCTTCTCGTCGAATGATTTCGTGCCTAGCTTATTATTGGCGCCATCTGTAAGCAGACAAACATTGCCGATACGGGAAACACATTCCTCAACGATACCCGCGTCATCTTCAATCAACGCCGTCCAGTTTGCGCCGGGATTTCTCGGGAGGACGTGTTCGACACTGAGGTCGCCGGGGACAAGCTCAGCCATGTTCCCGGCTTGTTGCGAAATCGCCTGTTCCTCAAGCCTGCGTAAGAGATACTGTAGCTTTTGATTACTCCGCTCTTGCTTGATGCGGAAGGCTTGCTTGAAATCGTCATCAGATGGGTAGAAGTCCTTTAATTCTTGGAACGCTGCAGTAGCTGATTTGATCTCCTTTGCATGGATTCTTCTTGCCAATATTGCGCAAGTTGTCTCGAAACGCCCCGTGTGCCCGCCGCCAATTAGTAGATAACGGACAATTACGACCTCCAGCAATTTTAGTAGCGCCGTCATCTCGCTGTTGGAGAAACGCTTTAGAGCGGCCAGTATAACCGGGTGCGTTTGCTGGCTGCCTAGAATGCGCAAGCCACGGACGATTAGCCGTGCATCGTTCGAATAGGAAGACCACACTGCATCGTCGGCAGAGTCAATCGCGGCATATTGCTCGGCCGCCGAGAGCATATCTACAGACAAGTCGATTGCTGCGTCCGGCGTCGCGTATTCCTTCTTGAAAGCACTAAAAAGATCGACGCTGCGGATGCGTCCGTGGCGCATTGTCCAGAAAGCCTTCAAGAAATTGTCGGGGCGCACGCTATTAAGAGTCACCATCATTTGCGCCCAACGCTCTTCCATGTCACGCACAGCATCAGGCGACTTCTCATCAGCCTTGCTAAACAGGTGGTTCTTGACCAAGTCCAAGGGCGACAAGTCGAGGCCACGGTCATTGAGTGTTTCGAAGATAGTATAGGCGGCTTCTTCAGTCGCCACCGAAAGCTTCACCACGCTGACCTTGTCACGCATAAAGTTGACGAACTTGAACAGATACTCAGCGGCCTTTTGCGAATCACCCTTCGTTGCTGCAAGTTGCGCAACTCGCTCGTGCGCTAATACGACCGCTTCGAGTAACTTTCTATTTCGATCACTTTTCTTCAGCTTCTGAAGCTCTGCGACTATATCCGCAACGGCAACGGACCTGATAACGTAATCGCTAAAGGTCTTATCGTTGGCAGAATTCATCGTCAGGCGAGGCTCGGGATTCTTTTGGCCTAACTCACTGCGCCCGATGAACCACTCTTGAATCTTTTGAGCGTCCGACTGGTGTTCAGTGTATTGAGAAAGCCAGCTACGAATGGCCGAAAAGACGATCACCGCGGTAGCTATGCGTTGCTGACCATCCAAAACTATAAGTCTGCCGCCGGATGCGTTCAAAAAAACCATGAGTCCGAGAAAGTAGACTGAGTTTACTTTTTCCATGGCAGCTTCGATGTCGTCGAAAAGCTGCTGGATTTCGTCCTCGGTCCAAGAGTAGTCGCGCTGGTGATTCGGAACAGCAAATCGATTGTCCATTATCAATTTGCCGATGCCGGCTGCGGGGGCTTCAGTGATCTCGCTGCTCATTTCCGCCTCGCACTATGCAAATCAATCTAAAATAGTCGCCTGAAGACCTTTCAGCTAGTATCCTTTCCCCGCACCAAACAGCTATCGACAACTTAGGGCCGATGTGGCTGGGCAGGCATCGAGCTTTTTGTCCGGGAAACGCATCCGGACGCCCCGTCCTTACAAGCCCCATCGTGACAGGTGGGATGCCGGTGTCGTGCATCTGAGTCGATTTGACTCACGCGATGACCCTTGTCGGCCGATTCGTTCAAAAAATATGGTGACAACGCTCCTGGTCCCGACACGGGATGGAATAGCTCCGCGCTTCCAATCATTCACCCTGGCCCTTGAATCCCTCTGACGGAAGAGGTAACGGGCGCGCTGGTCATCGATTCATCCTACTGGCGCCCGCCCCTAATACAGCGGCTCCTCATACACCGGCTCGCCATCCAGCAGCAGCCGCTTGATGGCGGCGCGGCCTGAGGGCAGCACCGCGGCGACGATCCGGAGCTTCTGCTGGTTACGGGCATCCTCGAGCTTCTTGCCCTCGCCTTCGGGCACGAAATAGCTTTCGAGGCCATATTTGATCGGCAGCTTGTCGCAGAACCTTCGGCGGTCGTCGCCGCAGGACCCGCCGTAATTGCCGACGCGGCCGCGGATCAGCACTTCGGGCGCGGTGACCGTAACAGGCTCGGCATGCACCGAGACCGCCTGATAGACGCCGCCGGCAGCGGGCGCGAGCTTGACGAAAACATCAGGATGGCGCGCATCCGCTACCTTGCCTTTGAGGTTGCCTGCCGCCACTTGCGAGATGTCGTAGCTGAGCACGACATAGTCGCCGCGCAGGAGATCGCGGGGATCGACGGGCTGCGTCTGCAGGGTCACCTCGACGCCGTTACGCAGGATCTGCATGCGGTCGGCGACCATCATGACCAGCAGCGCACATTGCAGCAGGACGGCGATGCCGAACAGCACGGCTTTCGGGATGCGCTGCCAGAACGCGGCCAGGGGTGCGATCATCTCGTTCATCGCGCGGCCCTCGGCAGCATGCGGCCCAGCGCGGTGGCAAAGGCGACGGCCGCGACGCCCGCCACTGCCAGGAAGGCCGAGCGGCGCAGCAGCGATCCCTTCACCGCCCAGGTGATGCCGGCGATGACCCCGGCCATCCCGAGCCAGCCCGCGACGATGCGGGGACGCACGTCATCGAGCATGCCGGAGACGACGAGACACAGCATGGCCGCAAGCAGCGCGGCATAGGCGAGCCAGGATTCGCCGGCCATGGATGCCGGCCAGACCGGCGCCGCGAGCAGGACTAGGGCGATCGCAGCTGCTGCAAGCAGTTCTCCCGCGCGCCTGGTGATGGCAGCCGAGGCCAGCGCGAGGATCACGCCGGCATTTCCGCACGCGATCGCCCAGAGCGGCTGGCCCGCGATGGACCCTTCGCGGAAGCGGACGAGATCGTCGACCGTCGTCACCTCCAGGAACGCGGCGATGGCCAGTGAAAACGCGCCGTAGACCGACAGGACGCTGCCGAGCCGGAGCGCGCGCGGCGACGGCGCGGCGGCGATCGCGAGCCCGGCGCCGAACAGCAGCGCCGCGCCGCTCGCGAGCACGAAGGACGGCTGGGTGCCCTCGAATTCGAAGCGGAGCGAGGTCGCGATCCACCACGGCAGCAGCGCCAGCGCAACGAGATGGGCCGCGACGCGGGAATTCCAGGCGAAGGCGAGTGCGGCGGCGATGAGCCAGACCGCCAGGTACGGGAGATGCAGCACGTCGGACGCATCGGTGATCCGCATGCAGGTCCAGATCGAGGCGGCGACGAGACCGACCGCGAGCGCACCGCGCGAGCCGGTCAGCAAAGCCGCGGCGAACGCGCCGATCGACCACAGCAGCATGCCGCCGGCGAAGTCGTCGCCGAGGTGGTACATCTGCCCGACCAGCGCGATGCCGGCGCCAAAGATGATCGCACCGACGCTGGCGCAGAGATCGGCGAGAATGGTGCGCTCCCGCGCGGCGAACCAGGCGCCGAGACCGCCGGCGATCACCATACCGGCCAGCAGGATCGCGAACCGCGCCAGGCGCGCGATCTCGGTCCAGTGCGCGGCGACGAAGGCGAGGAACGCGGCGGCGATCAGCAGGCCGCCGACGATGGCGACGACCACAGCGATGTTGATGCCGGCCGGAAGCGGCGGCAGCGCATTGCGGATGGCGGCGGCCGCCGCCGGCGCGATCACGCCGTCGGCCTCCCATCGCGCAAGATCGGCTTCGAGGCGCTGCCGGTAGGTTTGGTCGAACATCGTCCTGGGATCACCTGGCCGCCGGATGGCGGGACCTTGCTAGGTCGGATCGTACGGGCGATGGGTTCAAGCTCCTCCTCGTGGCCGGCTTTAGGTGAATCGATTGCCGCGTATTCGGTGCAACCTCTCCCGCTTGCGGGAGAGGTCGGCGCGTCCGGGCGATGCGCAGCATCGTCCCGCGCGCCGGGAGAGGGCTTTCTCCTCTTGGGGATTGTCCCCTAGCGGAGACACCCTCTCCCCGACCCTCCCCCGCAAGCGGGGGAGGGAGCGCACTGCCGATGCCGCTGCGTTCTGCACATCAAATGCGATGACCCTGCTGCTCGCAGCCGGGCTATCGCGCCGGCGCAGGAATGCGCCGCAGGACGTCGTCATAGGGTGCGAGGTCGAGATAGGCTGTGACCTCCGCCGCCTTGCCGTCCTGCATGAGCAGGATCCACGCGTAAGAGTTCGCATAAGGCTTGCCGTCACGCGCGACGCCGCTGCCTTCCCAATGCGCGATGACGTGGTCGCCATCAGCGAAGATCCTCACGGAAGTGGGGCGGACCGGGGTCGACAACCGGCTGGCAAACGGGCGGACCGCGCGATCAATGAAGACATCGCGCCCTCTGAACTCGCCGGCGCTCGGGCCGGATCCCCTGATGCGCCAGACCACGTTGTCGTGCAGCAGGTCATTGAAGAAGGTGGTGCCTCCCGCCGCCCAGCGATCGAACGCATCGGTGACGATGCGCTTGTTGTCGTCCTGCACGGAATTGGCCTGTCCGCAGGGTGCGGCCGTCGTCAGGGTGGATGCCGTCACGATGACCGCGTAGACGCACGACGCAAGTGCGCGATTGAGCATGGTTGCCATTGGTGTCTTCCTTTCTGGTGCAACATGTCGTCTGCCCCGAAGTGATGCACGCAGGTCGGTCGCGTTGTTGCTCGACCTACCCGCGCCGCGCGACGGTGGCGCCGCCGAAGATGAGCTGCTCCACCATCGGGCGGCGCACAAAGCGGCCTGGGAAAATGGGATCGGGCGCGGTCGCCTGGTCGAGGCGCGCCATCTGTTCAGGCGACAGCGAGATCCCGACCGCGCCAAAATTGTCTTCCGCCTGCTCCAGCGTGCGGGCCCCGATCACCGGCGCGGTGACCGCGGGATTGGACAGCGTCCAGGCAATCGCCACCTGCGAGGACGTCGCGCCGAGCTCCCAGGCGACGGCTCGCACCGTCTCGGCCGCGTCCAGCGATCGCTCGTTGAGAAGACCGGATGACGCGATGATCGAGGCGCGTGTCGTGCCGACGGCGCGGTCCTGGGAATCCCTGAGATCGGCCCGGCTGTACTTGCCGGTGAGCACGCCGCCGCCAAGAGGCGACCAGGGCAGCACGCCGAGGCCAAGGCTCGCCGCCAGCGGAATGAGCTCGTGTTCGACGGTGCGCTCGACCAGATTATATTCGATCTGCAGCGCGACGAAGGGCGACCAGCCGCGCAGATCTGCGATCGTCTGCAGCTGCGCAATGCGCCAGGCCGGCGTGTTGCAGATGCCGACATACAAAACCTTTCCGCTGCGCACGAGATCGTCCAGGCCGCGCATCACCTCATCCGGCTGTGTCGTCGCATCCCAGCTGTGGAGGTAAAGCAGGTCGATGCGATCGGTCTCGAGCTGCCGCAGGCTCTGCTCCACGGAACGAACCATGTTGAGCCGGTGGTTGCCGCCGGAATTGGGGTTGCCGGGATCGCGCGCCATGGTGAATTTGGTCGCGAGCACGAGACGATCGCGCTTGTCCCGGGCGAACTGGCCGACCAGGCGCTCGGACGCGCCGTTGGTGTAGTTCACCGCGGTGTCGATGAAATTGCCGCCGCGGTCGACATAGAGGTCGAAGACCCGACGTGCCTCGGCGGGATCGGCGCCCCATCCCCACTCGGTCCCGAAGGTCATCGTGCCCAGGGCAAGGGGAGATACGCGCAGGCCGGAGCGGCCAAGCAGGCGGTATTGATCGAGCGACGTCATCAGAGCCTCCTTCGGTTGGCTCGGAGATAGCCCCCGAGGAGGGGTGGGAGAAGTTGGCCAATGATGAAGGGGGTGGTAAGCATAGCTAACCAATGACCACCGACCTGAACCTCGTCGCCGTTTTCATCGCGGTCGCGGAAGCCAAGAGCTTCCGCGGCGCCGCCGAGCGGCTCGGGGTGACCCGATCCGCCGTGAGCCAGGCTGTTCGGCGCATGGAAGACCAGCTGGGCGTGGCTCTCGTGCAGCGAACGACGCGCAGCGTCAGTCTCACCGAGGCTGGCCTGCGCCTGCACGAGCGCGTGGCCCCGGCGGTCGCCGAAGTCGAACGGGCGATCAACGGCGCCCGCGACCGTGACGCGCAGCCGACGGGGCAGCTGCGTCTTGCCGTCTCATCGATCGCCGAGCGATTCATTCGCGGTCCGTTGCTGGCCGAGTTCACGCACGCCAATCCCGGCGTGCAGGTCGACGTCACGGTGACCGATGCGGAATTCGACATCGTGGCCGAGGGCTTTGATGCCGGCGTCCGGCTCGGCGAGGTGATCGAGCAGGACATGATCGCCGTGCCTGTTTCGGGCGATCAGCGCCAGCTGGTCGTGGCAGCTCCCGCCTATCTGGAGCGGTTCGGCGCGCCTTCGCACCCGCGCGAGCTCTCACAGCATTGCTGCATAGGGTGGCGGCCGGCGCCGCACGTTGCGCCCTACCGCTGGGAATTTGCGGAAGGGGGGCGCGAGTTCGACGTCGCGGTGGAGCCGAGGATCACGACGAACGACATGTGGGTCATGGTGCGGACCGCCTGCGCGGGCGGCGGCCTGACATTCGGCATGGAAGAGACGTTCAAGCCGTATATCGAGCGCGGAGAATTGGTGCCCCTGCTGGAGGAATTCTGCCCGTTCTTCCCCGGCTTCTTCCTCTACTTTCCGGATCGGCGGAATCTTCCGCCGAAGCTGCGCGCGCTGGTCGATCACGTGCGTTATCGGGGAAGCGGAAAGCGCTAAAGCGGAATGGCTTTAGATCGAATCGATCCGCTCTAGTTTGCCTTGATGCCGGCCTCGCTGATCAGCTTGCCCCATTTCGCGCTTTCGTCCTGAATGAAGCGGCCGAACTGCTCGGGCGAGGTCGGCGCCGGCTCCGCGCCGAGGGTGCGGATCTTCTCCGCCACGGCAGCGTCCTTCAGCGCCTTGGCGAAGGCCTCGTTCAGTCGGGCGATGACATCCGCAGGCGTGCCGGCGGGAGCAACGAGCCCGAACCAGCCGACGGATTCGAAACCGGCAAGGCCGCTCTCGGCCAGCGTCGGCACATCGGGCAGGGACGCAAGGCGGCGCGCGGAGGACACGCCGATCGCGTTGAGCTTGCCCTCGAGGATCAATTGTCGCGATGCCGGAATATCCAGCACCGCGAACGGGACATGGCCTGCGAGAACATCGACCGCCGCCGGCGCCGTCCCGCGATACGGCACCAGCTCCATCGCGATCCCGCTTCTCTGCGTGAACAGCGCGGCGGTCAAGTGCATCGCCGTCGAGTTGCCGCCATGCCCGATCGAGAGCCCACCCGGCTTCGCCTTGGCGAGCGCGATGGTCTCCGCAGGTGTACGCGCCGGGATATTCGCGGATGCGACCAGCACAAAGGGAATTTCCGCGAGCAGGGTGATGGGCGCGAGATCCTTCAGCGCGAACGGCATCGAGGCATTGAGGTGCGGATTCACGGTCAACGCACCCGCCGGCGCCACCCCAAGCGTGTAGCCGTCGGGCTTTGCCTGTGCGACCGCGGCCATGCCGATGTTGCCGCCGGCGCCGGCGCGGTTCTCGATGACGAGGCCCTGCTTGAGCTCGGCGGTGACCAGCGGCTCGAGCGCGCGGATGACCGTGTCGGCGCTGCCGCCGGGCGGGAAGGTCACGATGATCTTGATCAATTGCTCGGGATAGGCGGCTCGGGCGGCCGCCGGCGACAACAGTGCGAAAGCGGCGGCCGTCAGTGCGGCCAGGATGCGGCGTCTTGCAACGTGAAACACGGTCTCCTCCATGTATTCTGTTTTTGAAACTCGGCTTGGCGAGCTGCGTCGCCAGGCCGTCCGCTCGGTGTCGTCCTACGCCGCAGCGCCAGTGATACGGGCCAGCAGGCCCTGCGCGTTCTCCGGCGCGGACTGCCCGCGCCAGGCGATGTGCTGGTCGGGCCGCGCCAGCACGAGCTTCTCGGCATAGGCGCCGTTCGCCTCCTCCGGCGCGACGTCGACCAGCGCGAGCGGCACGCCACGCGCCTTTGCAGCGTCTTGCAGCCGCGTCACATCGATCGCCGGATCGAACCGCAGCAAGGTGTAGCCGGGGCCGAAGGCGTCGTAGAGCGAGCGTCCGTCGCGCAGGAACAAATGCGGCGCGCGGGCGCCCGGCACGGTGGAGGGCGTGAAGCTGCCCATCGCGTAAGGCGGCGGCGTCTCGCCGTCATAGGCGATGATCGGCGAGGCGTCGTAATAATAGCCGAAGTTGAGGCCGGCGCAGCAATATTGCTGCACGTTGAGATCGTAAGCGGCTTTCGCCAGTGCCGCGCGCGCCGCGTGGCCGCGCGGCGTGTCATCCTCGATCTCGGCGGACACGCCGCCGCGCTGCGCCATCATCTTCATCGCATGGTCCATCGCAAAGCGCGACACCTGCTCGGTGATGGGCTGCCGCTCCGCCTCATAGGCATCGAGGATCGCAGCCGGCGCCCAGCCGTTCAGATGCGCCGCCAATTGCCAGCAGAGATCGACAGCATCCGCAATGCCGGCATTCATGCCGTAGCCGGCATAGGGCATCCACAGATGCGCGGCGTCGCCGCAGATGAAGACCCTGCGGTCGCGGAAGCGATCGGCCACGAGGCGCCGTCCGACCCAATCCTCCTTGCTGAGCACGCGGTATTCGAAGCGCTCGTCGACGCCGAGGATGGCGCGGATGGCCCAGTCGCGATCGACCGAGTCGAACTCGGGCTCGTCGGGCTTCAGATGGTTGTGGATCAGCCAGCGGTCGTGGCCGTCGATCGCAACCACGGTGCCGGAGCGGCGCGGATTGAGCGCGAGCACCATCCAGGCCGGCTTGTGCGCCCCCATCAGCTCCTTCAGTTGCGGCGCTTCGATGAAGGTCGACTGCACGCGCTGGATCACCGGCGTGCCGGACAGGCTGGCACCGATCGCTTTTCTGACGAGGGATCGGCTGCCGTCGCAGCCGATCACGAAGCCGGCTTCGATGCGGAGCGAATGTCCGCTGTCGAGATCGCGCGCCAGCGCGACGACATGGTCGTCGTGCTGCGCGATGTCGGTGATTTCCGTGCGCGCCAGGATCTTGATGCGTGACTGCGCGGCGGCATGGCTGAACAGGATCGGCTCGAGATAGACCTGGTTGATCCGGTGCGGCGGCTCGGGCGTCGGCCACCAGGTGTCGGGGCCGCCGGTCGCGCTATAGCGGCGCGCACGGGAGGGAATGTCGATGCGGCAAAGCTCGATCCCGGTCGCCGTGGTCCGATAGGAGCAATCGTTGGGAAAGTCCGCAGGGAGCCCCGCATCGCGCAAGCGAGCGGCGACGCCGAGCCGCCGAAAAATCTCCATCGAGCGCGCCGATACGTGGTTGCACTTGACGCTGGGCGGATCGCCGGCGTGACGGATTTCCGCGACGACGACGTCGATTCCGCGCGAAGCGAGATCCATCGCCGCGGTCAATCCGACCGGCCCGGCCCCCACCACCAGCACTTGCGCTCTCATGCTCGCTCCAATCCTTGCCGCGGATTCTTATCCGTCCGCACAGCATGCATTTTATTGCAGGTCAGTTTATGCGATAAGTCGGAAAGAACTCATCAATTCATGAGCTTTCGCTATGAATGTCACCTTGCGCCAGTTGCGGGTCTTCACCGGCGTGTACCGGACGCGCAGCATCACGCGGGCCGCCCGCGAGCTCGGCATCACGCAATCGGCGGCGAGTCTGTTGATCCAGCAGCTCGAGACCCAGCTCGGCGTCAAGCTGTTCGACCGCTCCACGCGCTCGGTGCAGCCGACGCTGGCCGCCGACGAGGCGTTCGCCGCCGCCGAGCGCATGCTGAGCGATGCGCAAGGCTTGTCGCGCCGCATGCGTGATCTCGCGCAGGCCCGCGCCGGCCGAGTCGTGTTTCTCGCCTCCGCCGGCACGGCATCGGCGCTGCTGCCCACGGTGCTAGCGAAATTCCGCGCTGGCCATCCCGACATCGAGATCGACATGCGCGATGTCGCCGCCGACGATCTCGTGCCACGACTGAGCACAACCGACGCCGAGTTCGCGATCGGCAGCGTGGAGGGCGAATTCGCGGACATGACGATCGAGACGCTGACAAGCGGCCGCCTGAGCGCGATCGGCCGTCGCACCGCGGACTTCGCCGCGCGGCGGTCGCTGACCTGGGACGAGCTGGTGCAACTGCCGACGATTGCGATGCGCAGCGAGACACGCATCCGCATGCAGATCGATCAGGCCCTGAGCGCGCAGGGCAAGCGCCTCGATCCGACTTATGAAGTGACCCTGATCAACACCGCCCTCGCCATGACGGCGCAGGGCCTCGGCCTCGCCATCCTTCCCGCGACGATGCTGCCGGCCGACCAGTTCCCGACACTGATCGCAAGACCGCTGGTGCGCCCCGCCCTCACCCGCCCCGTGTCGCTGCTGCAGCGCCAGGGCCGGACGCTGTCGCCGGCGGCGCAGGCCTTCGTGGCGACGGCGCGGATGGCGCTGGCGAGCCGAACGGCAGCAGCATCAGGCTGACTTTGCGGAGCTATTTGGGAGGGGGGTCGCTGAGCTGGCGGAGAGGGAGGGATTCGAACCCCCGATAGGCTTGCACCTATGCCGCATTTCGAGTGCGGTGCATTCAACCACTCTGCCACCTCTCCTGAAGGCGCCATATTAGGAGCTGGGCCCCTGTGGTTGGGGGCGTTAATAGGCGAGGATGGCGGGCCAGACAAGGCGCGAAAGAGCAAAATCCGCTGCCTCTTTTGCCCCCGCGCCGCCGCCTCTGGAAGGAACTGCCATGGAGCATCTCACGATCTCGGCCAATGGCGCCGATTTCCACCTGGTCCGCGCCGGACAGGGAAAACCGCTGCTTTTGCTGCATGGTTGGCCCGAATTCTGGCTCACCTGGGAGCCGGTGATATCGAGGCTTTCGGACCGCTTCACGCTGATCGCGCCTGACCTCCGCGGCTTCGGCGACAGCGACAAGCCCGGTGGACCTTACGGGCCGGACGGCCATGCCGCCGACATGCTGGCGCTGATGGACCGGCTCGGCATCGAGCGATTCGGCGTCGTCGGCCACGATGTCGGCGGCGCTGTCATGCAGCCGCTGGCCCGGCAGGCGCCCGAGCGGCTCGCGGGACTCTTCTTCTTCGATTTCGTCTATCCCGGGATCGGGCCGCGCATGGCCGCGCCCGACAGGCTCAACCACATCTGGTACCAGTCCTTTCACCAGATGGAGATGGCGCCACAGCTCATCGGTGCGAGCCGGGAGAGCTGCCGGCTCTACATCAGCCATTTCCTCAAAGGCTGGGCGCACCGGACAAACGCCTTCGACGACGTGCTGGACGCCTTCACGGACAATTTCCTGAAAGCCGGCAACCTCGCCGGCGGCTTTGCGCATTACCGCGCCTCGCATGCCGGGCGCGTGGCGATGATGAAGGGCGAAGCGCCGCCACTTCCGCCGATCGCGGTGCCGACCTGCGTGCGCTGGGCCGAGCACGATCCGCTGTTTCCCTTTGGCTGGACCGACCGGCTGTCCGAGACCTTCAGCGATCTCGACCTCGAGATGTTTCCCGGCGTCGGCCACTTCCCGCATCGGGAAAATCCGGATCGCGCGGCACGCGAGATCGCCGCGTTCTTTGCGCGCATCGGCTGGAGCTGAGGAGAAAAACGGGGTGGGACCGCCAGACGCGGTAAACACTGGCGGTCCCGTGCCGCTTATTGAAATACTGGCCGTGAAGGGCGGCTTCGCCGGCCGAGTGGAAGCGACGATTCGACCCTAGCGTGCGACGGGCGGTCCGCAACGCAATCCGGTCCTTAACCTAACCGGTCAAGGTTACTCCTTGTCCGCTTTACCTTTTTTCTTCCCGTTCTCCGTGGAATCCCGGTCCTTGCCGTTGCCTTCCTTGCGGCGATTGGTGAAGCGCGCATTGCCAAGTCCGGTGCCGATGGTGAGCACGCCCCAGCGGTCAACGTCCTGCATGAACGGTACTTCCGAGAGCCCCTGCACCACGCCGTCATTGTGCATCAGGATCGCGGTGTCGTGCTCGCCAATAGCGGGGATGCCCTCGATCAGGCTCGCCGGCAGGTTGAACTTGCTGCTCTCCCAATTGCCCGGCAGATTCTGCGCGCCCTTCTCGATCGAGCCGTCCGGGTTGATCACACCGGGACAGGCGATGCCGATGAACGGCGCGAGCTTGTAGCCTTCGGCCTCGGCCTCCGTGATCAGCCCTTTCAGCATCTTGGTCAGCCGCTTCACCGCGCCTTCGCGCGTCGGCTCGTCGTCGGCGTGACGCCACAGCTCCGCATGCACCACCTTGGCCTTGGACAGATCCTTGGCTTTCTTCCAGCCGGTTTCCACCACGCCGCAGCGGATGTTGGTGCCGCCGATGTCGACGGCGAGAATGCTGTCATGAGCCTCGAAGATCCAGGACGGCGCCAGGTGCAGCGCGCCGATCAGGCCGGCCTCGTCAGGATGATGGCGGATCGGCTGCAGGTCGATCTTGAAGCCCTCGGATTTCAGGATGATCTCGGCGCGGGCGATCACGAGCTCGCCGAGCCTTGAATCGCGAAAGCCGCCGCCGACGACGATGCGCTCGGTCTTGGCCCAGGCCTTGGTCTTGAGGAATCGGCGCGTGACATAAGCGAGCTCCTGGGAGAAATCCTCGATCGCGCTGTGCACCACGGCCGAGGCCTCGGTGTCGTCGCCGATCAGGATGGCGTCCAGCGTCTTCTTGTTGATCTCCTCGGTCGGCACCTTCCCGAACGGGTCCTCCCCCGTCTTGCGCAGCGGCTTGCGCCAGCGCTCGAGCACCTCCCGGAACGCGCCCTTGCTGGCGCGGTCGCCGAGAAAGCCGTCCTCGTCCTTGATCTCGATGTTGAAGCTGTCGACATCGACCGATGGCAGCCGTTCGGCGCCATGCTGGGCAATGCCCGTTGTTTTGACCAATTCGTCTGTTGCCATGAGAGCCCTTGCCCCGCTTTCCTGTTCCGGCCGGGACAACTGCGGGGGAACCCGTTTGTTGCAAAGCCCACCCGAGATTCGGCTGCGCGCTTTCAGCGCGGCCAAAGCCTTCAAATCCGGGCGGTTTTCGCCCAGTTTTCCTTGACTTGGCGCGCTCGGCCGCTATAAGTCCCACAGCCGGCGCGGGGCGTTTCTCGCGCCGCTTGTTTTTGCTTGGGTTTTCAAAGGGATAATTCCCGCCCACGCAGACTCGCATAAACCATAGCGACTGACAAAAAGCCGGCCCGGACGACGCTCGTCCCGAGGCCGGGATTGAACACGGAGAAAGAACGATGTTCGCAGTCATCAAAACCGGCGGCAAGCAATACCGCGTCGTGCCGGATGATGTTCTCGAAGTTGGCAAGATCGAAGGCGAAGTCGGCTCGATCGTGCAGTTGAATGAAGTGCTGGTGGTCGGCGGCGACACGCCGGTGCTGGGCGTCCCGACGGTCGCAGGTGCGTCCGTCGCGGTCGAGGTGCTCGACCACAAGCGCGGCCCCAAGGTCATCGCCTTCAAGAAGCGCCGCCGCAAGAATTCGCGCCGCAAGCGCGGCTACCGCGACGAGATCACCGTGCTGCGCATCAGCGAGATTCTGACGGACGGCGCCAAGCCCACCAAGGGCCCGCGTCCGAAGAAGGAAAAGGTGACGAAGGAGCCGGCAGCGGAAGCCGCCGAGTAACGCAAAACCGATCACGCCAATTCACGAATTGATGCGTGCGACGTTTTGAAATGATTCCGTCAAGGAATTGACCTAGAACTACGCAGGATTTCGGAGACGAGCCATGGCTCACAAAAAAGCAGGCGGTTCATCGCGCAACGGTCGCGATTCCAAGGGCAAGCGCCTCGGTATCAAGGCGTTCGGCGGCGAGATCGTCACGCCCGGCAACATCATTGCGCGTCAGCGCGGCACGACCTGGCACCCCGGCCTCAATGTCGGCATGGGTACGGACCACACTCTGTTCGCCAAGATCGAGGGCCGCGTTGCGTTCCAAGCCAAAGCCAACGGCCGCACCTTCGTATCGGTGCTCCCGCTTGCCGAGGCTGCTGAATAGACGGTGGACAAAAACGGAGTCCGCCGGTCCCGACTGAACCGGCGGAGTCCTAGAGATCGCAAGAGATCGAAGGCTCCAAGGGGAGGCGGGAAACCGGCCTCCCCTTTTCTTTGCTCACTTTGTTCTTTGCACTTTGACTTAGTGACTTTCACGGAGCCGGACATGTTGCAGGATTTCTCGAGCGTGACCTTGGCCGAGGCGAGACCCAGCGTCGTCGCCACCGAGCGGCTGACCTTGCGGCGGCCGACGCTGGCCGACGTCAGGACCATCGCCCGGCTCGCCAACGACCGCCGTATCGCCGAGAACACGCGCCGCCTGCCGCATCCCTATTCGCAGGACGACGCCGCCGAATTCATCCGCGCCACCGCCGAACTCGGCAGCGAGACCGTGTTCCTGATCGAGCACGACAGCGGGCCGGTCGGCATGGTCGGCATCGATTGCTCCAAGCCCGGCAATGCCGAGCTCGGCTACTGGCTCGGCGTCGAGCATTGGGGCCGGGGCTTTGCCACCGAGGCCGCGCGCGGCGCGATCGATTTCTTCTTCGAGGAGTTCGAGCACGAGCATCTCTATGCCGGCGCGCGCGTCACCAATCCGGCCTCGCGCAAGGTGCTGGAGAAGTGCGGCTTCCAGTGGAGCGGCGTGCAGCTGCACCGTTTCCTGGCGCTGGGCTCCTCCACGCCCGTCGACTGCTTCCGCCTGTCGCGCGGCGTGTGGGCCTCGCTGAAGAGCTGGAGCAGTGCGAGACGAGTGCGGTAGAGCGAGGCGCCGCACTCGCAATTGTCATCCCGGGGCGCGCGTAGCGCGAGCCCGGGATCCATAATCCCGGAGCGCAGTGTGGGGCAAAGCGCCCACTCCGGGTCGTCGTTCAACTGCTCCCTGTGGGTATGGATCCCGGGCTCGCGCTTTGCGCGCCCCGGGATGACGTTGTGAGGGTGGCTACGCCGGCGGATTGACCTCGTCGCTCTCACGTCCCAGATCGCGCTCCCGAAGATAAATGTAGAACCCGGCGCCGATAATGATCGCGGCGCCGACGAGTGTTGCGATGGATGGGACGTCGCCGAACACGACGAAGCCGAAGATCACCGCCCAGACGATCATCGAATATTGGTAGGGCACCACGACGCTGGCCGGCGCGAGCTTGAGCGAACGGTTGACGCAGAACAGCGCAATTACCGAAACGCATCCGGCGAGCGCGAAGATCACGAGGCTGCCGGGCGTCGGCGGCACCCAGTTGAACGCCGACAGCACCGCGCCCAGCGAAAACGTGCCGACGAATTGCGAGGACGCCATCACGATGTCGGGCGTCTTGCGCAGGCTGCGCGTGATCAGCATCAGGGTTGCAAAGGAGAGGCTGCCGCCGAGCGCGATCAACGCCGGCAGGCTGACGGTCTGCGCCGACGGCCGCAGCGCGACCAAGACGCCGCAGAAGCCGATCAGGATCGCGGTCCAGCGCCGCCAGCCGACCTTCTCGCCCAGAAAGATCGCCGACATCGCGGTGACGAAGATCGGGCCGGCGAGATAATAGGTGATGACGTCGGCGAGCGGCAGATAGACGGTTGCGAGAAAGAAGGCCGCGACTTCCAGCGTCGACAGCACGACGCGAACCAGCTGCAGGCCCGGCCGCTCCAGATGCAGAAACTGGTGACGCTGCTTCCAGATCAGCGGCGACAGCAGGAGCAGTGCCGCGCAGGCGCGCAGGAATAGCAGCTGCCCCACCGAATAGGTCCCGACCAGGAACTTGCCCATGGCGTCGCCGAACGAGAACATGAAGATCGACAGCACCATGAGCCCGATGCCGGCCAGGCGCGCGGAGCGATCGTCATAGGCGGAGAGATTCTTGAACAGGGGCATTGCGACGAATTGCAGGTTCGGGGGCTCGTCATTGCGAGGAGCCCGCGACAAAATTGCGAAGCAATTTTGCGCTGGTGCGACGAAGCAATCCAGACTGCTTTCGCAGCGGCAGTCTGGATTGCTTCGCTGCGCTCGCAATGACGGGGAGAGAGCGTCAGGAATCGGCTGGTAGAGTCGCTTGCTGTCGTTTTAATGACGTGAGCACCAGGGACAAGCCCACTTCCGCCGAATTGAACGCATTGTCGCACTGCGCGTGGCGCGATACGGATCGCAATCCGAATCCGTGACGATGGTGCAGCGCATGACCGACTTCGATCCCACCCGGCATCGCATGATCCCGACGCAACGCTGGTTTGAGGATTTCGTCGTCGGCGAACGCTTCGTGCTGCCGAGCCGCACCCAAACCTCGGCATTGTTCGCCGCATCCCAGACCGCGAGCGGCGACACCCACCCCGTGCATTACGACGTGGAATATTGCCGCGCCCGCGGCATGCCGCATCTGCTCGCCCACGGCTTCCAGACCCTGATCCACACCGCGCCCGGCGCCGGCCTGTTTCCGTTCATGGTCGAGGACTCCCTGGTCGGCTTCCTCGAGCAGTCGAGCCGGTTCCTCAAGCCGGTGTTCGCCGACGACACCATCTATCCCGCGCTCGAAGTCACCGAGCTGGTGCCGGGGCGCAGCACCGGCGTGGTGACGCTGCGCAGCACCGTGTTCAACCAGCGCAAGGAGCTGGTGCTGGACGGCCTGCAGAAATTCCTGATCCGGCGGCGACCGACCGGTTAAGCAAGGGCAGCAGTCGGCGGAATTTCAGCCGGTTTGCGGGTCAATCCGGGTTGCCGCAGGGGGCCGGCTGGCCTACCTATGGCCCATGAAATTCCTTGACGAAGCAAAGGTCTATATCCGCTCCGGTGACGGCGGGAACGGCTGCGTGGCGTTCCGCCGCGAGAAGTTCATCGAATTCGGCGGTCCCTCCGGCGGCAATGGCGGCCGCGGCGGCAATGTCATCATCGAGGTCGCCGACGGCCTCAACACGCTGATCGACTACCGCTACCAGCAGCACTTCAAGGCGCAGAAGGGCGAGAACGGTTCGGGCTCGGACCGCCACGGCGCCAACGGCAAGAACATCGTGCTGAAGGTGCCGGTCGGCACGCAGATCTTCGACGAGGATCGCGAGACCTTGATCCACGACTTCACCAAGGTCGGCGAAAAGTTCGTGCTGGCCGAAGGCGGCAATGGCGGGTTCGGCAATGCGCATTTCAAGTCCTCGACCAACCGCGCGCCGCGCAACGCCAATCCCGGCCAGCCCGGCGAGGAGCGCTGGATCTGGCTGCGGCTGAAGCTGATCGCGGACGCCGGCCTCGTCGGCATGCCCAATGCGGGCAAGTCAACGTTCCTCTCCAAGGTCAGCGCGGCAAAGCCGAAGATCGCCGATTATCCCTTCACCACGCTGCATCCCCAGCTCGGCGTCGTGAATGCCGACGGCCGCGAATTCGTGCTGGCCGACATTCCCGGCCTGATCGAGGGCGCGCATGAAGGCACCGGCCTCGGCGACCGCTTCCTCGGCCATGTCGAGCGCTGCCGCGTGCTGCTGCACCTGATCGACGCCACCTGCGAGCATGCCGGCAAGGCCTACAAGACCGTGCGCAAGGAGCTCGACGCCTATGGCGGGCAGCTCACCGACAAGATCGAGATCGTCGCGCTGAACAAGATCGATGCGGTCGAGCCGGACGAGCTGAAGAAGCAGAAGGACCGCCTGAAGCGCGCCGCCAAGAAGACGCCGCTGCTGCTGTCGGGCGCCACCGGCCAGGGCGTCAAGGAGGCGTTGCGCGCGCTGGCCGATGTGATCGGCGAAAGCCCGGTCTCCGCCAAGGCCAAGAGCGCGGCCGAAGCGGAGCCGTGGTCGGCTTAAACTCTCTCCCCAACGTCGTCCCCGCGAAGGCGGGGACCCATACCGCGTGATCTATCTGTTGCGAAGGGTCGAAGTACCGAACGACGAGTCTTCGCCAAACGACTCCCTGTGGTTATGGGTCCCCGCCTTCGCGGGGACGACAGCGGAGTCTATCGCTGCGAGCGCGCGCATCACCGGCTTGTCTTCGCGCCCGCGATAGCGCAGCATCGAACAATCATGAAACGGCAGGGATGACGCATGGCGCGCGCGAAGAACGTTCTCTGGATCATGTGCGACCAGCTTCGCTATGACTATCTCGGCTGCACCGGCCATCCCACGCTGAAGACACCGAACATCGACGCCATGGCCAAGCGCGGCGTGCTGTTCACGAAGGCCTATGTGCAATCGCCGATCTGCGGCCCGTCGCGGATGTCGTTCTACACCGGCCGCTACATGCGCTCGCACGGCTCGCACTGGAACGGCTGGCCGCTGCGCGTCGGCGAGCCCACGCTCGGCGATCACCTCAACAAGATCGGCGTGCGCAACGTGCTGGTCGGTAAGACCCACATGGCGCCTGACATCGAAGGCATGAAGGCGCTCGGCATCCCGCCGGAATCGATGATCGGCGTGCATGTCGCCGAATGCGGCTTCGAGCCTTATGAGCGCGACGACGGCCTGCATCCGACCGGACGGCCACGCCCGAAATACGACGAATACCTGCGAAAGCACGGTTTTGAAGCCACCAATCCCTGGGAGCACTGGGCCAATTCCGGCGCTGCTGACGACGGCTCGCTGCACAACGGCTGGCTGCTGGTGCACGCCGACAAGGCCGCGCGCGTGCCCGAAGAGCATTCCGAGACGCCCTACATGACGCGGCGCGCGATGGACTTCATCAGCGAGGCGGAAACGGACGGCCGCCCGTGGTGTTTGCATCTGTCCTACATCAAGCCGCACTGGCCCTATATCGCGCCGGAGCCCTATGCCAGCATGTATTCGACGGATGACATGATCCCGGTGATCCGCTCGGAGCGCGAACGGCAGAATCCGCATCCGGTGTTCGGCGCCTACATGGACATGCGCTACTCCCGCAACATGGCGCGCGATGATGCACGCGAGAAGGTGATCCCGACCTATATGGGCCTGATCACCCAGATCGACGACCAGATGGGCGTACTGATGAAGTTTTTAGGTGAGCGCGGCCTGCTCGACACCACCATGATCGTGTTCACCTCCGATCATGGCGACTATCTCGGCGATCACTGGATGGGCGAGAAGGACCTGTTTCACGAACAATCAGCGAAGATCCCGCTGATCATCATCGATCCCTCGCGGGAAGCCGACGCCACGCGCGGCACACGCAGCGACGCGCTGGTCGAGGGAATCGATCTCGCGCCGACCTTCGTCGATTATTTCGGCGGCAAGGTGCCGGGCCACATTCTCGAAGGACGTTCGCTGCTGCCGCTGCTGCGCGGGCGCACGCCATCAGATTGGCGCAAGGTGGCGTTCTCCGAATACGACTATGCCATGCAGGACGTGCGGCTGAAGCTGAACCAGCCGATCGAGCGCTGCCGCCTGTTCATGGTGTTCGACAGCCGCTGGAAATACATCCACGCCTCCGGCTTCCGCCCGATGCTGTACGACCTCGAAACCGATCCGGACGAATATCTGGATCGCGGCGACGATCCGGAATGCGCCGGCATCATCGCGCGGCTCCAGGCCGAGCTGTTCGACTGGGCGCTGCATCCTAACGATCATATCACCACACCACGCGAGAAGATCGCCGCCTATGCGGATAGTCAGCTCCAGGTGAAGGGTGGGATCTTGATCGGCATCTGGGACGAGAAAGAGCTCGCGGCGATCAAGGACGGCATCGCCCAGCGCGCGAAGATGTGAAGCAGCCTCTCCCCGCTTGCGGGGAGAGGCCGGAATTTGCGAGAGCAAATTCCGGATGAGGGGGACTCTCCGCGAGTTCAATTGCCAGCGCTTTCGCGGAGACAGCCCCTCACCCCAACCCTCTCCCCGTAAGAACGGGGAGAGGGAGAAGAGGCCTTCAATTCGTGATCTTGTAGCCCGTCGCCTTCACGATCGGCTGCCACAGCGCGGTGTTCGCGGCGAGCTCCTTGGATAGCGCGTCCGCATTGCTGCCGATCGGAATCAGCCCGATCGCCGTCAACTTCTCCTTCACCTCCGGCTTGGCAAGCGCCGCGCTCGCCGCCGCCCCGAGCTTGCTCGCGAACTCCGGCGGGCTGCCGGCGGGAAGCCACATGCCGTACCAGGCGTCGGCAACGAGATCGATGCCGCTCTCCTTCAGCGTGGGCACGTCAGGCGCGAAGGGTGAACGTTCCGCGCTCGCGACCGCGATGATCTTCACGCCCTTGGCGCGGTGCTGCGGCAGCGCGTCCGCCAGCGTGGTGATCCCGAAGGAAATGTGGCCGCCGACGAGGTCGTTAAGGATCGGCGCGCTGCCGCGATAGGGCACGCGGGTCAGGGGAATACCGAGATCCTTCTCGAGCTTGGAGCCGGTGAAATGCGGAATGGTGCCGTTGCTCGGCACTCCGAACGAGGTCTTGTCCGGATGCGATTTCAGCCACGCTACGAACGCTTTGAAATCGGCAGCATCGATGCCCGGGCCGATCACCAGCGCAAACTCGAAGCGCGCCAGCAGCGACACCGGCATGAAATCCCTGGCCGTGTCGAAGCTCGGCGTCGCCTCCACCATTGGCAGCAGATACATGGTCGGCCCTGTCGTCACCAGCACCATGCTGCCGTCGGGGCTCGCGGCTTTCACCGCCTTGATGCCGATCAGGCCGTCGCCGCCGGTGCGGTTCTCGACCACGACGGTCCGCTGCAGCAGCGGAGCCATCTCCTGCGCGAGCAGCCGGCACAGCGTGTCGCCGCCGGCTCCGGCCGCAAACGGGAAGATGATCTTCGTCAGCCCGGCCTGCGCCCGCGCACCACCCGCCTGCGCGAACAGCGGCAGGCCGAGGCATCCGGCCATGAATTTGCGGCGATCCATTCGTTTCCTCTTTCGGCCCGTTTATCGTTGATCGCCATTAGAGCCAGACGGACGGCTGACACAAGGCCGACATGCGTCGTTTACCATCCCGGCTGACTTGCGCCGGTCACCGTCCTGCTGCAAAAGCAGGGGCTCATCGGCGCCGCCTGTCGCTCCGCCGTCATTCGCATCCAGCGCCAGCACACAAGAGACATGGCCAGCCCCGAACTCAGCCAATTCCGTCGCATCGTCGTCAAGGTCGGCTCAGCGCTGCTGGTGGATTCCGACAGGGGCGAGGTGCGTGCGTCCTGGCTGGCTGCACTGGCCGACGACATGGCCAAGCTGCACAAGGAAGGGCGCGACGTGCTGGTCGTCTCCTCCGGCTCGATCGCACTCGGCCGCAGCCGGCTGAAATTGCCGCGCGGCCCGCTGAAGCTGGAAGAGAGCCAGGCCGCGGCCGCCGTCGGTCAGATCGCGCTGGCGCGAATCTGGTCGGAGGTGCTTGGCGCCCACGGTATCGGCGCCGGCCAGATCCTCGTGACGCTGCAGGACACCGAGGAGCGCCGCCGCTATCTCAACGCGCGCTCCACCATCGGCAAGCTGCTGGAATGGCGCGCGATCCCCGTGATCAACGAGAACGACACGGTGGCGACCACCGAGATCCGCTACGGCGACAACGATCGCCTCGCCGCGCGCGTCGCGACCATGGCGAGCGCCGACCTGCTGGTGCTGCTGTCCGACATCGACGGGCTCTACGACGCCCCGCCGAAGAACAATCCGAACGCTAAGCTTATTCCCGTCGTCGACAGCATCTCATCGGAGATCGAGGCCGTGGCCGGCGATGCCGAGTCCGAGCTGTCGCGCGGTGGCATGCGCACCAAGGTCGAGGCCGCCAAGATCGCGACGACCGGAGGCACGCATATGCTGATCTCCTCCGGCAAGATCGAGCATCCCTTGCAGGCGATCGCCGATGGCGGCCGCTGCACCTGGTTCCTGACGCCGGCCAATCCCATCACCTCGCGAAAGCGCTGGATCGCGGGCACGCTGGAGCCGAAGGGCACGCTGACCATCGACGCCGGCGCGGTGACCGCGCTACGGGCCGGGGCCAGCCTGCTGCCGGCCGGCGTGAACAAGGTCGAGGGCCAGTTCGCCCGCGGCGATGCCGTGATCGTGCGCGGCCCCGACGGCAGCGAGGTCGGCCGCGGCCTGATCGCCTATGACGCCGATGATGCCGAGCGGATCAAGGGCCGCTCCTCCCCCGACGTGATGACCATCCTCGGCATCAGCGGCCGCGCGGAGATGATCCACCGGGATGATCTGGTGGTGGGCGGGTAAGGGCCCCGCCCCGCTCGCCGCCGGGAGACCAGCCATACCCTCCCCGCCCTTCGCAAAAGCGGGATTTCCGTGCTAGGACACCGCCTTAGCAGAAGGTTTTGACCCCATGGCCGCCCCCCTCAAAGCCGTTGACGGCAATGCCGATCGCGCTTGCGATCTCTTGGCGCTGATGTCCGATCTCGGAACCCGTGCCCGCGCTGCCGCGCGCGTGCTGGCGCTGGCGCCGCCGGAGCAGAAGAACCGCGCGCTGGAAGCCATGGAGCGGGCAATCCGCGCCAACTCGGCCGCGATCCTCGCCGCCAATGCGGAGGACGTCGCGGAGGCCCGTGCCGCCGGCAATGCCACCTCCTCCTTCATCGATCGCCTGACGCTGACGCCGGCACGGGTCGAAGGAATGGCCGAAGGCATCGGCATTGTGCGCGGCATCGCCGATCCCATCGGCGTCGTCACCGAGCGCTGGCAGCGGCCGAACGGCATGTCCATCGAGCGCGTGCGCGTGCCGCTCGGCGTCGTCGGCGTGATTTTTGAGAGCCGGCCCAATGTCGCGGCCGATGCCGGCGTGCTGTGCCTGAAGTCGGGCAATGCCGTGATCCTGCGCGGCGGCTCCGACAGTTTCCGCTCGTGCCGCGCCATCCATGAGTGCCTGGTGCAGGGCCTGCGCGAAGCCGGCCTGCCGGAAGCTGCGATCACGCTGGTGCCGACGCGCGACCGCGCCGCGGTCGGCATGATGCTGTCGGGCCTCAACGGAGCCATCGACGTCATCGTGCCGCGCGGGGGCAAGAGCCTCGTCGCGCGGGTCGAGCAGGAGGCGCGCGTGCCTGTCTTCGCGCATCTCGAAGGCGTCAACCACGTCTATATCGACGGCAGCGCCGACCTCGCCATGGCGAAGTCGATCGTGCTCAATGCCAAGATGCGACGCACCGGCGTCTGCGGCGCGGCCGAGACGCTGCTGGTCGATCGTGCCGCCGCTGGCAAGAACCTGAAGCCGCTGGTGGAGATGCTGCTCGATGCCGGCTGCGAGGTGCGCGGTGACGAGGCCGTGCAGAAGGCCGATGCGCGCGTCAAGCCGGCGAGCGAGGAGGATTGGGACACCGAATATCTCGACGCGATCATCGCGGCGAAGGTGGTGGACGGCGTCGACGGCGCGATCGCGCACATCCAGGACCACGGCTCGCATCACACCGATGCCATCGTGAGCGCGGATGAGGCTGCGGCGAGCAAGTTCCTGAGCGAGGTCGATTCCGCGATCGTGCTCCACAACGCCTCGACGCAGTTTGCCGATGGCGGCGAGTTCGGGTTCGGCGCCGAGATCGGGATTGCCACCGGCCGCTTCCACGCCCGCGGCCCGGTCGGCGCCGAGCAATTGACGAGCTTCAAATATCGCGTCCGCGGCACCGGACAGACTCGGCCGTAGACGTCGCGGGGCGCGGGCATTGAGCAACAATCTCGTCGTGCCGCGCTTCGTGGCGCAAGCGGTTCCGCCCTCGACGCCGGGCATGCGCATCGGCCTGCTCGGCGGCTCGTTCAACCCGCCGCATCAGGCGCACCGCGCGATCAGCCGCTTCGCGCTGAAGCGATTGCAGCTCGATCGCGTCTGGTGGCTGGTTACGCCGGGCAATCCGCTCAAGGAGAACGGCACGCTGCACGAGCTCGGCGAGCGCATGCAGGCCGCGCGCGAGGTCGCCGATGATCCGCGCATCGAGGTGAGCTGTCTCGAATCCGTCATTCGCACCCGCTATACTATCGACACGATCAACACCTTGCGCCGCCGCTTTCCTGGCTTGCGCTTCGTCTGGATCATGGGCGCCGACAATCTCGCTCAATTCCATCGTTGGCAGGACTGGCGGCGCATCGCCGCCCAGGTGCCGATGGCCGTGATCGATCGCCCCCCGCAGAGTTTTCGCGCGCTCGGCTCGCCCGCGGCCCAGGCGTTATCGCGCTACCGTCTGCCCGAGAACAAG
Source organism: Bradyrhizobium sp. BRP20 (assembly GCF_020194215.1). Classification (NCBI taxonomy): domain Bacteria; kingdom Pseudomonadati; phylum Pseudomonadota; class Alphaproteobacteria; order Hyphomicrobiales; family Nitrobacteraceae; genus Bradyrhizobium; species Bradyrhizobium sp. BRP20. Next base: position 51,658 of record NZ_JADYVY010000023.1, on the reverse strand, counting down.
GCTGTCCAGCTTGCAGATCGGCCGGCACCGGCCTGGGTGTTCCTGACCGGATTGAAGCTGAATCTGTCCTCGACCGGCCTACGGAACCCGGACGGGAGCTGGAAAGGTACGAAGTGAGACGAAGTGTGCCGACCTGGTGGGGATTTCGGTCTCTCTGGCATATTGAAACCCTTAACCCCACATGATGTAGTGTAACCAGTGGGCGCCCGGATTCGGCGTTCGCGATACAGTGAAAGGAATGGTCCCTGACCGCATCTGTATTGTCCAAGTCTGTTTTACCCAAGGTTGCCAAGCCTACGCGTAAAACATCGACCAAAGCTGCGGCCTTGAAGGCGCAACCCGACGCCGACAAGACGCTGAGCCTGATCCTCTCCCGCCTCGAGGACATGAAGGCGGAAGAGACGGTCACCATCGACCTTCGCGGCAAATCGGCGTACTCCGACTACATGATCGTCACCACCGGCCGGGTGAACCGGCACGTCGGCGCGATCGCGGAAAACGTCACCAAGAGCCTCAAGGAAAACGGCATCAAAAACATCCATGTCGAGGGCTTGCCCAATTGCGACTGGGTGCTGATCGATTCCGGCGACGTGATCGTGCACGTGTTCAGACCCGAGGTCCGCGAGTTCTACAACCTCGAGCGGTTGTACACGCAGGGCCCAGGGGCGGCGAAGGCGATCTAGGCTCGAAGGCCGATTTCGAATCGGCTGACGCGCATGCTAGCGTCGTGCGCGCGCTTGTTGCGCGCGGTCTCGTCAACGCGACTCAAGAATCATGCGTGTTGCTGTCATTGCGGTGGGCCGGCTGAAGCAGGGCCCCGAACGGGAGCTTGCAGACCGCTATTTCGAGCGGTTCGAGGAGGCCGGCCGCAAGCTTGGATTCCGCGAGCTCGGCATCCACGAAATTCCCGAAAGCCGCGCACGCGATGCGGCGACGCGGATGGCCGAAGAGGCCGCGGCGATCTCGGCGCATATTCCTGACAAGGCGATCCTGGTGGCGCTGGACGAGCGCGGCCAGAATCTCGAGTCCACCGTATTCGCACGGCATCTGGCGCGCTGGCGCGACGAGGGCGCCGGACATACTATTTTCGTGATCGGAGGGGCGGACGGACTTTCGCCCGAATTGCGCCGTAAGGCCAAGCTCGCGATCGCGTTCGGCTCTGCGACCTGGCCGCACCAAATGATCCGCGTCATGCTTCTGGAACAGCTGTATCGGGCCGCCACCATCCTGGCCGGCCATCCCTATCACCGCGCGTGATGCGCGCCACAACGAGCACCTTTGCCGACACGATGCGAGCGCCGCTCCTCAACCTGCTGCTGATCACCGGCCTTGCCGGCGCAAGCCTCTTCGCCGAAGAAAGCCTCGCGCAAGCCCAGACGCAAGGTCAGACAGTTGCGCCGTCGCCGCAGACTGCCGCCGTCTCGCCCGATGCGATCAAGCAGCGCGAGCAGGAGCTGGAGGCCGCGCGCGCGAGGCAACGAAGCGCGGAAGAAGCGCAGGCCAAGCTGAAGGCCGAGATCACCGCGCTCGGCCAGGACCGCACCCAGCTCAATCAGCAGCTGATCGACACCGCCGCCAATGTGCGCGCCGTGGAAGCCAAGATCGACGAGGCCGAAGCGCGGCTGCGAACGCTGAACGGCCGCGAGCAGCAGATGCGCGCTTCGCTGGATTCGCGCCGTGCCGACATCGTCGAGGTGCTGGCGGCCTTGCAGCGCGCCGGCCGGCGCACGCCGCCGGCGCTGCTGGTGCGGCCCGAAGATGCGCTGCAATCCTTGCGCACCGCGATGCTGCTTGGCGCCGTCGTGCCGGAATTGCGCGGCCGCGCCGAGAAGATCGCAAGCGAGCTCGGCGAGCTCGTGGCCTTGCGCAGGACCATTGCCACCGAGCGCGATCAGCTCGCCTCCGACCGCGACAAGGTCCGCAATGACCAGGCCCGGCTCACCGCCCTGATCGAGGAACGGCAGCGTCAGCAGTCCGCGCGGGAAAAAGACCTCGACGCCGAAAGCGCGCGCGCGATCGCGCTGTCAAGGCAGGTCGGCGATCTCCAGGGGCTGATCGCCAAGATGGAGCAGGATCTGCAAACCGCCGCCAGGGCGGCCGAGAAGGCTGCCGAGGCCGCAAGGCAGGCCGAGGCCAAGGAGGCCAAACTGGCGGCGGCAAACGCGGCCGCCAGCGCCAAACAGGGCCCGGGCGCGTTCATGGACAAGTCCCGCACCACCCCAGCGATCGCCTTCGCTTCGGCCAAGGGCCTCCTGCCGTTTCCGGTTAACGGTAACAAGATCAGGGACTTTGGCGGTTCCGACGGGGTCGGCGGCGTCCAGAAGGGCATTTCGCTGGCGACCAAGCCCGGCGCCCAGGTCACGACGCCGTGTGATGGCTGGGTTGTGTATGCCGGCCCATTCCGCAGCTATGGACAACTCTTGATCCTAAACGCCGGGGGCGGGTATCATGTCCTGATCGCCGGGATGGAGCGCATTTCGGTCAACATCGGCCAGTTTGTGCTCACGGGGGAGCCGGTCGCGACCATGGGGTCGACCTCTCAGGTCGCTTCCATTCTCGCCACCAATGCGAGTCAACCTGTGCTGTATGTCGAGTTCCGTAAAGACGGCACTCCAATCGATCCAGGCCCATGGTGGGCCGCAAATGAAGGCGAGAAGGTTCGCGGATGATGCGCAAGACTTCAGTAATCCTCCTCAGCGCCGCCACCGGTGCAGCGCTGACGCTGTTCGTGACCCAGCCGCGCGCGGTGTTCATGGGCTCCAGCGCGCGAGCCGCCACCGCGGACACCTATCGCCAGCTCAACCTGTTCGGCGACGTGTTCGAGCGCGTGCGCTCCGACTATGTCGAGAAGCCCGATGACACCAAGCTGATCGAATCCGCCATCAGCGGCATGCTTACCGGCCTCGATCCGCACTCGAGCTACATGGACGCGAAGAGCTTCCGCGACATGCAGGTGCAGACCCGCGGCGAGTTCGGCGGCCTCGGCATCGAGGTCACGATGGAGGACGGCCTGATCAAGGTGGTCTCGCCGATCGACGACACGCCCGCCTCGCGCGCCGGCGTCATGGCCAACGACATCATCACCAATCTCGACGACGAGGCGGTGCAGGGCCTGACCCTGAACCAGGCGGTCGAGAAGATGCGCGGTCCAGTCAACACCAAGATCAAGCTCAAGATCATCCGCAAGGGCCAGGACAATCCGCTCGACGTCACGTTGGTGCGCGACAACATCCGCGTCCGCTCGGTGCGCGCGCGCGTCGAGCAGGATGACATCGGCTATATCCGCATCACCACCTTCAACGAGCAGACCACCGAAGGCCTGAAGCGCGAGATCGGCAACCTCACGAACCAGATCGGCGGCGACAAGCTCAAGGGCTTCATCATCGACCTCCGCAACAATCCGGGCGGCCTGCTCGAGGAAGCGGTCACCGTCTCCGACTCGTTCCTCGAGAAGGGCGAGATCGTCTCGACCCGCGGCCGCAATGCCGAGGAGACCCAGCGCCGCGCCGCGCATACGGGCGACCTGACCAAGGGCAGGCCGGTCATCGTGCTGGTCAATGGCGGCTCGGCCTCGGCGTCGGAAATCGTCGCCGGCGCGCTGCAGGACCACAAGCGCGCGACCATCGTCGGCACGCGCTCGTTCGGCAAGGGCTCGGTGCAGACCATCATTCCGCTCGGCAGCGGCAACGGCGCGCTGCGGCTGACCACCGCGCGCTATTACACGCCGTCGGGCAAGTCGATCCAGGCCAAGGGCATCGTGCCCGATATCGAAGTGCTGCAGGACGTGCCGGACGAGCTGAAGTCGCGCACCGACACCAAGGGCGAGGCTTCGCTGCGCGGCCACCTCAAGAACGACGGCGACGAGAAGACGGGCTCGCAGTCCTACGTCCCGCCGGACGCCAAGGACGACAAGGCGCTCAAGCTCGCCGGCGACCTGCTCCACGGCATCAAGAACAGCGCCTCCGCGGCGCCGACGCCCGGCAACGACAACAAGGCGGCGACCGACAAGGCCAAAGCGGCGAACTAGGTCGGCGTATCACGCGATCCAGCGAAAGGGCGGCTTCCCGAAGCCGCCCTTTTTGCTTGGGAACTGCTGCTGCCTCCGGCCTATCCCGGCCTGCCGCCGCTTGACCTCGGCGTGGTATCGTCGGCTGGAGTGATTCGGGATCGCGCATGACTGAAACGGCCGATGATCTGAGCGCCCCGCTCGGACAGGATAAGCCGCGCCGCAAACGGCGGCTGCGGCTGCCGTTCACGTCTATGCAGCTGCTCGCTGTTCTGCTCGGCCTGTTCCTGGTTACCTTTGCCGGCTTCGCCATCTTCAACAAGGACCCGCTCGGCGGTGAGCCGATGAGCCGGATCGCGATCAACCAGCTCAGGCCGGCCGAGAAGGCCACGGACGACAAGTCTGCCATCGGCCAAGGCCAGGAAACCAAGCACGAGACCAAGGAAGCGCCGAAGCAGGCCGCGCCCGGCGAGCAGAGGACCATCACCATGATCGACGGCTCCACCGGCGCCCGCCGCGACGTGGTGATCGGCGGGGGCGATGCCGCCGACAAGGGCGAGGCTGCATCCGCCCCGCCGCCCGTCATGACCGGGATCAATCCGAAGCTGCTGGAGAAATCGCGCTACGGCATGATCCCGGTGGTCGCCGACGGGCTGAGGCCGTTCAACGTCTATGCGGCGGACGCCGACCGCGCCAAGGCCGCCAAGATGCCGGTGGTCGCGATCGTGATCGGCGGCCTCGGCGTCGGCGCCGCCAAGACCCTGGACGCCATCATGAAGCTGCCGCCGGCGGTGACGCTGGCCTTCACGCCCTACGGCTCCGACCCCGGCAAGCTCGCCGAGCGGGCGCGAGCGCAGCGCCACGAGATCTTCCTCCAGATCCCGATGGAGCCCTACGACTTCCCCGACAACGATCCGGGGCCGCAGACGCTGCTGACCTCGCTCAGCCCCGACCAGAACATGGACCGCCTGTACTGGCACCTCAGCCGGATGCAGGGCTATGCCGGCCTCACCAATTTCATGGGCGCCCGCTTCATCGCGACTGAGCCGGCGATGCAGCCGATCATCCGCGAGGCGGCCAAGCGCGGGCTCGGCTTCTTCGACGACGGCTCCTCGCCCCGCAGCATCGCGCCCCAGGCCGCGGCGAACCAGGCCGTGCCGTTCGGCAAGGGCGATATCGCCATCGACGCGGTGCCGACAGCGACCGAGATCGACCGCGCCCTCAACAAGCTGGAATCGGCGGCGCGCGAGCGCGGCATCGCCGTCGGCACGGCCTCCGCCCTGCCCGTCTCGATCGAGCGCATCAGCGCCTGGACCAAGACATTGGGCGACCGAGGTATCCTTTTGGTGCCATTGACAACCGCGATGCTGAAATCAAAATCCAGCTAAATCAACGAATTGGTTCGGCGCGGGTCTCGCGGGGCCGGCACAAGAAGCAGGCAAGAGGTCTGGCGGAATGGCGCGTTACGAGGATCTGCCCTACCGGACCTGCGTCGGCGTGATGCTGATCAATCCAAAGGGACTGGTGTTCATCGGCCGCCGCGCCGGCGGCATCGAGCATGTCGACGACACCCATGTCTGGCAGATGCCGCAGGGCGGGGTCGATCCCGGCGAGGACACCTGGGAAGCGGCCAAGCGCGAGCTCTACGAGGAGACCAGCGTGCGCTCGGTCGAGCGGCTCGGCGAGGTCCCGGACTGGCTCACCTATGACATTCCGCGCACCGTTGCCGGGCGCGCCTGGAAGGGCCGCTACCGCGGCCAGCGCCAGAAATGGTACGCGGTGCGCTTCACCGGCAAGGACAGCGAGATCAACGTCGAGCATCCCGGCGGCGGCGGCCACAAGGCGGAATTCGTGAGCTGGCGCTGGGAGTCGATGAAGAATCTCCCTGAGTTGATCATCCCGTTCAAGCGCCCAGTCTATGAGCGCGTGGTGCAGGAATTTTCTGCGCTGGCGGAGGGGTGATCAGATCACCTGTCGCGGCTCGCTCGGTCGTCATCCCCGCGAAGGCGGGGATCCATACTCCCAGGCAGAAGCTGTGCGAAGGATCGCAGCCACGGCCTTTCAACCCATTGTGGCCTGTGGTTATGGATTCTCAGGTGCGCAATTGCGCACCAGAGCTCGCGCTTCGCGCGCCCCGGAATGACGAGAGAAGGTTACGCGTGACGACCCACAAACCCTACCGCCCGAACGTCGGCATCGCGCTGTTCAACGCCGACGGCCGCGTGCTGATCGGCCATCGCTTCAAGGGTGACGGACCCGAGATCATCCTGCCGGGGCTCGACTGGCAGATGCCGCAGGGCGGCGTCGACGAGGGCGAGAACCTGCGTGATGCGGCGATGCGCGAGCTGTGGGAGGAGACCAACGTCGTCAGTGCCGACTATCTCGGCGAGACCGACTGGTTCACCTATGAATTCCCGCCTTACGACGGACCGCAGACGCACCGGCTGGCGAAATTTCGCGGCCAGCGCCAGAAATGGTTCGCGCTGCGCTTCACCGGCACGGACGACGAGATCGATCCGCTGACGCCGCGCAACGGCCAGCCCGCCGAGTTCGACGCCTGGCGCTGGGAGCGCCTCGACCGTGTCGCCGACCTCGTGGTGCCGTTCCGCCGCGAGGTCTACCGCGCGGTGGCACATGAGTTTGCGCACCTCGCCGACTGAACTCTCGAAAACAACCCATGCACAGTAGCGAAGTGACTGACGCGCCGCGATAAAATAGGCGACAGCGCCAGCGATAGCGCAATAAAGTTTCAGCGCCCGCCACGACCGTGACGAGCGCTGAAACTGTTCAGGAATTTGGAGATCGAGCCCCGGAGCGGTGCCCCGGGGCTTAGTGCATAGCCGTGGCGTTGAGCTGATGCTGGATGCTCTTGAAGTGGTCGAGCCGCTCGATGGCCTGATCGAGCTCGGTGCCTTCGTGCTCCTTCAAGTTCTCTTCCATCTCCGCGATCGTCTCGGCGAACTGGACACGGTCGAGCTCGTCCAGCGAGGTCGCGACGTCGGCGAGCACGGTGAGACCCTTTTCGGAGACTTCGGCAAGGCCCCCGAGCACGATGATCTTCTCGTGGCGGCCGCCGGTGGTGACGGTGAGAATGCCGGGCCGGATCGCAGCCACGACCGGCGCATGCCCCGCCAGCACGCCGAAATCACCCTCGGCGCCGGGGATGTCGACCTGATCGACCTCACCCGAGAAGGCGAGCTTTTCCGGAGAGACGAGATCGAAATGGAAGGTGGCCATGGGAAACCTTGCGAATGGTGAGTAGCGAATGGCGAGTGGCGAAGAGAGCAGCGCGTCTATTCGCTACTCCCTATTCGCCATTCGCACCTTAGGCCGCTTCCGCCGCCAGCTTCTTGCCCTTCTCGACGGCTTCTTCGATGGTGCCGACCATGTAGAAGGCAGCTTCCGGCAGGTGGTCGTACTTGCCTTCCACCAGGCCCTTGAAGCCCTTGATGGTGTCGGCGAGGTCCACGAACTTGCCCGGCGAACCCGTGAAGATTTCGGCGACGTGGAACGGCTGCGACAGGAAGCGCTCGATCTTGCGGGCGCGGGCCACCGTTAGCTTGTCCTCTTCCGAAAGCTCGTCCATGCCGAGAATGGCGATGATGTCCTGGAGCGACTTGTAGCGCTGCAGCACCTGCTGGACCTGACGGGCGACGGTGTAGTGCTCCTCGCCGACGACCAGCGGCGAGAGCATGCGCGAGGTCGAGTCGAGCGGGTCCACCGCCGGATAGATGCCCTTTTCCGAGATCGCGCGCGACAGCACCGTGGTGGCGTCCAAGTGCGCGAACGAGGTCGCGGGCGCCGGGTCGGTCAAGTCGTCGGCCGGCACATAGATGGCCTGCACCGAGGTGATCGACCCCTTTTGCGTGGTGGTGATGCGCTCCTGCAGCGCGCCCATGTCGGTCGCGAGCGTCGGCTGATAACCCACCGCCGAAGGAATACGGCCGAGCAGCGCCGACACTTCCGAACCCGCTTGCGTGAAGCGGAAGATGTTGTCGACGAAGAACAGCACGTCCTGGCCCTGGTCGCGGAAGTGCTCGGCGACGGTCAGACCGGTCAGGCCGACGCGGGCGCGGGCGCCCGGCGGCTCGTTCATCTGACCGAACACCAGCGCGCACTTCGACTTCACGCTCGGATCCGGATTGTGCGGGTCGGCGTTGACCTTGGACTCGATGAACTCGTGATAGAGGTCGTTGCCCTCGCGGGTGCGTTCGCCGACGCCGGCGAACACGGAGTAACCGCCGTGCGCCTTCGCGACGTTGTTGATCAGCTCCTGAATCAGCACGGTCTTGCCGACGCCGGCGCCGCCGAACAGGCCGATCTTGCCGCCCTTCGCATACGGAGCGAGCAGATCGACGACCTTGATGCCGGTGACGAGAATTTCGGCTTCAGTCGACTGGTCGGTGTAGGTCGGCGCTTCCTGGTGGATGGCGCGGGTGCCTTCCGACTTGATCGGGCCGGCCTCGTCGATCGGCTCGCCGATGACGTTCATGATGCGGCCCAACGTACCGTCCCCCACGGGAACCGAGATCGGCTGACCGGTGTCGGTCACTTCCTGGCCGCGCACCAGACCTTCGGTGGCGTCCATCGCGATGGTGCGGACGGTCGACTCGCCGAGATGCTGCGCGACTTCCAGCACCAGGCGGTTGTTGCCGTTCTTGGTTTCGAGCGAGTTGAGAATGGCCGGCAGGTGGCCTTCGAACTGCACGTCGACGACGGCGCCCATGACCTGGGTAACGCGACCGATCTGTGTGGCTGCTGTAGCCATTTACTGTCTCCTTCGATCCGAATTTCGTGTCCGGTCAGACTGCTTCTGCGCCGGAGATGATTTCGATGAGTTCCTTGGTGATCTGAGCCTGACGCGTGCGGTTGTAGACCAGCGTCTGCTTGCGGATCATTTCGCCGGCGTTGCGCGTGGCGTTGTCCATCGCGCTCATCTGCGCGCCGTAGAACGAGGCGTTGTTCTCGAGCAGGGCGCGGAAGATCTGCACGGCGAGATTGCGCGGCAACAGCCGCGTGAGGATCTCGTCCTCTTCCGGCTCGTATTCGTACGACGTCGTGTTGGCGGCACCGCCCTCCTCGATGACCAGCGGGATGACCTGCTGGGCGGTCGGGATCTGCGCGATCACCGACTTGAATTGCGAATAGAACAGCGTGCAGACGTCGAATTCGCCGTTGTCGAAGCGCGCCAGAACCTTCTTGGCGATCTCCTCGGCGTTGACGAAGCCGAGCTGGCGGACGCTGCGCAGGTCCATGTGCTCGACGATCTGCTTGTCGAACTGGCGGCGGAGCTGCTCGTAACCCTTGCGGCCGACGCAGAAGAATTTCACCTCCTTGCCCTGCGCAGCGAGCGCCAGAGCGCGCTCGCGGGCGAGACGCACGATCGAGGAGTTGAAGGCGCCGGACAGGCCGCGCTCGCCGGTGCAGACCAGCAGCAGATGAACCTGGTCCCGGCCGGTGCCGGCCAGCAGCACCGGTGCGCCGGGCGAGCCGACCGCGGCGCTGGCGATGTTGGAGATCACCGCGCTCATCTTGTCGGCATAGGGACGCGCCGCTTCCGCGGCGGTCTGCGCGCGGCGCAGCTTGGAGGCCGCGACCATCTGCATGGCCTTGGTGATCTTTTGCGTCGCCTTGGTGGAGGCGATGCGGACGCGCATGTCTTTAAGTGACGCCATTCTTCGTCCCCAGCGATCAGCCTGCGGCTCGACCGCGACCCTATCCTTTCGTCATGCCCGGGCGTGTCCCGGGCATCCACGTTCTCCGTCTTCCACGCACAAGACGTGGATGGCCGGGACTTCAGTTGCGAAGACGCGCTTCGCGCTTTGGCCCGGCCATGACGGCCTTCTTATGAGAAAGACTTCGCGAAGCCCTCGACCACCGACTTCAGCTTGGCAGCGGTATCGTCGGAGAGATCGCGGCTGTCGCGAATCGCGTTGAGGATGTCGGCGTGCTTGCCGCGCAGCAGCGACAGCAGGCCGTCCTCGAACGCGCGCACCTTGTTGAGCGGGAGCGGATCGAGATAGCCGTTGGTGCCGGCCCAGATCACGCAGACCTGCTCTTCCATCTTCAGCGGCGAGAACTGCGGCTGCTTGAGCAGCTCGGTGAGGCGCGAGCCGCGGTTGAGCAGGCGCTGGGTCGAGGCGTCGAGGTCGGAGCCGAACTGCGCGAACGCCGCCATTTCGCGGTACTGCGCGAGCTCGCCCTTGATCTTGCCGGCGACCTTCTTGGTGGCCTTGGTCTGCGCCGACGAACCGACGCGCGACACCGACAGACCGACGTTCACGGCAGGACGGATGCCCTGGAAGAACAGGTCGGTTTCCAGGAAGATCTGGCCGTCGGTGATCGAGATGACGTTGGTCGGGATGTAAGCCGACACGTCATTAGCCTGGGTTTCGATGACAGGCAGCGCCGTCAGCGAGCCCGAGCCCATGTCCTTGTTCAGCTTCGCCGCGCGCTCGAGCAGGCGGGAGTGCAGATAGAACACGTCGCCGGGATAGGCTTCGCGGCCCGGCGGGCGGCGCAGCAGCAGCGACATCTGACGGTAGGCGACGGCCTGCTTGGACAGATCGTCATAGATGATGACCGCGTGCATGCCGTTGTCGCGGAAGTACTCGCCCATGGTGCAGCCGGTAAAGGGCGCGATGTACTGCATCGGCGCCGGATCGGAGGCGGTGGCGGCGACGACGATCGAGTATTCGAGCGCGCCCTGCTCTTCCAGCACCTTCACGAACTGGGCGACGGTCGAACGCTTCTGGCCGACCGCGACGTAGACGCAGTACAGCTTGATGTTCTCGTCCGGCTGCGCGTTGAGCGGCTTCTGGTTCAGGATGGTGTCGAGCGCGATCGCGGTCTTTCCGGTCTGGCGGTCGCCGATGATCAGCTCGCGCTGGCCGCGGCCGATCGGGATCAGGGCGTCGATGGCCTTGAGGCCGGTTGCCATCGGCTCGTTCACCGACTTGCGCGGAATGATGCCGGGCGCCTTGACGTCGACGCGCATGCGCTTCTCAGCCTGGATCGGGCCCTTGCCGTCGATGGGATTGCCGAGCGCGTCGACGACGCGGCCAAGCAGGCCCTTGCCGACCGGCGCGTCCACGATGGCGCGGGTGCGCTTGACGGTCTGGCCTTCCTTGATCTCGCGGTCGGCACCGAAAATAACGACACCGACGTTGTCGGTTTCGAGATTCAGCGCCATGCCGCGGGTGCCGTTCTCGAACTCGACCATTTCACCGGCCTGGACGTTGTCCAGACCGTAGACGCGGGCGATACCGTCGCCGACGGACAGCACCTGTCCGACTTCGGAGACTTCAGCTTCCTGGCCGAAATTCTTGATCTGGTCCTTGAGGATCGCGGAAATTTCCGCGGCGCGGATGTCCATCAGCCTGCCTCTTTCATCGCGTGCTTGATCGAATTGAGTTTGGTGCGAAGCGAACCATCCACCATGCGGCTGCCCAGCTTGACGATGAGGCCACCGATAATCGAGGGATCGACTTTCACGTTCAGCGCGACGTCCTTGCCGGTCACCGACTTCAGGGCAACCTTGAGGGCATCGAGATTCTTGTCAGAGAGCGCCTCCGCCACCGTCACGTCGGCCGTCGTCTCGCCCTTGAACCGGGCCACGAGGGCGCGGTAGGCGCGGCTGACGTCGGCCACCGCGAACAGGCGGCGATTGGCGGTCAGCACTTTCAGAAAGTTGGCGGTGATGCCGGCGATGCCCACCTTGTCCAGCACGGCCGAAAGGGCCTTGGACTGGGCATCGGCGGCGAACACCGGGCTGCGGACGAGGCGCTTGAGATCAGCGCTTTCGTTCAGCAAGGCATCGAATTTATCAAGATCGGCTTTGACCTCGTCGACCACCTTCTGGTCGCGGGCCAGCTCGAACAAGGCCGTTGCATAACGGCCGGACACACCTGAAACGGACGTATCTTCTGCAGCCACAGACGCGCTCTTTTTGCTGTCAAACTCGCAAGGGAAAAACCGTCGCCACGAAGCGGCGCCTAGCGATCCAAGCCCTTGGAATTCAAGCGGGACTTCGATTTTCGACCAGCACGGGAGGTGCCGGGCTCGTTAAAATCGCGGCTTTGCTAACATAGCAGGTGCGCAGGTGCAACATGACGCCAAACTAAAGGCATGAGGTTCTGTCGCCAGTTCGTCGCAGCCCCGCAACACATTTGCGCGCGGGAGGGGCGGCCGAGGCGGTGACCTGCCACGTCACGGAAAGCAGCGCCGGCCCCGGCCGCGACACCTCCATTGGTTCCTGCCTCCAGCGCATAGCGGCCATGAACACGGATCGCTGAGCCGTGAATCCGTTCCCACCGGTTCCACCCGCCGAATACTTATCGAATTCTAAACGCTAGAGGCGATGACTTCGCTTTACAGTATTCGCAAGTAATATAGAGGTTAATAGATCGTTAAAGGCGAAGATTACCGGAGATCGGATGAATATCTCGCGACGGTAACAAGATATTTCATGACGACACATACCGGATTTACTGCCCAATTCACGCCTCATTGGGAATCGAAACGCCAAATCGCTCACAAACTGATGGGGGCTCCACTTGCCACACATGTGGCAATACTAGCTTAGGGACCATTAAATGCTGTCTTTGAAGACGCTGGGCTTTGCGACCCGGCCGCGTACGGCGATTGCTTTCGTCGCCGCAACTCTCCTCGTCGGTGGAACTGCCACCGAAGCTTCCGCCAAATCCCGGCATCACCGGCATCACCACCGCCACCACGCCCAGACCGAGGCCAACGCGACCTCCGATTGGCGCAATGCCAATGCGTCGATGACGCCGACCTCCGGCACGGGCCGCAGCTTCTCCGGCATCGCGTCCTTTTACGGCAATGAGTCCGGCAGCAAGACCGCCTCGGGCCAGCGCTTCAACCAGAACGCCATGACCGCGGCGCACCGTTCGCTGCCCTTCGGCACCAAGCTGCGCGTCACCCATGGCAGCCAGAGCGTCATCGTCACCATCAATGACCGCGGCCCGTTCATTCGCGGGCGCGTGCTCGACCTCTCCACGGGTGCCGCCCGCGCCATTGGCCTCACCAGTCGCGGCGTCGGCCGCGTCACCGCGGAAGTCGTCTCCTAAGGCGCGATCCGCGCCTGATCGAACGCGCAGTTTTCATCAGTTTGCTGCGCACGTGAAACAAGCCCGCGGTCTTGGGGGACCGCGGGCTTTTTTTGTTTTGTCATTCCGGGGGGCGCGGAGCGCGAACCCGGAATCCATTCATCCACAAACTCTGCCGCCCGATGGATTCCGGGCTCGCGCTACGCGCGCCCCGGAATGACAGTAGAGGGTATGGCTGCGGTGGCCCTACAAAAAGCTCTGCGGATCGACGTCGACTTCCAGCTTCAGATTGCCTGTCGGCTTCGGGCAGACCGCGAGCCAGTTGCGCAAATAGTCCGACAAGTCGAAACCGCGCGCCGATTTCGCCAGGATGCGGAAGCGGTAGCGCCCCTTGATGACGGCGAGCGGCGCTTCGGCGGGGCCGAGCACGACGACGCGCTCGTCGCGCGGCGCGAGCGCGACGAGCTTACGGCCGAAGCCTTCGGCGCCCGGACGGTCGCCGGCGGAGATGATCAGGCTGGCGAGCCGGCCGAACGGCGGATAGAGCGTCTTCTGGCGCAGCTCGATCTCGCTGTCGTAGAAGGCCTCGCGGTCACAGGCGATCAGCGCCCGCATCACGGGATGATCGGGCTGATGGGTCTGCAGATAGCCGACGCCGCGGCCCTGCTCGCGGCCGGCGCGGCCGATTACCTGATTGAGCAATTGCCAGGTGCGCTCCGCCGCGCGCGGATCGCCGTTGGAAAGGCCGAGATCGGCGTCGACCACGCCGACCAGATTGAGCCGCGGAAAATTGTGGCCCTTGGCCACGAGCTGGGTGCCGATGATGATGTCGACGCGGCCCTCCGCGATCTCGGCAAGCTCGCTTCGCATCGTCTCGATCGAGGTGATGAGATCGCTCGACAGCACCATGGTGCGCGCTTGCGGGAACAACGCGGCCGCCTCCTCCTGCAGGCGCTCGACGCCGGGTCCGACCGCGACCAGCGATTCCTCGGCCGAACAGTTCGGGCAGATGTGCGGGCGCGGCATCGAGAAGCCGCAATGGTGACAGACGAGGCGCTGGCGAAAGCGATGATCGACCAGCCAGGCATCGCAGATGGTGCAGGCGAAGCGATGGCCGCAGGCACGGCACAGCGTCAGCGGCGCATAGCCGCGGCGATTGAGGAAGAGCAGCGCCTGCTCGCGCCGCTCGATCGCGGTTCTGATCTCGCCCGCAAGCCGCGGCGAGATGAAGCGGCCGCGCGCGGGCGGCTCGCGGCGCAGGTCGATGGCCTCGATATGCGGCATGTGCTGGCCGCCGAAGCGCGAGGGCAGCGCGATGCGCTGATAGCGGCTCTTGCGCGCATTGACCTCGGATTCGACCGACGGCGTCGCGGAGGCCAGCACGACCGGGATTTTTGCGATATGCCCGCGCACCACCGCCATGTCACGGGCGTGGTAGTGCACGCCGTCGTCCTGCTTGTAGGCCTGGTCGTGCTCCTCATCGACGACGATGAGGCCAAGATTGGCGTAAGGGAGAAACAGCGCCGAACGCGCGCCGACCACGACCGGCGCCGAACCTTCGGAGATCGCGGCCCAATTGCGCGCGCGGGTGCGCGGGGTGAGCTCGGAATGCCATTCGATCGGCCGCACGCCAAAACGCTGCGCGAAGCGATCGAGGAACTGGCCGGTCAGCGCGATCTCCGGCATCAGGATCAGCGCCTGCTTGCCGCGGCGGATCACCTCGGCGACCGCTTCGAAATAGACCTCGGTCTTGCCCGAGCCGGTGACGCCGTCGAGCAGCGCGACATGGAAGGTGCCATTGGCCGCGAGCGCGCGCATCGCATCCACACCGGCACGCTGCAGCGGCGAAAAATCCGGCCGGCCGAATTCCGGATCGGGTGCCGGCGGCGGAGGCGGCGGCGGCATTGGCTCAACCGTGAGCGTGCCTTCATCGACGAGGCCGTCGATCACGCCCGAGGAGACGCCGGCCTCCTTGGCCGCCTCGGACTTGCCGTGCAGCAGCCGGTCCGACAGCAGCGCGATGACACGCTGGCGCGCCGGCGTCAGACGCTTCGGCGGATCGCCGGTCAGGCGCACGCCGGCACGCACCCGCTCCGGACCGAGATTTTCGCCCATGCGCAGGCACATGCGCAGCACCATGCCGCGCGGGCTCAGCGTGTAGTTTGCGACCCAGTCCACCACCGAGCGCAGCTCCGGCTTGAGCGGCGGGATGTCGAGCTTCTCGCTGACCTCCTTGAGGCGGTTATGCAGGCGCGGGTCGGGATTGGCGTTCTCGCCCCAGATCACGGCCAGCACCTCGCGCGGACCGAGCGGCACACTGATGAGATCGCCCGCCTTCAGCTCCATCCCGCGCGGCACCTTGTAGGAATAGGTCTGGTCGAGCGCGACCGGCACCAGCACGTCGACCATGCGGGTGGCGGGGGCGGTGTCGTTGCGCGGCGATTGGTCCATGAGCTTTGGAATCGGAACCTTGAGGTTTTGAGGCTAGCGCCACGCGGCGGCCTTAGCGAACAGTAAACTGGTGTGATGCGATATACTGTGCGGAATCACCACGTCCAGAGCGCATGAGCAAAGCGGCCGCCCCACACATCGAGCTCGCCAGCGCCGATCCCTCGATCGCGCAGGAGATGGCGCGCTGGCTGGCGCATCTCGGCGCCGAGCGGCGGCTGTCGCCGAAGACGCTGGAGGCCTATGGCCGCGATCTGCGGCAATGCCTGGATTTCCTCTGTGCCCATTGGGGCGAGCGGGTGACGCTGGAGCGGTTTGCAGCGCTGGAAGCCACCGACGTGCGCGCCTTCATGGCAATGCGCCGGGCAGATGACATTGCCGGCCGCAGCCTGATGCGCGCGCTGGCGGGCCTGCGCTCGTTCGGACGTTTTCTGGAGCGTGAGGGCAAGGGCAAGGTCGGTGCATTGTCGGCGATCCGCGCGCCGAAGGTCGCCAAGAGCCTGCCGAAGCCGCTGCCGATGGTATCGGCAAAACGTCTGGCCGATGCCGACGAGCGCGCCGGCGAGGAGCGCGAGACCTGGATCCTTGCACGCGACGCCGCGGTGATGGCGCTGCTCTATGGCTCGGGCCTGCGCATCTCCGAGGCGCTGGGTCTCAAGCGCCGCGAGGTGCCGAAACCCGGCGAAGGCGACGTGCTGGTCGTGACCGGCAAGGGCAACAAGACGCGCATGGTGCCGGTGCTGCAGAACGTGCTGGCGCTGGTGCAGGAATATGTCGCGATGTGCCCCTATCCGCTGCCGGCGGAAGGACCGATCTTCGTCGGCGCACGCGGCGGCCCCTTGAGCCCGCGCATCATCCAGCTCGCGATGGAGCGGCTGCGCGGCGCGCTGGGACTTCCCGACAGCGCCACGCCGCACGCGCTGCGGCATTCCTTCGCCACGCATCTGCTCTCGCGCGGCGGCGATCTGCGCGCCATCCAGGAATTGCTCGGCCATTCCTCGCTCTCGACGACGCAGGTCTATACCGGCATCGATTCCGAGCGGCTGCTCGAGGTGTATGCCAGCGCCCATCCGCGGCGCTGACACACTCTCGTCATAGCTCGCGTGCCTCTTGCACAGCGCCCACGGTTCGGTCAAATCGTGGGAACCGGCACAGGAGGGACATTATATGGGCGCACATGAAAGCATGGAGCATGCCGAGCACGCCGAACACGCGTCCGGCTCGAACAAGAAGATCGCTCTTCTGATCGCCGTGCTGGCGCTGTTCCTGGCGATCTCGGAGACGCTCGGCAAGGGTGCCCAGACCGAATCGATCAGCAAGAACGTCGAGGCCGCCAATCTCTGGGCGTTCTTCCAGGCCAAGAGCATCCGCCGCACCGTGGTGGTGACCGCGGCCGAGCAGGGCAAGCTGACACTGGCCGCCGCGGCCGAGGCGCAGAAGCCCGCCGTGCAGAAGCAGATCGACGACTGGACCAAGACCGCGCAGCGCTACCGCTCCGAGCCCGAGACCGGCGAAGGCACCGAGCAGCTTGCGGACAAGGCCAAGCACGCCGAGCACGCCCGCGACGAGGCGACCGCGAAGTACCACCATTTCGAGCTGGCCTCGGCCGCCTTCCAGATCGGCATCGTGCTGGCGTCCGCCACCATCATCACCGGCATGATCGCGCTCGCCTATGTCGGCGGCGCGCTGACGATCGCCGGCCTGTTCATGACCGCGCTCGGCCTGTGGTGGCCACATCTGCTGCATTTGCATTGAGGTGTTGAGGCCGGGTTCTCACCGCGTCATTGCGAGGAGCCCTTGCGACGAAGCAATCCAGACTGCCTCCGGGGAAAGATACTGGATTGCTTCGCTGCACTCGCAATGACGGAGGATAGAGCGGGGACGCCTGTCCCGGATTGCGCTGCGCTCCATCCGGGCTACGGACGGTCCTTGTGGTGGCGAAGATCACCGCGCCTCATGCACGCTCTTCCTGAAGCGCTGGATCATACGCAGCGTGCGGTAGGACCAGCCCTCGCCGTTGCCGGCGATCAGCTCGCGGATGCGGCGCTTGATCGGGTCGACCAGCTCGGCGGCCTTGGCGCGCACCCTCAGCACCAGGGCGTAGATCCGCTCGAACCAGCGCATCTCCAGAAGCTTGGCGCGCGTGACGTCGAACACGAAGGCGGTGACGCCGACGCCGACAAGCTTTCCGAACACGATCGTGAAGAACGCGCCGGTCCAGTATTCATGCGCGAGCAGCCACAGCCCGACCAGCTTGAGCGGAAACAGCGGGACGACGGGCACCGCAAACACGAGCAGCGTCATGGCCGGCGAGAGCGCATCGACGCGCTCCGTCAGCCAATGCTTGAAGCGCGCCAGCGGGATGGCTGCGACGATCCTGGCGACGATCGGCTCGAGATGATCCCACAGCCAGGCTTCGATCAGGAAGATGATCGCAAGCAGGACCCAGACCGGTTGAAGAAGGCGGCGCAGCATGTGTTTCCCGCCCGGTTCGGCGCTGGGCGCGTCGTTACATATGGATGGCTCGCTTGCCGACCGCAAGCGCGGCTTCCTTGACGGCCTCCGAGCGCGTCGGATGGGCGTGGCAGGTGCGCGCGAGATCTTCCGCACTGCCGCCGAATTCCATGAGAACACACGCTTCATGGATCATTTCGCCGGCTTCGCGGCCGATGATGTGCACGCCGAGCACGCGATCGGTCTTCGCATCCGCGAGAATCTTCACAAAGCCGTCGGTGGTCTGGTTGACCTTGGAGCGGCCGTTGGCGGTGAACGGAAACTTTCCGACCGTGTAAGCCACGCCCGCCTGCTTGAGTTCCTCCTCGGTCTTGCCGACGGAGGACACTTCCGGCGTGGTATACACGACGCCGGGGATCACATCGTAATTCACGTGGCCGGCTTGGCCTGCGATGATCTCGGCGACCGCGACGCCCTCGTCCTCGGCCTTGTGCGCGAGCATGGGGCCTGCGACGACGTCGCCGATGGCATAGACGCCCTTCAGGCTGGTGGCGAAATGCGAATCGATCTGCACCCGGCCGCGCGCGTCCAGCGCGACACCGGCTTCCTTGAGGCCGAGACCGTCGGTGTAGGGCACGCGGCCGATGCAGACGAGCACGACGTCGGCTTCGATGGTCTCGGCGGCACCGCCGGAAGCCGGTTCGATTTTCGCAAGCAATGCCTTGCTGTTCATCTCGACGCCGGTCACCTTCGAGCCCAGCTTGAATGCAAATCCCTGCTTTTCAAGGATGCGCTGGAATTGCTTGGCGATCTCGCCGTCCATGCCGGGCAGGATGCGATCGAGGAATTCAACCACCATGACTTCGGATCCGAGCCGGCGCCACACGGAGCCGAGTTCGAGCCCGATCACGCCGGCGCCAATGACCAGCAATCTGCCTGGCACCTTCTCCAGCGACAGCGCGCCGGTCGAGGACACGATGCGCTTCTCGTCGATCTCGATGCCCTTCAGGCGCGCGATGTCGGAGCCGGTGGCGATCACGATGTTCTTGGTCTCGACAACCTGCGACTTGCCGTCGGCGGAGACCTCGACCTTGCCGGTGCCCAAGATCTTGCCGGCGCCCTTGAGCACGTCGATCTTGTTCTTCTTCATCAGGAACTCGACGCCCTTGACGTTGCCGTCGATGCCCTGCTGCTTGAAGTTCATCATCGCGGGCAGATCGAGCTTCGGCGCGGAAACGCTGACGCCCATCTTGGCGAAGGAATGGCCGGCTTCCTCGAACATTTCGGAGGCGTGCAGCAGCGCCTTCGACGGCATGCAGCCGACATTGAGGCAGGTGCCGCCGAGGGTCGCGTTCTTTTCGACCACGGCGACCTTCATGCCGAGCTGGCTCGCGCGTACCGCGCAGACATAACCGCCCGGTCCGGTGCCGATGACGACGAGATCGTAGGTAGCCATGAGAAAAAGTCCCGTAAGGTTAGGCGTGGTGAGGATGCGTCAGCGCGGCGCGTCAGCGTCCGCCGGACACATCGAGAATGGCTGAGGTGACGTAGGAGGCCTCGTCCGAGATCAGCCAGACGATGGCATTGGCGATTTCATCGGCGGTGCCGACGCGCTTCATCGGCACCAGATGGGCCAGGCGATGGGCGCGGTCGGGCTCGCCACCGGCAGCGTGGATGTCGGTGTCGATCAGGCCGGGACGGATCGCGGCGACGCGGATGCCCTCGCCCGCGACCTCATGGCCGAGGCCGACGGTGAAGGAATCGACCGCACCCTTGGACGCGGCGTAGTCGACATAGGTGTTGGGCGAGCCGAGCCGCGCAGCGACGGACGACAGGTTGACGATGACTCCGCCCGTGCCGCCGTGCTTGGTCGACATCCGCTTCACCGCCTCGCGCGCGCAAAGGATGGAGCCGGTGACGTTCACCGCCATCACGCGCTGGATGCGCTCGGCCGACATCTCGTCGACGCGCACGCCGCTCTTGCCGACGATGCCGCCATTGTTGACGAGCGCCCCGAGCGTGCCGAACTTGTCGGCCTCCTCGAACAGATTGAGGATGTCACTTTCCTCGGCGACATCGCATTTCACCGCGATGGCCTTGCCGTTGCTGGCCGCGATCGTAGCTACCACCTCGTCGGCGGCCTGCTTGTT
Source organism: Bradyrhizobium sp. BRP20 (assembly GCF_020194215.1). NCBI lineage: Bacteria > Pseudomonadati > Pseudomonadota > Alphaproteobacteria > Hyphomicrobiales > Nitrobacteraceae > Bradyrhizobium > Bradyrhizobium sp. BRP20. The sequence continues at coordinate 31,529 of NZ_JADYVY010000023.1, read as the reverse complement.
GCTGGCATAGCCGACCACGACGCGAAAACGGCGCGCGGCCGCCGCAAGCGCGGTCGCCCGCCCGATGCCGCGGCTGCCGCCGGTGATGACAACGACTTTATCCGTCACATCAATCCCCACGAGTTCGAGCGCACTACGACGTCCTGCCCTCAAGAGCCGCCAAGCGATCAAGCACGGACTTGTCCGTCAAGCTGATCAAATGGAACAGAAGGAAGGGCGTGAGAAACGGGATCAGGCACAAGGCCGCGAAGCCGACCCCCTTACCTTTCCTGCGACTAATCGGAATCGCAAAGAAGAAAAAGATAAGGGTGGTCAGCAGGAGCGGCACCATGGAGATGAGCGCATGCGCGAGCGACGGCTCCCCCATCGTCGCCTCCCTTAGAGGTCCAGCACCAGGCGCGCCGGATCTTCCAGGCTCTCCTTGACGCGAACCAGGAAGGTGACGGCTTCCTTGCCGTCGATGACGCGGTGATCGTAGGACAGCGCCAGATACATCATCGGACGGACCTCGATCTTGCCGCCGACGACCATGGGGCGCTCCTGGATCTTGTGCATGCCGAGGATGCCGGACTGCGGCGCGTTCAGGATCGGGGTCGACATCAGCGAGCCGTAGATGCCGCCATTGGTGATGGTGAAGGTGCCGCCCTGCATCTCGTCGATCTTGAGCTGGCCGTCACGGGCGCGGCGGCCGAAATCGGCGATGCTCTTCTCGATGTCGGAGATCGACTTGTGGTCGCAGTCGCGCACCACGGGCACGACCAAGCCCTTGTCGGTGCCGACGGCAACGCCGATGTGGTAGTAGTTCTTGTAGATCAGGTCGCTGCCGTCGATCTCGGCGTTGACGGCCGGGATGTCCTTCAGCGCCTGCACGACGGCCTTGGTGAAGAAGCCCATGAAGCCGAGCTTGGCGCCGTGCTTCTTCTCGAACGCGTCCTTGTAGTGTGCGCGCAGCGCCATGACGTTGGTCATGTCGACCTCGTTGAAGGTCGTGAGCATGGCCGCGGTGTTCTGCACGTCCTTGAGCCGGCGCGCGATGGTCTGGCGCAGCCGGGTCATCTTGACGCGCTCTTCGCGGGCGGCGTCATCGGCCGGCGAGGGGCTGCGGACCTGCACGGCGGCGGCGGGCTGGTTGACCGGCGTCGGCGCCGAGGCGGCGCGCTCGATCGCGGCCAGCATGTCGCCCTTGGTGACGCGGCCGTCCTTGCCGGAGCCCGGCACGGTCGAGGCGTCGATGCCGGTCTCGGCCGACAGTTTGCGCACGGACGGCGCGAGCGGCGCATCGGCCGGCGGCGCCTTCGCGGCAGCGGGAGCCGCCGCCGGAGCAGCGGCAGCAGTGGCAGGCGCAGCAGCCTTGACCGGCGCGGCAGCGGGCTTGGCTGCGCCGGCACCATCGGTGATCTGACCGAGCAGCGCGCCCACGGCAACGGTCGCACCATCGGCAGCGATGATCTCGCTCAGCGTGCCCGCGGTCGGCGCGGGGACTTCGATGGTGACCTTGTCGGTCTCGAGCTCCACCAGGGGCTCGTCGACGGCGACGGGGTCGCCGGCCTTCTTGAACCAGCGGCCGATGGTGGCCTCGGTGACGGATTCGCCGAGCGTCGGCACACGAATTTCAGTCATGGTCTCTTCCTCAAGGGATCGCAGGTAGCGGTCATGAATTTCATACGTCATTGCCCGCGAAGGCGGGCAATCCAGTACGCCGTGACCTTCGTGATCAGAACGAAAGCCGCGGAGTACTGGATGCCCCGCCTTCGCGGGGCATGACAGAGTCCTAAAAAAACTTCTCAGCTCAGTGCTTCGTCCAGGAACGCCTTCAGCTGAGCCTGATGCTTGGACATCAGACCCGTGGCGGTCGCGGCGGAAGCGGCGCGGCCGACATAACGCGGACGCCGGCTCGCGCCGTTCACCTGGTTCAGCACCCATTCCAGATAGGGCTCGATGAAGTGCCAAGCACCCATGTTGCGGGGCTCTTCCTGGCACCACACCATCTCGGCCTTCTTGAAGCGCGACAGCTCGGTCACCAGCGCCTTCAGCGGCACCGGATAGAGCTGCTCGACGCGCATCAGGTAGATGTCGTCGATGCCGCGCTTCTCGCGCTCCTCGTAGAGGTCGTAATAGACCTTGCCGGAGCACAGCACGATGCGGCGGATCTTCTCGTCGGGGACGAGCTTGATCGCCTCGTTCGGCAGCATCTGGGCGTCATCATAGAGGATGCGGTGGAAGGTCGTGCCCTTCGCGAGCTCGTCGAGACGCGACACCGCCCGCTTGTGACGCAGCAGCGACTTCGGCGTCATCATGATCAGCGGCTTGCGTATCTCGCGATGCAGCTGCCGGCGCAGCACGTGGAAATAGTTCGCCGGCGTGGTCGGGTAGACCACCTGCATGTTGTCTTCCGCGCACATCTGCAAGTAGCGCTCGAGGCGCGCCGAGGAGTGCTCCGGTCCCTGGCCCTCATAGCCGTGCGGCAACAGGCAGACCAGACCGGACATGCGCAGCCATTTGCGCTCGCCCGAGGAGATGAACTGGTCGAACACGACCTGCGCGCCGTTGGCGAAGTCGCCGAACTGGGCTTCCCACAGCGTCAGCGTGTTCGGCTCGGCGAGCGAATAGCCGTATTCGAAACCGAGCACGGCTTCTTCCGACAGCAGCGAGTTGATGACCTCGTAATGGCCCTGCTCGTGGCCGAGATGGTTGAACGGCGTGTAGCGGCTTTCGTCTTCCTGGTCGATCAGGACCGAATGGCGCTGCGAGAAGGTGCCGCGTTCCGAATCCTGTCCGGACAGGCGGACGTGGTGGTTTTCGTTGAGCAGCGAGCAGAACGCCAGCGCCTCGCCGGTCGCCCAGTCGATGCCGTTGCCGCTCTCGATCGCCTTGGCGCGGTTATCGAGGAAGCGCTGAATGGTGCGGTGAACGCGGAAACCGTCCGGCACCTTGGTGATCTTGCGGCCGATGTCCTTCAGCGTGGCGATGTCGACGCCGGTGACGCCGCGCCGCGCATCCTCTTCCTGGTCGGCGATCTTGAAGCCCGCCCACTTGCCGTCGAGCCAGTCGGCCTTGTTCGGCTTGTAGGAGGTGCCGGCCTCGAACTCGGCATCGAGCCGGGCGCGCCAGTCCGCCTTCAGCTTGTCGACCTCGCCCTCGGTGACGACGCCTTCTGCGATCAGGCGCTTGGAGTAGAGCGTCAGCGTCGAGGGATGGGCGGCGATCCGCTTGTACATCACCGGCTGGGTGAAGGCCGGCTCATCGCCCTCATTGTGGCCGTAGCGGCGGTAGCACCACATGTCGATGACGACGGGCTTGTGGAACTTCTGCCGGAATTCGGTCGCGACCTTGGCCGCGAACACGACGGCTTCCGGATCGTCGCCGTTGACGTGGAAGATCGGCGCATCGATCATCTTCGCCACATCCGACGGATAGGGCGAGGAGCGCGAGTAGCGCGGATAGGTGGTGAAGCCGATCTGGTTGTTGACGATGAAGTGCACGGAGCCGCCGGTGCGGTAGCCCTTCAGGTCGGACAGGCCGAAGCATTCAGCAACCACGCCCTGGCCGGCGAACGCGGCGTCGCCGTGCATCAGGAGCGGCATCACGGAGATGCGCATGTCAGGGGGATCGCCGTGCTGGTCCTGCTTGGCGCGGACCTTGCCGAGCACGACGGGATCGACGATCTCGAGATGCGAGGGGTTGGCGGTCAGCGACAGGTGGATGCGGTTGCCGTCGAACTCGCGGTCCGAGGAGGCGCCGAGGTGATACTTGACGTCGCCGGAACCTTCGACCGCGTCGGGATTGGCCGAGCCGCCCTTGAACTCGTGGAATAGTGCGCGATGGGCCTTGCCCAACACCTGGGTCAGCACGTTGAGGCGGCCGCGATGCGGCATGCCGAGCACGATTTCCTTCACGCCGAGATTGCCGCCGCGCTTGATGATCTGCTCGAGCGCGGGGATCAGGGCTTCACCGCCGTCGAGGCCGAAGCGCTTGGTGCCGGTGAACTTGGTGTCGCAGAACTTTTCGAAACCCTCGGCTTCGATCAGCTTCTGCAGGATGGCCCTGCGGCCTTCGCGCGTGAACGAGATCTCCTTGTCGGGTCCCTCGATGCGCTCCTGGATCCAGGCCTTCTGCGCCGCGTTGCTGATGTGCATGAACTCGACGCCGAGCGTCTGGCAGTAGGTGCGCTCGCAGATCGCGGTGATCTCGCGCAGAGTGCCGTATTCGAGGCCGAGCACGTGATCGAGGAAGATCTTGCGGTCGAAATCGGCTTCGCTGAAGCCGTAGGTGCGCGGATCGAGCTCTTCGCGGTTGCGCTGGGCTTCGATGCCGAGCGGATCGAGCTTGGCATGGAAGTGGCCGCGCATGCGGTAGGAGCGGATCAGCATCAGGGCGCGGACGGAATCGCGCGTCGCCTGAAGCAGGTCGGCGGAGGAGATGTCGGCCCCCTTGGCCTGCGCCTTGGCGGCGATCTTGCCACCGACCGTCTTCTCGACCTCGGCCCAGTTGCCGTCGAGGGCGGAGGTCAGATCGTCCTTCGGGGTCAGCGGCCAGTTGTCGCGCTCCCAGGACGGGCCTTCCGCGTTCTTGCTGATGTCAGCCGGCGCGTCGTTCAGGCTCTTGAAGAACTCCTGCCACTCGGCATCGACCGAGGACGGGTCCTTCTGGTAGCGGGCGTAGATTTCGTCGATGTAGGTGGCGTTGGTGCCCTGCAAAAAGGATGACAGGGCAAAGGCTGCGTTCGCGTCCTGGCGAGACATACTTGAGTTCCTGGCGATTTCGATTCGCGCATAACAAACGGCGCTGGCGCCGAGCTCCCCCGACAGGGCTCGACGCGACAGGCACCCTTTACCCTATTTGCTGCGAAACTTCGCCCGGAAAAGCACGAAGAACTGAATTAGCCCTTCAACTTTTCGGCAAGCGTGTGGCCGAGGCGGGCGGGCGACGGGGACACTGTAATCCCTGCGGATTTCATCGCCTCGGTCTTGGAACCGGCATCGCCCTTGCCGCCGGAGATGATGGCGCCGGCATGACCCATGCGGCGGCCGGGAGGGGCGGTGACGCCGGCGATGAAGCCGACCATCGGCTTCTTGCGGCCACGCTTGGCCTCGTCCTTGAGGAACTGGGCGGCGTCCTCCTCGGCGGAACCGCCGATCTCGCCGATCATGATGATCGATTCGGTCTTGGGGTCGGCGAGCAGCATCTCCAGCACGTCGATGAACTCGGTGCCCTTGACCGGGTCGCCGCCGATGCCGACCGCGGTGGTCTGGCCGAGGCCTTCCTGGGAGGTCTGGAACACGGCTTCATAGGTCAGCGTGCCCGAGCGGGAGACGATGCCGACCGAGCCGGTCTTGAAGATGTTGGCGGGCATGATGCCGATCTTGCACTCGCCGGCGGTCATGACGCCCGGGCAGTTCGGCCCGATCAGGCGCGACTTGGAGCCGAGCAGCGAGCGCTTGACGCGGACCATGTCGATCACAGGAATGCCCTCGGTGATGCAGACGATCAGCGGGACCTCGGCGTCGATGGCTTCGCAGATCGCGTCGGCTGCGCCCGGCGGCGGCACGTAGATCACCGAAGCGTCGGCGCCGGTCTTCTCACGTGCCTCGCGCACGGTGTCGAACACCGGCAGGCCCAGATGCGTCGAGCCGCCTTTGCCCGGCGAGGTGCCGCCGACCATCTTGGTGCCGTAGGCGATCGCGGCCTCCGAGTGGAAGGTGCCGTTCTTGCCGGTGAAGCCCTGGCAGATGACCTTGGTGTTCTTGTCGATCAGGATGGACATGAGGTCTGCTTTCGCGAAACTAACAGAGTGAGTGGGTCAGTGGATGCGGCGGTAGACGCCGGTGAGGACGTCGGACCAGCCTTCCGCGTCCGGCGAGAATTGAATCTTCAACGAGTAGGAATCCTCATTGATGATCTCGTAGACGTGGCGCGCATTGCCGCGGAGCGAGCCGCGCACCAGCGTCAGGGTCTTGCCGGCCCACCCGCCTGAGGCGGGCGAAGGCGGCGTGTAGCCGAGCGAGTCGTACCAGAACAATTTGTAGGTCCGGTCGTCGCGGTCGAAGGTGAAGATGCCGTGGGTGGCGAAGACCTGCTTGCCGTCGCGCATCTGGATCGAGTCCTGGATCAGATAGAACCCGTTGAGATCCATGCGCGCGACGGTGCGCGAGGTCGCCGGCCCGCCCGCCGTCCAGCGCGACGGGAAGACCATCTCCTCACCATCCCATTCGCCGGCGAACGCGGCGAGGCGCGCATGCTCGGGGAGCGGAGATGATGCGGCGAGATGGTCCTGGGCCATGGCGCTAGCCTCCCTTGACGGCCTTCACGATCTTCTGCGCGGCGTCGTCGAGATTGTCGGCGGGCACCACGTTCAGTCCGGATTCACGGATGATCTTCTTGCCGAGCTCGACGTTGGTGCCTTCGAGACGGACCACCAGCGGCACGCTGAGGCCGACCTCGCGAACCGCAGCCGTGACGCCCTCGGCGATCACGTCGCACTTCATGATGCCGCCGAAGATGTTGACCAGGATGCCCTTCACGTTGGGATCGGCGGTGATGATCTTGAACGCGGCCGCGACCTTCTCCTTGCTGGCGCTGCCGCCGACGTCGAGGAAGTTGGCCGGCGCCATGCCGTAGAGCTTGATGATGTCCATCGTCGCCATGGCGAGACCGGCGCCGTTGACCATGCAGCCGATATTGCCGTCGAGCGTGACGTAGTTGAGATCGTATTTCGACGCCTCGATTTCCTTGGCGTCTTCCTCGGTCAGATCGCGCAACGACACCGCGATCTCGGGATGGCGGAACAGGGCGTTGTCGTCGAAGGACACCTTGGCATCGAGCACGCGGAGCTCGCCCTGCTTGGTCACGACCAGCGGATTGATCTCCAGCATCGACATGTCCTTGGCGACGAAGGCCGCGTAGAGCTGCGCGGTGAGCTTCTCGGCCTGCTTGGCGAGGTCGCCGGACAGATTCAGCGCCTTCGCGACCGTGCGGCCGTGATGGCCCATGATGCCGGTCGCCGGATCGACCGAGAAGGTCACGATCTTCTCCGGCGTGTTGTGCGCGACGTCCTCGATGTTGACGCCGCCTTCGGTCGACACCACGAAGGAGACGCGCGAGGTCTCGCGGTCGACCAGGATCGAGAGGTAGAATTCCTTGTCGATGTCGGAGCCGTCCTCGATGTAGAGGCGGTTGACCTGCTTGCCGGCAGGTCCCGTCTGCACGGTGACCAGCGTCGCGCCCAGCATCTGCTTGGCGAATTCGTTGACCTCTTCCACCGACTTGGCGATGCGGACGCCGCCTTTGTCGCCGGCGGATGCTTCCTTGAACTTGCCCTTGCCGCGCCCGCCGGCATGGATCTGGCTCTTCACCACCCAAACCGGGCCGGGAAGCTGTCTTGCGGCGGCGTCGGAGTCCGAGGCCTTGAGAACCGCTACGCCGCGCGAAATCGGAACGCCGAATTCATGCAGCAGCGCTTTGGCCTGATATTCATGGATATTCATATGGTCGCTCCCTGAACCCGCGGGCGGTGACCTCATGGGCCCACCTCAGTCTTGTGGCTGGCATACCATATACCACAGGAACTGCAACCCGGATTCTTTGACAATCGAGATCTGCCGAGACCGGAACCCCACCCCGGTCAGCCGGGGTCCGGAAGTGAAACCGCCGAAGACCGGGTTTCGATCTTCGGCGGGTATTGCTTTGCCTTAGCGGCCGAGAAGATCGGGTGCGATCTTCTTGCAGGCATCGACCAAGCCCTGCACGGCACCGACCGACTTGTCAAACGCCTCGCGGTCCTTGCCGGCGAGTTCGATCTCGACCACGCGCTCGACGCCCTTGGCGCCGATCACGACGGGCACGCCGACATACATGTCCTTCACGCTGTACTCGCCGTTGAGATAGGCGGCGCAGGGCAGCACGCGCTTCTTGTCCTTCAGATAGCTCTCGGCCATCGCGATCGCGGAGGCGGCAGGGGCGTAGAAGGCCGAGCCGGTCTTGAGCAGGTTGACGATCTCGGCGCCGCCATTGCGGGTGCGGTCGACGATCTCGTCGAGGCGCGCCTGTGAGGTCCAGCCCATCTTGACGAGGTCGGGCAGCGGGATGCCGGCGACGGTGGAGTACTTCACCAGCGGCACCATGGTGTCGCCGTGGCCGCCGAGCACGAAGGCGGTGACGTCCTCGACCGAGACGTTGAACTCGTCGGCGAGGAAGTAGCGGAAGCGGGCCGAATCCAGCACGCCGGCCATGCCGACGACCTTCTTGTGCGGCAGGCCCGAAGCCTTCTGCAGCGCCCAGACCATGGCGTCGAGCGGGTTGGTGATGCAGATGACGAAGGCGTCGGGGGCGTACTTCTTGATGCCGGCGCCGACCTGCTCCATGACCTTGAGGTTGATGGAGAGGAGGTCGTCGCGGCTCATGCCGGGCTTGCGCGGCACGCCGGCGGTGACGATGCAGACCTTGGCGTTGTCGAGCGCCTCATAGGAGTTCGCGCCGGTGTAGTGGGCGTCGAAGCCGTCGACCGGCGAGGACTGCGCGATGTCGAGCGCCTTGCCCTGCGGCACGCCCTCGGCGATGTCGAACATCACGACGTCGCCCAGTTCTTTCAGGCCGATGAGGTGAGCCAGCGTTCCGCCGATCTGGCCGGAGCCAATCAAAGCAATCTTGTCGCGCGCCATGTGAACCTGTCCTTTAGACACGTAAGGAGGGGAAACTGAGACGGGTGGTTATCCCTTTCGTCTCCCCCGTTCAAGTCGCCCAATGCCCAATTGTCGGGCTTGCCGAGATAGCAGCCAGCATACCCCGGCCGTTATGCCGGGGCGCGCGAAGCGCGAGCCCGGAATCCATAACCACCATCCGGAGTATGGATTCCGGGCTCGTCGCTTTGCGACGCCCCGGAATGACGGCGGGGATAGGACTTAAGTGTCGACCAAGCCCTTGGTCGAGCCGCTGGCGGTGGAATCCTTGCGGCCGTGAGGCAGCGCCAGATAGGATTCCGAGCTCATTTCGATCAGGCGCGAGGCGGTCCGGTTGAACTCCATGGCCTCGGTGCCATCGGTCGCGAGGTAGAGCGAGATCGGATTGGCGTCGGCCGAGGCCATCAGCTTCACGGCGTTGTCATAGAGCGTATCGATCAGGGTGATGAAGCGCTTGGCCGCGTTGCGCTGGGAGAGGTCCATCACTGGAATATGGTCGACCAGGAGGGTGTGATAGTCGTGCGCCAGCCTGAGGTAGTCGGATGCACCGAGCGGCTGCTCGCAGAGGTCGGCGAAGGAGAAACGCGCCACGCCATGGGCCGAGCACGGCACGTGCAGAATGCGGCCCTTGATCGAAATGTCACGCGAGCGGCATTTGGCGCCGCCCGTCATCCGCTTCCAGGCCCGATCGAGCGCGGCGTCCGCATCGCCATCGGCCGGTGTCAGCCACATCGGCACGCCCTGCAGCTTCTCCAGGCGGAAGTCGGTGCGCGCATCGAGCCGCGCGACGTCCATGTGGTCGGTGATCTGCTTGATGAAGGGCAGGAACAGCGAGCGGTTCAGGCCACCCTTGTAGAGATCGTCGGGCGCGACGTTGGAGGTCGCGACCACGACGGTGCCGAGCTCGAACAATTTGGCGAACAGGCGGCCCAGGATCATCGCGTCCGCGATGTCGGTGACGTGGAATTCGTCGAAGCAGAGCAGCCAGCTCTCCTCGAAGATCGCATTGGCCGTCAGAGCGATGACGTCGCTGTCGGCGATCTCGCCGCGCGCGATGCTCTGGCGATAATCGTAGATGCGCTCGTGCACGTCCGCCATGAACTCGTGGAAATGCGCGCGGCGCTTATGCTCGGCCGATGAGTGCTGGAAGAACAGGTCCATCAGCATGGTCTTGCCGCGGCCGACCTCGCCGTGGATGTAAAGCCCGCGCGGCGCCTCGTCCTTGTCACCAGAGCTGAACAGGCGGCTGAGCAGGCCCTGCTTGCGGGTGGGCTTGTAGGTCGAAAGCCGCAGGTCCAGCGCCGCATAGGCCTCGGCGACCTCGGCCTGCGCGGGATCCGGCTCGATCGCGCCGGACGCGATCTCGGCCTGATAGGCCTCGCGGAATGAGGGATTTGGGGTGGAGAGCATGGCTCTTTACCGCCAGAGACGGACGGAAATTGCAAGCCGTGAAATGGGGTCAGAGGTATGCGCGTTTCTTCTCCCTCGCCCCGTTCTTACGGGGGCGCGACGAGCTTCGCTCGCGCTGGGAGGGTCGGGGTGAGGGGCTCTATCCGCGTATGAGATCCATCGAAAGACCTGTCCCCCCCACCCGGATCGCGAGAGCGATCCGACCTCTCCCCGCAAGCGGGGAGAGGTTAAGAAAGAAATTACTCACACAGCTCGTAGGCATCCTCGACCACATACGGGCCGCCGCCGGTGGACGCGCGCGAGGAGAACAGCACGAAGCGTTCGGCCATGAACGCCTTGCTCGGGAAATAGCCGCGCAGCGAGAGATAATCGGCGACGTCGCGGTCGGAGGCATCGTGCAGCCTCGCAAGCGTGACGTGCGGAATGAACTTGCGTCCCTCCGGGTCGAGGCCGATCCGCTGCATCATGCGCTCGAGCTCGGCCTGCAATTCCATCAGCGGCTTGCTCGGCGCAATCGTGGCGACCACCGCGCGGGGCTTGCGGCCGCCGAAGCTGGTGAGCCCCTGCACCTTCACCTCGAACGGCTTGCGGTCGACGCGAAACAGCATCGAAGCGATCTCGTTGGCGGAAGCCCCGTCAATGTCGCCGATGAAGCGCAGGGTGACGTGATAATTTTCGGGATCGATCCAGCGGGCGCCGGGGAGGCCACCTCTCAAGTTGGAAAGCGACTGGCCGATTTCGGCCGGAATTTCCAGACCCGTGAACAAACGCGGCATCGTTTCGCACTCCCGATGCTTGGGTACGGTGCTCGAACAGCGAGAACCATATCCAAATTAGAGCCGGCGACGAATCACCGGTACCCTGATTCCTATCGCAGTTGTGTGACTCTGCGAAGCACACCGCGCCTCACCCCGGTAAAACCCTGGGAATTAGGGTTAGCGCTGCCTGGTTTTCAACGCCGTTGCTCAGCGATCGTGCCAATGAATGCCTCCACCATGGGCATGATCCTGCCGACGATGATGTCGACGCCTTCAGCGGTCGGATGAATGCCGTCGGCCTGGTTGAGCTTGGCCTCGGCCGCGACGCCTTCGAGGAAGAACGGATAGAGCGGCACGTCGAATGTCTTCGCCAGATCCGGATAAATCGAATTGAAGCGCGCGGCGTATTCGGCGCCGTAATTCGGCGGCGCCAGCATGCCGCAGAGCATGACCGCAATCTTTCGCGCCTTGAGCCGCTGGACGATGTCGGTCAGCGCGGCGCGCGCCACGTCGGGATCGATGCCGCGCAGCGCGTCATTGGCGCCGAGCTCGACGATGACACCGTCAGTTCCATCGGGCACCGACCAGTCGAGCCGGTCGCGGCCGCCCGAGGTGGTGTCGCCGGACACCCCGGCATTGGTCATGTCGACCTCTATGCCTTTGGCCCGCAAGGCTTTTTGAAGCTTTTGGGGGAACGCCTCCTGGGCCGGAAGGCCAAGGCCCGCGCTCAGGGAATCGCCGAGGACGACCAGCTTGACCGGTTTTGTCGCACCCGCCCAAGCGGGGTTCGCCATCGTCATGACGGCGAGCATCAACACGGCTATGTGCATGAACAATCCGTAACGCCTCTCGACCCCGCGTGCGGACTTGCCATATGACCGGACCATGGACACTCGCATCGACCCCTCTTCGCTCGCCGCTACCGCGGACACCATCGCCATCTCCAACGTCAACCTCTCATTGGGCACGGGCGCGGCACGCGTTCACATCCTCAAGGATATCAGCCTGCGGGTCGGCCGGAGCGAGACGATCGGACTGATCGGCCCGTCAGGCTCGGGCAAATCCACGCTACTGATGGTTATGGCGGGGCTGGAACGTCCTGATAGCGGAGAGGTGGTGGTGAATGGCACGCCTTTCAATGCCCTCGACGAGGACGCGCTGGCGCGCTTCCGCGGCCGCCAGGTCGGCATCGTCTTCCAGTCCTTTCACCTGATCCCGACCATGACGGCGCTGGAGAACGTTGCTGTGCCGCTCGAACTTGCCGGCAATCCCGATGCCGCCAAGCGCGCGGCAGAGGAGCTGCAATCGGTCGGGCTCGGTGACCGCCTGCATCATTATCCGACCCAGCTCTCCGGCGGCGAGCAGCAGCGCGTCGCGCTCGCCCGCGCGCTGGCGCCGGATCCCGCGATCCTGGTCGCTGACGAGCCGACCGGCAATCTCGACGAAGCAACCGGTAAGCAGATCGTCGATCTGCTGTTCAGCAAGCATGCCGAGCGCGGCATGACCTTGGTGCTGGTGACGCACGATTCCTCGCTCGCGCATCGCTGCGATCGCGTCATCCGCCTGCGTTCCGGGCGCATCGACACGCAGTCTGCGCCCGCATGAGCGCCGCGGCCGAATCGTTCCCGAAGCCCAACGCCGTCGCGCTGTCGCTGCGCTACGCCTTGCGTGAATTGCGCGGCGGCCTGCGCGGCTTCTACGTCTTCATCGCCTGCATCGCGCTCGGCGTGATGGCGATTGCCGGCGTCGGCTCGGTGTCCGCGAGCCTGAGCGACGGTCTCGCGCGCGAAGGCCGCACGCTGCTTGGCGGCGACGTCTCTTTCGTGCTGTTCCAGCGCGAGGCCAAGCCGGAAGAGGTCGCGTTCCTGCGTTCGCGCGGCACGCTGTCGGCGGCTGCGACCTTGCGCGGCATGGCGCGTTCGGCTGACGGCAAGCTGGCGCTGGTCGAGATGAAGGCGGTCGATAACACCTATCCGATGCTCGGCAAGTTGAAGCTTGCGCCGCAGCTGGAGATGTCCGATCTGCTCGCGGAACGCGACGGCGCGTTCGGTGCCGCCGCCGATCCGACGCTGCTGGCGCGGCTCTCGCTCAAGACCGGCGACCGCGTCACGATCGGGTCCGCAACGTTCCAGATCCGCTCCACCGTCGAGGCCGAGCCCGACAAGCTGGCCGGCGGCATCGGCTTCGGGCCGCGCTTTCTGATCAGCGAGGCGGCCTTGCGCGCCACCGGCCTGATCCAGCCCGGCAGCCTGGTGCGCTGGGTCTACCGGGTCAAGCTGCCGGAGGCTGCTAACAACGAGCGCGCCACCGAAGCCTTCATCGCGGATGCGCGCAGCGCCGCGCCGCAGGCCGGCTGGGAGATCCGCAGCCGCTCCAACGCCTCGCCGCAGCTCGAGCGCAACATCAACCGCTTCACGCAGTTCCTGACGCTGGTCGGCCTTGCCGCGCTGCTAGTCGGCGGCGTCGGCGTCGCCAATGCCGTCAAGAGTCACATCGACCGCAAGCTCGAGGTGATCGCCGCCTTCAAGGCCGTCGGGGCCACCGGCCGGGACGTGTTCGGCATCTACCTGGCGCAAGTGGTCCTGCTGGCCGCGATCGGGTCCGTGATCGGCCTGGCGCTCGGCGCCGCGATGCCCTTTGCGATCGTTGGCCTGTTCGGCAAGCTGTTGCCGCTGCCGGTGGTGCCGGCCGTGCACACCGACGAGCTCGCGCTGTCCTTCCTCTACGGCCTCCTCACCGCGCTCGCCTTCGGCCTGTGGCCGCTCGCGCGCGTGCACGACGTGCCGGTGGCCGCGCTGTTCCGCGACACCATCAGCTCCGAATGGCACCGGCCACGCGCGAGCTATCTCGTGTTCATGGCCGTCGTGATCGCACTCCTCATCGCGGTCGTGATCGGCCTGTCGTTCGACAGGCGCATCGCCGCGGTGTTCGTGGCCTCCTCAGTGGTCGTGTTCGCCTTGCTGCGCGGCATCGCCGCCCTGCTGATGACGATCGCACGACGGCTGCCACGGACGCGGCTGCCGATGCTGCGGCTTGCGATCGCCAACATCCACCGGCCGGGCGCGCTGACGCCGTCCGTCGTGCTGTCGCTGGGGCTCGGGCTCGCCGTGCTCGTCACCATCACCCAGATCGACGGCAATCTGCGCCGGCAGTTCCTGGCGGCGCTCCCCGACCAGGCGCCATCGTTCTTCTTCATCGACATTCCGAGCGCGCAGGCCGAGCAGTTCGATGGCTATCTGCGCCAGATCGCCCCCGGCGCCAGGATCGAGGACGTGCCGATGCTGCGCGGACGCATCGTCGCCGCGCGCGGGGTGCGCGCCGAGGAGCTCAAGCCGACCACGGATTCCGAATGGGTGCTGCAGAGCGATCGCGGCCTGACCTACACCGCCGAGCTGCCGAAGGGCTCCAAGGTGGTCGAGGGCGAATGGTGGCGCGCCGATTATTCCGGCCCGCCGCTGGTCTCGTTGGAGAAGAAGATTGCCGACGGGCTCGGCCTCAAGCTCGGCGACGAGGTCGTGGTCAACGTGCTCGGCCGCGACATTCCGGCCAAGATCAGCAATCTGCGCACGATCGACTGGCAGGGTCTCGGCATCAATTTCGTCCTGGTGTTCTCGCCCAACGCCTTCAAGGGCGCGCCGCACACCCACATCGCGACGCTGACGGAAGCGGGCGGAAAGGCGGGCGACGGCAGGATCATCAAGGAGGTCGCCGACGCCTATCCGATGGTGACGAGCGTGCGCGTGCGCGAGGTGATGGAGACGGTCGGCTCTGTGGTGACCAATCTGGCCCTGGCGATCCGCGGCGCCAGCGCCGTGACGCTGATCTCGGCGATCCTGGTGCTGGGCGGGGCGCTCGCCGCCGGCCACCGCCACCGCGTCTATGATGCGGTAATCCTCAAGACCCTCGGCGCGACGCGGCTGCGGCTGCTCGGCGCCTATGCCCTCGAATACCTGCTGATCGGCCTTGCCACCGCGGTGTTCGGGGTGATCGCGGGCAGCATCGCGGCCTGGCTGATCGTGACGCGGCTGATGACGCTGAGCTTCGTCTGGCAGGCCGGCAGCGCCGCCGGCGTGGTCGCCGCCGCGCTGGTCGTGACCGTCGGGCTCGGGCTTGCCGGCACGCTGCTGGCATTGAACAAAAAGCCCGCGACGGTGTTGCGAAATTTGTGACAAAATGTAGCGGCTGATCGAGCTGCCCGGAATCGGCCCGGTTTCCGCGATTAACCACGCTACCCCGTCAACTTCGCGTCAGGATTGACGCCGAGGGCGACATTCAGCCGCGCGTGGAAGGTTGCGGCGAATGTGTTAGTTTCCCACATATCGGATGGGTTCGGAGTCCCGATTGTGAGCCAAAATTAAATCGGCTGGCAGCGGTCTCCGAGATAGAATTTGACGAACCGGCGGCATGGCGACCCTCGTGCCGGACCGGACCAACCAACGGGAATTCGACCATGTCGGACCTAGACCGTAACTACGCTTCTCCTTTCGGCAGGGCCGCCGGGCGTGTTGACGCCGCGACGGTCGATGCCGGCCTGCGCGCCTATATGCTGCGCATCTACAACTACATGAGCATTGGCCTGGCCATCACCGGCCTTGCCGCGCTCGGCGTCTACATGGCCGCCGTGACCGACGTTCCGACGGCGGACGCCGTCCGCGTCGGCAAGGTGTTCCTGACACCGTTCGGCTACGCCATGTTCGTCAGCCCCCTGAAGTGGCTGTTCATCCTGGCGCCGCTCGCGATGGTGTTCGTGATCTCGGCGGGCATCAACCGTCTGGCACCCTCGACCGCCCAGATCCTGTTCTGGGTATTCGCGGCGCTGATGGGCATCTCGCTGTCGTCGATCTTCCTGGTGTTCACGCACACCTCGATCGTGCGGGTGTTCTTCATCACCGCGGCGACCTTCGGTGCGCTGAGCCTCTACGGCTACACCACCAAGCGTGACCTGACCGGCATGGGCTCGTTCCTGTTCATGGGCCTGATCGGCATCGTTCTCGCCAGCCTGGTGAACCTGTTCCTGGCCAGCTCGATGCTGCAGTTCATCGTGTCGGTGGTCGGCGTGCTGGTGTTCTCGGGCCTGACCGCCTGGGATACCCAGCGGCTGAAGAACGACTACATCTACGGCTATGCCTCGGCCGGCGGTGACGTCGCAGAGCGTTCGGCCATCACCGGCGCACTGTCGCTGTACCTGAACTTCATCAACCTGTTCACGCTGCTGCTGCAGCTCCTCGGCCAGCGCGAGTAAGCTCTGAGACGAGAGAACGGACACGAACCCCGGCCGAAAGGCCGGGGTTTTTGTTTTGAGGGTACGGCCTCTCCCCGTCATTGCGAGGAGCTCGCGACAAAATTGCGCAGCAATTTTGCGCCGATGCGACGACGCAATCCAGAGCCCCTCCGCAGATGCATTTCTGGATTGCTTCGCTGCGCTCGCAATGACGGGTGTGGAGGCAGCGCAGCCTCTTCCGGCCCCTCAGGGAACGCTCTATCCTCCCCCCATGTCCGCACCCGATATCAGGCCCACCACCGAGGCCGACCTCCCCGCCGTCACCGCCATCTACCAGCAGGCCGTCCGCGAGGGCACGGCGACGTTCGAGCTGGAACCGCCCGACCTCTCGGAAATGACGCGCCGCTATCGCGCGCTGATCGACGGCGGCTATCCCTATTTCGTCGCCATGCTGGACGGCCGCGTGGCCGGCTATGCCTATGCCGGCGCCTACCGGCCGCGGCCCGCCTATCGCTTCACGGTGGAGAACTCGATCTATCTCGATCCGTCCTTCCACCGCCGCGGCGTCGGCTCAATGCTGCTGGAACGGCTGATCGTCGAATGCGAAGCGCGCGGCTTTCGCCAGATGATCGCTGTCATCGGCGATTCCGCCAATGCCGGGTCGATCGGCGTGCACACAAGGTGCGGCTTCAAGATGATCGGCACGCATCCCAGTGTCGGGCTGAAATTCGGCCGCTGGCTGGACACCGTGATGATGCAGCGCGACCTCGGCGAGGGCGCAAGCACGGTGCCGGGGAAGTAGTTCATCCGTCATTCCGGGGCGATGCACAGCATCGAACCCGGAATCCATTGAACGGCAGGGGCGGTGGAGGGAGGGATGGATTCCGGGCTAGCGACTTCGTCGCGCCCCGGAATGACGATCGATGGTTCGTCTACACCACCGCCAGTTTGCGATCGATCACCAGCAGCACCCGCTCGAGCTCGTGGCCGCGGCGCAGGATCAGGCCGGTCGCCGAGATCACGCTGTACATGCCCTGCTTGCGCGCCAGGCGCGGGTCCTTCTCGATGCGATAGATCGGCACTTCCGAGGCGCGGCGATAGACCGAGAACACGGCGCGGTCCTTCAGGAAGTCGATGGCATAGTCGCGCCATTCGCCGTCGGCGACCATGCGGCCGTAGAGATTGAGAATCCGGTGCAGCTCGAGCCGGTTGAACGTCACCCGGTTCGGCTGCGCATGCGCCGCGGCAGGACGCGCCGCCGCGCGCTGCTCGCTCGGATCGGCATCCTCCGACGTCAGACTCATGGGAAGCGCCTCCTCATCGCACGGCTACCCGCGTCCGCCAAGATCGTCCCGGAACCGCGTTCGTGACAATTGCATGATTGCGCCAACCGTTCCGCATCGCAAGGGGCTCGACCCATCGAATCGGCGTCGCATCAGGACACACGCAAGGGTGGAACTCCGTCGCGGCAAACCGTCACGGGATCGTTAGCAGGAATCATAGTATCGCCGCTTTTCCGCCAACCGCCTGCCGCCCTGCACTGCGAAAAGGGTGACGTGCGTTGACCCGGTCCTTTCGGTTCCGGATTCCTCAGCCCCCAGCCCCCCGGGGTCGAACAGGATCGGGTCTGTACGCACGACAAGGAGGGCCAACGCAAGTTGGTCCTTTTTTGTTTGTGCCGAGATGTTTCCGGTCTGCCGTCATTCCGGGGCGCGCGAAGCGCGAGCCCGGAATCCATTTACCATCACACAAGCTGAGAAATGGATTCCGGGTTCGCGCCAAGAGGCGCGCCCCGGAATGACGAGCATCAATTGCTGAGACGTTCTGCCTGCTTCAATGCAGCGACGTGTAGGCCGCACCCAGCATCGGGCCCGGCCTCTCGCGGCTGCCGTCCTGGATGTAGACCACCGCGCCGTCGACGCCGTCGCGCGTGAGGTTCTCGATCGGCACCGTCCAGCTCTCCGGACGGCCGGTCCAGTCGCCGACCTTGAGCAGGCTACGTACCACATTGTGATAGGTGACCTGCTGTCCCTTGTTCTCGCCGCGGGTGATCGCGATCGGCACCGACTTCGCGATCGAGCAGATCCAGACCTCGCCCTTAGAGACCGTGGGCTCCTTGCTTGCGGCGACCGACACGTTGATCTGCTTGCCCGAGAGCGACACCGTGACCGGCACGCTCATCACGCCGGTGCCCTTGTCGGTCTTGCCGATCGCGTTCTCGATGCCGGCGCGATCGCTGCCGATGACATGGGTGGAGCCGTTGACCACGACCTGCGGCGTGTAGACCTCGCGGTCGCCGCGCATGCGCGAATAGGCACGCTGCCGTGCAGAGAAGCGCGAATCCGCCAGCGTGTCCTTCCAGCCGAGATAGTCCCAATAATCGATCGGCATGCTCAGCGCGATGACCGAGGGGTCCTTGGAGAGATCGCCGATGATCTGGTCGGCGGGCGGGCAGGAGGAGCAGCCCTGCGAGGTGAACAATTCGACGACGGCGCGGGGTTCAGCTTCGGCAGGACGAATGACGGCGATGATCGCACATATGCCGAGAGCTCCCGACCAGAGGGCGCCGGACCAACGTGGAATCAGATGGGAAGCCGTCATTGTCGTCATGTCGAACGCCGCACACCGTTGCTCTCAGGGGGAAATCTTATCGCCGGATGGTCACCGTAGTCTTACGGGGCGCGGTACATTCATCCATCCGGGCCACCGTCCAAAGGGAGGTTTTCCGCCGGGCGGGCCCATCTGAAGCGTACCGCAAACGCGCGAAGGCGGCCTTTGATAGGCCGCCTTCGTTAAGGCTTCTACTCACTTCGCAGTGAGCCATCATTCACAAATCCGCGTTTACGCCGCGAGCTTGCGCAGCACGTAGTGCAGGATGCCGCCGTTGCGGTAGTAGTCGAGCTCGTCCAGCGTATCGATGCGGCAGAGCAGCGAAACGCGCTGCAGCGAACCGTCGCCGGAGACGATCTCCGCGGTCAGCTTCTGGCGCGGCTTGAGGTCGCCGACGAGGCCGCGGATGGTCACCTTCTCGTCACCCTTCAGCCCAAGCGACTGCCAGGAGGTGCCTTCCTCGAAGGTCAGCGGCAGCACGCCCATGCCGACCAGATTGGAGCGGTGGATGCGCTCGAAGCTCTGGCAGATCACGGCGCGCACGCCGAGCAGGCGCGTGCCCTTGGCGGCCCAGTCGCGCGAGGAGCCATTGCCGTACTCGGCACCCGCGAACACCACCAGCGGCACCTTCTCTTCCTGGTACTTCATCGCGGCGTCGTAGATCGACATCTGCTCGCCGTCGGGCCAGTGCTTGGTCAGGCCGCCCTCGGGGATGTTTCCGTCCGCGCCCTTCAGCATGAAGTTCTTGATGCGGATGTTGGCGAAGGTGCCGCGCATCATCACTTCATGGTTGCCGCGACGCGTGCCGTACTGGTTGAAGTCGGCCGGACGCACCTGGTGCTCGCTGAGATATTTGCCGGCGGGCGAGGTGAGCTTGATCGAGCCGGCCGGCGAGATGTGGTCGGTGGTGATCTTGTCGCCGAACATGGCGAGAATGCGCGCCTCGACGATGTCGGTGACCGGCTCCGGCTCCTTCTTCATGCCTTCGAAGTAGGGCGGGTTCTGCACATAGGTCGAAGACATGTTCCAGCGATAGGTCTCACTCTCGACCGTCTTGATCTTGCGCCAGTTGGTGTCGCCCTTGAACACGTCGGCATACTTCTTCTTGAAGATCGACGCGGTCACGAACTTCTTCATGAAGGCGTTGATCTCCTTGGTCGTCGGCCAGATGTCCTTCAGGTACACCGGCTTGCCGTCCTTGCCCTCGCCGAGCGGCTCGGTGGCGAGGTTCTTGGTGACGCTGCCCGCGAGCGCGTAGGCGACCACCAGCGGCGGCGAGGCCAGGTAGTTCGCCTGCACATCCGGCGAAACGCGGCCTTCGAAGTTGCGGTTGCCGGAGAGCACGGCGGCCGCGACGACGCCGTTGTCGTTGATCGACTTCGAGATCTCCTCAGGCAGCGGACCGGAATTGCCGATGCAGGTGGTGCAGCCGAAGCCGACCAGGTTGAATCCGACTTTGTCGAGATCGGGCTGCAGACCGGAATTGGCGAGATATTCCGCGACCACCTGGCTGCCCGGCGCGAGCGAGGTCTTCACCCACGGCTTGGCCTTGAGGCCCTTCGCAGCCGCATTGCGCGCGAGCAGGCCGGCACCGATGAGCACGCTCGGGTTCGAGGTGTTGGTGCAGGAGGTGATCGCAGCGATCACGACGTCGCCATGGCCGATGTCGAAGTTCTTGCCGTCGACGGGGAAACGCTTGGCCGGCTCCTCGGCCTTCTTGTACTCGCTGGCAAGCGCGAGCGAGAAGCCGTCCGCGACGGTCGGCAGCGCGATGCGGCCTTCGGGACGCTTCGGGCCGGCCATCGACGGCACGACGTCGCCGAGGTCGAGGGTCAGCGTTTCCGTGAACACGGGGTCGGGCGACTTGGCCGTGCGGAACAGGCCCTGCGCCTTGGCATAGGCCTGCACCAGCGCGACGCGGGCCGAGGCACGGCCGGAGGTCTTGAGATAATCGAGCGCGGCGGCATCGACCGGGAAGAAGCCGCAGGTCGCGCCGTATTCGGGCGCCATGTTGGCGATCGTCGCCTTGTCGGCGACCGAGAGATGGTCAAGGCCGGGGCCGAAGAACTCGACGAACTTGCCGACCACGCCGAGCTTGCGCAGCATCTGCGTCACGGTGAGCACGAGGTCGGTCGCGGTGACGCCTTCCTTCAGCGCGCCCTTCAGCTTGAAGCCGACGACGTTGGGCAGCAGCATCGACAGCGGCTGGCCGAGCATGCAGGCTTCCGCCTCGATGCCGCCGACGCCCCAGCCGAGCACGGCAAGGCCGTTGACCATGGTGGTGTGCGAATCGGTGCCGACCAGCGAATCGGGATAGGCCACCTCGAAGGTGCCGGTCTTCTTACCGACGGTCATCTTCTCCTTCTTGGTCCAGACCGTCTGGGCCAGATATTCGAGATTGACCTGGTGGCAGATGCCGGTGCCGGGCGGCACGACGGAGAAGTTCGAGAAGGCCTTCTGGCCCCACTTCAGGAACTCGTAGCGCTCCTGGTTCTGCTTGTATTCCTCGGTGACGTTCTTGCCGAAAGCCTTGTTGTCGCCGAAGAAGTTCACGATCACGGAATGGTCGATGACGAGATCGACGGGCACCAAGGGGTTGATCTTCTCAGGCTCGCCACCGAGCTTCTGCATCGCGTTGCGCATCGCGGCGAGGTCGACCACCGCGGGCACGCCGGTGAAGTCCTGCATCAGCACCCGCGCCGGCCGGAAGGCGATCTCATGCTCCAGCGACTTCTTGCGCAGCCATTTCGACACCGCGACGATGTCTTCCTTCTTGACCGAGCGGCCATCCTCGTTGCGCAGCAAATTCTCGAGCAGGACCTTCATCGAGTAGGGAAGTTTCGAAATTCCCTTCAGACCATTCTTCTCGGCGGTGGGCAGGCTGTAATAGACATAGGTCTTGGCGCCGACCTTGAGAGTCTTTTTGCATTTGAAGCTGTCGAGCGAGGTCATGTAGGAGATCCCAATTGCTAGTTATACCCGGCAGGGTATTTTAACACCGTCAGCGTATCAGGCTGGGCCGCTTGCAGGGGCAGGTTGAGTTGCTGCATCAAGTAGTTCCGGGCTTATAGAAGCTTTCTAACCGCGCCGCCACAGCCACTATCGTGCCGCAGCAATTCGCGAGCCAAAAATTCCCATGCGCTACCCCAAGATTTCCTGAGGCCCGGCTGTGAGCGGACTGAACCAAGGCGACATGCGGCTGTCAGGTCACGGGCTGAGATGCGTGCGGGGCGGGCGCGAGGTGTTCGCCGGGCTCGATTTCGCGGCCGGGTCGGGCGAGGCCGTGGCTGTGGTCGGCCGCAATGGATCGGGCAAGACCTCGCTGCTGCGGCTGATCGCGGGCCTGCTCGTTCCGGCCGGCGGGACGATCGCGCTGGAGGGGGGCCATAGTGAGCTGACTTTGGCGGAGCAGTGCCACTATCTCGGCCATCGCGATGCCCTGAAGCCGGCGCTGAGCGTGGCCGAAAACCTGACGTTTTGGGCTGATTTTCTCGGCGGCGAGCTTTTCGATGCCGTCGAGAGCCTTGCCAAGGTGGGGCTCGACCACGCCATCCATCTGCCCGCCGGATTCCTGTCCGCGGGACAGCGCCGCCGGCTCTCGCTGGCGCGGCTGCTGACGGTCCGCCGCCCGGTCTGGCTCCTGGACGAGCCGACCAATGCGCTTGATGTCGCCGGTCAGGACATGTTCGCCGGCCTGATGCGCGAGCATCTGGCCGGCGGCGGCATGATCGTCGCGGCGACGCATGCCCCGCTCGGGATCGAATCGCGGGAGCTGCGGATCGGGGGTGGGGCGTGAAGTTCAGGCACCCTCAGTTTTCCAAGCGGCCGGGCTCGGCTCTCTTCATTCCCTCCCCCCACAAGGGGGAAGGGAGCGCAGTGTGCCTGTGGCTGTCGGATGCGTTCCCAGAAGCTGGAAGCCTCTCATGACCGCCCTCACCGCCCTCATCCGCCGGGACATCAGGATTGCGCTTCGCGTCGGCGGCGGAGCGCTGATCGGGGTCTTGTTCTTCCTGACCGTGGTGGTGCTGATGCCGTTCGCGGTCGGGCCGGATCTGGCGCTGCTGTCGCGGCTGGGACCTGCGATCCTCTGGCTCGGCGCCCTGCTCGCGAGCCTGCTGACCCTCGACCGGCTGTTCATGGCCGACCATGAGGACGGCTCGCTCGACCTGATCACGATGAGCCGGACGCCGCTGGAACTCGCCTGCGCCGCCAAGGCGCTGGCGCATTGGCTCGCCGCCGGCCTGCCGCTGATTGTCGCAACCCCCGTGCTCGGCCTGTTGCTCAACCTCGACATGATCGCCACGGCCGCGGTGGCGCTGACGCTGCTGGCGGGCACTCCGGCGCTGACCTTCACCGGCATGATCGGCGCGGCGCTGGCGGTGACGCTGCATCGCGGCGGGCTGTTGATGGCGGTGCTGGTGCTGCCGCTGTCGATTCCCGTGCTGATTTTCGGCGTTGCGGCCTCGCAGGCGGTGATCGTCGGCCCGATGACTTTCGGCGCGCCGTTCTCGATCCTGTGCGCGCTGTCGCTGGTCAGCCTCGTGATCGGCCCGTTCGCGGCCGCAGCGAGCCTGCGGCATGGTCTCGATTGAAATGGACCGGGCCGACCTTGACCCCGATCAACTTTCGCGACGGGCTTTCGTGCTGATTGCCTGAGCGGCCCCCGGTGATTATCAGGATACCATGACGCTGATCGACCTCGCCAACCCCACGCGGTTCCTCGCGCTGACAGCGCGGGTGTTGCCGTGGCTGGCGGCCGCGACAATCATCCTGCTCACGATCGGTCTCTATCAAGCTGCGCTCGCGCCCGATGACTATCAGCAGGGCGCGACCGTCAAGATCATGTTCATCCACGTGCCCAATGCCTGGCTGTCGATGTTCGTGTGGGGCGTGATGAGCATCGCATCGTTGGGCACGCTGGTGTGGCGGCATCCGCTCGCCGACGTCGCCGCCAAGGCCGCAGCTCCGATCGGCGCCGCCTTCACCTTCCTCGCGCTGCTCACGGGCTCGCTCTGGGGCCGGCCGATGTGGGGCACCTATTGGGAGTGGGACGCGCGGCTGACCTCGGTGCTGATCCTGTTCCTGATGTATCTCGGCCTGATGGCGCTGTGGCGTGCCGTCGACGATCCCTCGCGTGCGGCGCGCGCTGCCGCGGTGCTGACCCTGGTCGGCGCGATCAACCTGCCGATCATCAAGTTCTCGGTCGATTGGTGGAACACGCTGCACCAGCCCGCCTCGGTGATACGCATGGGCGGCTCGGCGCTGGACAAGTCGTTCCTGATTCCGCTGCTGGTGATGGCGGTCGCCTTCACGCTGCTGTTCGTCACGCTGCACCTGGCCGCGATGCGCAACGAGATTTTGCGCCGCCGTGTCCGCTCGCTGCAGATGATGCAGGCCAGCCGGATCGCGTTTTCGAGCGACATGGCCGCCGGTTCGCGTGAAGACAACGCGTCCAAAGAAGCTGGGGCTGCATGACGATGTCGCTCGGTCCTTATGCCTCTTTCATCGTGGCGTCTTACGCAGCTGTCGCCCTCGTGATCGCGATCCTGATCGGCTGGGTCATGCTCGATTATCGCAGCCAGACGCAGCGCCTGCGCGAGCTGGAGCAGCGCGGCATCACCCGCCGGTCGGGCCGCAGCGCGACGGAGCCGCGATGAGCGATCAACCTGCCTCCGCTCCGCCGCAGCGCCGCGCCTTCCTGGTGATGCTGCCGCTGATCGTCTTCATCGGCCTCGCGCTTTTGTTCTGGTTCCGGCTCGGCAGTGGCGATCCCTCGCGGATTCCCTCGGCGCTGATCGGCCGGCCCGCACCGCAGACCGTGCTGCCGCCGCTCCAGGGATTGCAAGAGAATGGCACGCAGGTGCCGGGACTCGATCCGGCAGCGTTCAAGGGCAAGGTCAGTCTCGTCAACGTCTGGGCGTCCTGGTGCGTGCCGTGCCATGACGAAGCGCCGCTTTTGACCGAAATGGCAAAAGACAAGCGCTTCCAGCTGGTCGGCATCAACTACAAGGACGCCGCCGACAATGCGCGGCGCTTCCTCGGCCGCTACGGCAACCCGTTCGGCCATGTCGGCGTGGACGCCAACGGCCGCGCCTCGATCGAATGGGGCGTCTATGGCGTGCCGGAGACCTTCGTCGTCGGGCGCGAGGGCACCATCGTCTACAAGCTGGTCGGGCCGATCACGCCGCAAAATCTCAAGGCCGTGCTGATGCCGGAGCTGGAGAAGGCGCTGAAGGCAGGGTCTTAGCCATGACCGTCATTGCGAGGAGCTCTTGCGACGAAGCAATCCAGAGTCCCTCCGCAGAGGCATTCCGGATTGCTTCGCTTCGCTCGCAATGACGAGCGTAGAGACCATCACCCCTTGCTCACATCCCCCGCCTCGGCCTCGCTTCTCTCCAGCGAGACCGGCGCGAGATGATAGCGCTTGGTCAGCGGCATCTGGGCGATGGCGAAGATCATCGTGATCGGAGTGACGCCGAACACCTTGAAGTTCACCCAGAAATCCGTGCTCTGGGTGCGCCAGACGATCTCGTTCAGCACCGCCATTCCGGCGAAGAACAGCGCCCAGCGCAAGGTGAGGATGCGCCAGCCCTGCGGCGTCAGGTTGAACACCTGGTCGAACATCACGGCGATGAAGGAGCGGCCGAACAACAGGCCGCCGCCGAGGATCGCGGCGAACAGGCCGTAGATGATGGTCGGCTTGACCTTGATGAAGGTCTCGTCGTGCAGCACCAGGGTCAGCGTGCCGAACACCAGCACGATCACCCCCGTGACGATCGCCATGATCGGGATGTGGCGCGTCACGATGTAAGAGGCGGCCATCGCGACCGCGATGGCCACCATGAAGGCGCCGGTCGCCGCGAACAGATTGAACTTCGCGTTGACGAAGAAGAACACGAGCAGCGGACCGAGCTCGGTCGCGAGCTTGAACAGCGGATGCGGCTGGGTCTTGTCCATTCTCTCTTCCGTATCTCCCATCCTTCGAGACGACCGCTTCGCGGTCTCCTCAGGATGAGGACCTAATGTGTGGCACGACCTCATCCTGAGGAGCCGCGCAAGCGGCGTCCCGAAGGATGACGCTATTCGATTCCGGCGATGGCGCGGGCGAAGTCGCGCGCGGTGAAGGGCGCGAGATCGTCGACGCCTTCGCCGACGCCGATGAAGTGCACCGGCAGCTTGAACTTCTCCGCGAGCGCCACCAGGATGCCGCCGCGCGCGGTGCCGTCGAGCTTGGTCATCACGAGGCCGGTGACCCCGGCGGTGCGATGGAAGGCCTCGACCTGCGACAGCGCATTCTGGCCGACGGTCGCATCCAGCACCAGCAGCACGGCATGCGGCGCAGTGTCATCCACCTTGCGGATCACGCGCACGACCTTCTCGAGCTCGTTCATCAGCTCGGCCTTGTTCTGCAAGCGGCCCGCGGTGTCGATCAGCAGCACGTCGACATTCTGCTCCTTCGCCGCGGTGAGCGCGTTGAAGGCGAGGCTTGCGGAATCCGAGCCCTGCGCGCCCGCGATGACGGGCGTCTTCGTCCGCTCGCCCCAGACCTTGAGCTGCTCGATGGCGGCGGCGCGAAACGTGTCGCCGGCGGCCAGCATCACCTTGCGGCCTTCGGAGGCGAATTTCTGCGACAGCTTGCCGATCGTGGTGGTCTTGCCGGAACCGTTGACGCCGACCACGAGAATGACGAACGGCTTTTTTGCCGCATCGATCACCAGCGGCTTTGCCACCGGCGACAGCACCTTCTCGACCTCGGTGGCGACGACGTCCTTGACCTCGTCCGCCGAGATCGCCTTGTCGTAGCGGCCGGTGCCGACGGCATCGGCAATGCGCACCGCGACTGACGTGCCGAGGTCGGCGCGCAGCAGCACGTCCTCGATGTCGTCAAGCATGGCGCGGTCGAGCTTGCGCTTGGTGACGAGGTCGGCGACCGCGGTCCCGAGCGAGGACGAGGTGCGCTTCAGCCCGTTGGACAGGCGGCGCCACCAGCTCAGCTTGGGGGTCTCGGAGGTGGTATCGTTCATGGTGGCGTGTTAGCCGTTCCGGCCCGTAAACGAAAGCCTTGACCGAAAGTCCTGCGATTGCTCGATGTTCCCCAATTGACCGCCGATGAGATCTTAGGCCGCGTGCTCCATCGCGACGGCCTGATGCTGGTCATCGACAAGCCGGCCGGCCTGCCGGTGCATCGCGGCCCCAAGGGTGGCCCCAATCTGGAGGATTCCTTCGACGCGCTGCGTTTCGGCCTGCCGCGACCGCCGGTGCTGGCCCACCGGCTGGACAAGGACACCTCGGGCTGCCTCGTGCTCGGCCGCCACCGCAAGGCGACGGCATCGCTGGGCCTTTTGTTCAAGCACGGCAAGATCGGCAAAACCTACTGGACCGTGGTCGAAGGCGGCCCTGCCGAGGACGAAGGCACCATCGACATGCCGCTCGGCCGGCTCAATGCCGAACGCGGCTGGTGGCAGAAGCCGGATCCGGAAGGGCAGAAGGCGATCACGAACTGGAAGGTGATGGGCCGGGGCGACGGTTTCACCTGGCTTGCCATGGAACCGGTGACCGGCCGGACCCATCAATTGCGGGTGCATGCGGCCGCGAGCGGCTGGCCGATCTTCGGCGATAACATTTACGGCAACGGTCCGCGCTTCGGCGAGCCGCGCCTGCACCTGCATTCGCGCGAGATCGTGGTGCCGATCTCCCGGAACAAGGAGCCGGTCCGCGTGGTGGCGCCGGCCCCGCCGCATATGCACGAGAAGCTCCGGGCCTGCGGGTGGAAGGGGGAGTAGCCTCTTAGACCCTCATGGTGAGGAGGCGCGTCAGCGCCATCTCGAACCATAGAGGCCCCGCAGGCGCATCGCGGTCGTATCCATCCTTCGAGACGCCCGCTTCGCGGGCTCCTCGGGATGAGGAGCGGTGGTCGGTCGAGAAACGGCTGTGCTCGGCTACCGTGCCATGGTTTACGAAACCTTCAGCGCTCGCCTCTAATGATAACGGTTGCTTAGAACAAGCTTCCGTAACCGCTCAGGACGAGCCGCGCGCGATGACCAATTCCGGGCTATCGATCATCGACGAGGTCGAATCCGCACTGCGGATCGGCTCGCCGGAAAAGGGCCTGGCGACGGCCCGGCGCGTCACCGAGCTGTTCCTCTCCTCCGCCGGCAATTTCGACGACGAGCAGATCGCTCTGTTCGACGACGTGCTCGAGCGCCTGATCGGCACCATCGAGCTGCGCGCCATCGCCGATGTGGCAGCGCGCGTGGCGCTGGCCGAGATCAGCGCGCAGCTGGCGCCGGTCGCGCAGGCGCCGCCGTCGGTGATCCGCCGCCTCGCCAACAATGACGAGATCCGCATCGCCGGCCCCGTGCTGCAGGAATCCGCGCGCCTCGACGACGGCGAGCTGGTGAAGATCGCATCAGCTAAGGGCGAGCCGCATCTGCTCGCGGTCGCCGGCCGCTGGTGGCTGAAGGAGATCGTCACCGACGCGCTGCTGGCGCGCCGCTACCCCAGCGTCAGCCGGCGGCTTGCGGCCAATCCCGGCGCGCGCGTCTCCGGAAAAGGGTTCGCCATCATCGTCGGCCAGGCCGAAAGCGATCCGGAGCTCGCAGTCAGTGTCGGCGTCCGCGTCGACTTGCCCTTGGAGCTGCGCCGCCAATTGCTGCGCTCGGCGACGGACGCCGTGCGCACCCGCCTGTTGTCGCGCGCCCCGCCGCATCTGTTCGAGGAGATCCAGAGCGCGATCGCCGCCGTCGCCATCGGCGCCGAACGCGAAATGTCGGCGGTGCGCGATTTCGAAGGTGCCAAGCGCGCCATCGCCGGCCTCAAGGCCACCGGCCAGCTCGACGAGGCGACGTTGCTCGGCTTCGCCAGACAGCGGCGCTATGAGGAGACGGTGGCGGCGCTGGCGGCGTTGTCGGGATCGACGGTCGAGGTGATCCGACCGCTGATGCAGAGTCTCCGCGAGGACGGCCTGCTGGTGCCGTGCAAGGCCGCACAGCTCAGCTGGGAGACCACCATGGCCGTGCTCGAATGCCGTTTCGCGACAGGCGCGATGACGCCCGCGGACATCGCGAGGACACAGGGGCATTTTGCGAGAATGACGGCGGAGAACGCCAAGCGCACGCTGCGATTCTGGCAGGTCAGGGCGTCGTAGCTTTCCCTCTCCCCTTGCGGGAGAGGGTGGCTCGCCGCGAGAGCGGCGAGACGGGTGAGGGGTCTCTCTCCGCGCATGACCTCTCAATGCGATTGCGCGGATACAACCCCTCATCCGGCGCTTCGCGCCACCTTCTCCCACAAGGGGAGAAGGAAGAGAGCAGCTGCTTACGTCGTGAGCCGCTCGCCATCAATGCCAGCAATCTTCAGCCGCACGATGCTTCCCACCCGCTCGCCCGCAATCACCACCGGCAGATAGTGCTCCGTGCGGCCCTGCCCCTCGCTCTCGATCAGCACATCGCGCATCGCGCCGATCTCGGCTTGCAGCCGTTGCTGCAGCGCCGCCTCTCCTACCGCGCGCAGCCGCTTCGCACGCTCTTTAATGACCGGCCCCGCCACCTGCGGCATCCGCGCGGCGGGCGTGCCGGGCCGCGGCGAATAAGGGAAGACGTGCAGGAAGGTCAGTCCGCATTGCTCGACGAGGTCGAGCGAGCGCGAGAACATGTACTCGGCCTCGGTCGGGAAGCCCGCGATGATGTCGGCGCCGAAGACGACATCGGGGCGTAGGCGGCGTACCTGCTCGCAGAAGCCAATCGCATCCTGCCGCGAATGCCGCCGCTTCATGCGCTTCAGGATCATGTCGTCGCCCGACTGCAGCGACAGGTGCAGGTGCGGCATCAGGCGCGCATCCTCCGCGATGGCATCGAGCAGGTCGTCATCCGCCTCGATCGAATCGATCGAGGAGATACGCAGGCGCTTGAGCTCGGGCACATGGCGCAGGATCTGCTTGGTCAGCAGGCCGAGCTTGGGCGCGCCGGGCAGGTCTGCGCCGTAGCTCGTGAGATCGACGCCGGTCAGCACGATCTCGGCATGGCCGCGCTCGACCAGGGTGCGCACCTGATCGACCACCGCGCCCATCGGCACCGAGCGCGAATTGCCGCGGCCGAACGGGATGATGCAGAAGGTGCAGCGATGATCGCAGCCGTTCTGCACCTGCACGAAGACGCGCGGCAGGCCGCTCGCATAGCCATCGACGAGGTGCGGCGCCATCTCCTTCACCGCCATGATGTCGCTGACGGCGATCTTCTCGCTGGCGCCAAGATCGAAAGCGTGGCGCGTCTCCCGCCACGCTTCGCCGCGCATCTTGTCGTCATTGCCGACGACGCGATCGACCTCGGCCATGCCCGCAAACATCGCAGCCTGCGTCTGCGCCGCGCAGCCGGTGACGACGATGCGCGCCTCGGGGCGCTCGCGCTTCAACTTGCGGATCGACTGGCGCGCCTGCGCCACCGCCTCGTTGGTGACGGCGCAGCTGTTGATGACGATGGTGTCGGAAAGCCCTGCGACTTCCGCCTTGCTGCGGATCACCTCGGCCTCGAAGGCGTTGAGGCGGCAGCCGAAGGTGACGATGTCGACGGCCATCAGGCGACCGGCGCGAACAGCGCCGGATCGAAGCTGCCCTCATATTCGAAGGTCGCGGTGCCCGTCATCAGCACGTGGTCGTCGCGCTCGCGCCATTCGATGCCGAGCTTGCCGCCGGGCAATGTGATCTCGACCTTGCGCTCGGCGCGCTTCAGCCGCGCGGCGGCGACCCCCGTGGCGCAGGCCGCCGACCCGCACGCCTTGGTCAGGCCGGCACCGCGCTCCCAGGTGCGGATCGTGATGTGCTCGCGATCGACGATATGGGCCAGCGTGATGTTGGCGCGCTCGGGGAAGATCGGATGGTTTTCCAAGAGCGGACCGAAGCGGCCGAGATCGTAGGCGTTGACGTCGTCGACCCAGAACACCGCGTGCGGATTGCCCATGCTCACCACTGAGGGCGAATGCAGAATGGGATTGTCGATCGGCCCGATCTGCAATTCGATGTAGCGGGTGTCGCGAAACTCTTCCGCCAGCGGAATGTCCTGCCAGCCGAATTTCGGCGCGCCCATATCCACTGTGTAGAGGTCGGGCGCCGGACCCTGCCAGGCATTGAGCAGGCCGGCGGCCGTCTCGAAGGTCGCACTGGTCTGCCCGGTCTTCTCGAAGATGCGGCGCACGACGCAGCGCATGCCGTTGCCGCAGGCACCGGCCTCCGAGCCGTCATTGTTGTAGATGCTGATGAAGGCCTCGGTGCCGTCGAGCCGCGGCCTCTGCAGCACCATGAGCTGGTCGTAAGCCACGCCGCCGTTCGCGGACGCGACGGCGCGGGCATCGTCCGGCGTGACCTTGGCCGCCGAATCGCGCAAGTCGACAACGACGATCTCGTTGCCGATGCCGTTCATCTTGGCAAATGCGTGGTTGGCCAGCGCGCTCATGAAAATTCCCGAATTTCGCCTGCCTTATATGGCGATCCTCGGCTGCTTGGCCAGTGATTTGCCACCCGGGTCGGGACATCGGGCAAGTTGCCTGCCATGACGCATCTGTCATGGGACGAATTCGGCGCTCGCGTGTTAGAACGGCGCGGTTCGCGCGAACCGGGACGCGCGGACGGGTTAAGGCCTTGGTGGGTAAGGCCTTGATGAATTGAGGCCCCGACGAAGCGGGCCTCGGGGAGAATA
Source organism: Bradyrhizobium sp. BRP20 (assembly GCF_020194215.1). NCBI lineage: Bacteria > Pseudomonadati > Pseudomonadota > Alphaproteobacteria > Hyphomicrobiales > Nitrobacteraceae > Bradyrhizobium > Bradyrhizobium sp. BRP20. The sequence goes on along the minus strand of NZ_JADYVY010000023.1, from coordinate 169 downwards.
AAATGAACACTTTTCGTCGCCTCGCTTTGGCCGCGCTGATCCCGGCTGCGGCCTTGTCGCATGGGCTGTCAGGCGCTCTGGCGCAGACCGCGAGCCCGGCGCCGGCCGCATCGGCAAGTCCCTCGCCGGCCCCGACGGCTTCGCCCGCCCCGGCTGCAAGTGCCTCGCC
>NZ_JADYVY010000022.1:0-89284 GCF_020194215.1 Bradyrhizobium sp. BRP20 | reverse complement strand
GAGGATCGACGAGACGCAGCGGTTCCGGCAACCAGCCCGAACCATCGAGAAGACGTTCGGCCTCTTTGGCCATGTCGGCCTTCTTCAAGTGGGCGATCAGCTGCGCGGAAGATTCTCCCCTTGCTTCCCGTACGGCCTCCAGAATGCGCGGCTTGGTGACGCGGCCGAGATAGTTGTCGACGGAGGGCTTCCACCCTGCCTGCACCATGTCTAACCCGACCGCCCGCGCCAGCACATCAGCTTGGTCGAGACGCGCGCGGACGCCGTGTGCTGAGACGCGAGCCTGATTGTAGCGATTGGCCGGCTCATAGACCGCATTGACCGCAAAAGATGCACAGTGGGCGAACAGCGACGCCTGTGCACCACCATCGAGGGCCGTTAGCGCATCCCATAGATCGCTCTCGCTCTTCGGCAACCGCGCCTTCCAGGACTCATGGCGCGCCTCGACGGCCTTCGCGGACGCGCTCTCCCTCAGCCCCGGAGCTTGAGCAGGGAAGTTCGGCGTGCGAAGGCCGATTTCAAGACAGCTCCCGGACGATGCGAACCGGTAAAAGGCCGTCAGCACGAAGTTATGCAGCACCGCCTGGAATGCGATCGCAGGGTTTTCTGCCAGCGCATCGCGCAGTGCCAGTGTACGATGCGCTGTCAGCTCGGTGATCAGCCGATCCGGCAGAGGCCTGGCCGCATCCTCATCATCTTCTTCAGCATCGGGAGCACTACCCGCGACCGCGATCACCGTCCGCTGAACGGAAGCGCCCTCTTCTTGACCTTCGGTCGACAACGCACCGGCATCCTGCCCGACGTCACAATCAGTTGCCGGCACCTCGTCCTCTGGCCGAACGTAACCCCGATCCACGGAGAGGCGTCCTTCGGAGTTGATGCTGATGAAGGCACCAGCTCGGGCGATCTCGGTCGGTTCGTAGTGCATCGGCCGGTCTTCGAATGCCGCCAGTGCCGCTTCGATTTCGCCGAGACGCTGATCGACTTCGTCGGGCAATTCGTCGGCATCCTGGTAATCGGTTTCGAGCTTGGCCTGCTCGGCGTTCAGCGCATCGATAGTGGCCTGCTCCTCAGGCGAGAGATCGACAGGTCTGCCCCCGATTTCTCTTAGGCCTTGGGTGTGACCGTAAGAAAACTCTACGGCGACCGAGATCCACTTCCAGCCTTCGGCCGCGATCGTCTCAGCTTCGGCTTTGAGCTTTTCGGTCACGAGGCGGTCGAGCAACATGACGTCCTGAAGCCAGCCGCCGTCGTCGTGCTCGAACAAATCCCGCAGAACGCCGCCACCCGCGTTCTGATAGGCATCAAGGCCCACAAATTGGGCGCGGCGATCGGACCCGCGTACGGTGTTCTCGGTGAGCAAGCGCCGGATCTGGTAAGGCTCGTCATAGCCGGAACGGCTGACATTCTCCCAGACTTGCTCCTGACGGTCGTGATCGGCCGTGACCGAGAACGCCATGAGCTGCTCGAGAGTCATGCCGTCTTCGGCATAGACCTCATGCAGCTTCGGCGACACCGACGCCAGCCGCAGCCGCTGCTTCACGATCGCAGGGTTCACGAAGTGCCGGGCGGCGATGTCTTCCTCGCTCATGCCGAGGTCGCGGAGCGTCTGGAAGGCCCGAAACTGATCCAGTGGATGCAGGCCGACCCGCTCGTCGTTCTCCGCCACCGAGTCATCCTCGGCGATGCCCCCTTCGCGGACGACGCACGGCACCGCCTGCGTCTTGGACATCCGCTTCTGTTTCACCAGGAGCTCGAGAGCCCGATAGCGCCTGCCGCCTGCCGGCACCTCGAACATGCCGGTCTCGTTGCCATCTGCGTCAACGACGGCTCGGACGCTCAGACTTTGCAGAAGCGTACGCTGCGCGATGCTCTCGGCTAGCTGCTCGATCGAGACACCGGCCTTGACGCGGCGAACGTTCGACTGGCTGAGCACGAGCTTGTTGAAGGGAATGTCCCGGGACGGCGACAGCGTGATCTTTTGTACGGCTTTCGTCATTTTGGCTCTCCACGACGGGCGGCCGTGAGACTCTCTCTCGGCTTCCAACCCGTCGCGAACGGCCTCCCCCCTCTCACTCTCGCGCGAGGCCAAGCATCACGCCGCCTCGTGATCGGCCACAATCGAATCCAGCGACGCGGACTCAATGGACCCGGAAACGAACCCGAGCAAATAGTCCGCGGCCTTGCTCGCCTGCGAGGCGGCCCGCACGATGGCCCGATTGTCTTCGCGCAGGACTTCAAGCCAGGAGCCAATATAGTCGGCGTGGCGCACAGTCGGGACGATCCCGAGCGACGCGCAGCTGAACGCGGAGCTCAACTCGGCGACCAGTTCTTCGAAGGCATATTTCTTCGTACCGTAGGATCCGCTCTGGTCGCGGTTGAGACGCGAGGGGTGCCCTGTCGCATGACCGAGCTCATGCAACGCAGTGCGGTGCCAGTTGATGGGTTCGAAATACGCCTGCGGCGGTGGGACCTGAACATAGTCTTCGGCGGTTGCATAGAATGCGCGATCTCCACCAATCCGGAATGGAATTCCGCTGGCCTTGATCAGGGCTTCGACCGTGGGTTCGATGAGGCCTGCCGGCGGGGGCGGCGCAGCTGTGGCAATACCACCGGGCAGATCTTCGCACTGATCGGTGTTGAAAACGGTAAAGCGTTTGAGGAATGGAATTGCCTGCGCATCTTCGCCGGTCTCGGCGGCGCGTCGCTTTTCGTCATTCGGCACGAAACGATCCGCGTAGACAACGGTGGTACCGCGCTCTCCTTTGCGAACGTGACCACCAAGCGAGAGCGCCTGGCGGAAAGTGAGCCAACTTTGACCGGAAAATCCGCCTTCGATCACGGCTCCCCAGAGAATGAGGATGTTAACACCGCTGTATTGCCGGTTAGTCGACGCATTTTTCGGCATGGCCAGCGGCGCTTTCGCCGCGGACGTACCCCAGGGCTGAACCCAGGGGACGCGTCCGGCCTCAAGCTCCGCAATGATCTTGTCGGTAATTTCGTTATAGAGGGTTGCCCGGTCCTGGCCGACGCGCGCGCGAGCAGTAGTGTTTGACATCGCGGGTCTCCGCGACGGCGCCGCGAGCCTCTCTCGCAACTTGTAACCCGTCACGGAAAAACCAGCCTGCACTCTTACTCTCAGCCCTTGCACCATCTACCGAGGGCCTCATTCGCGATCAGGCGTGCGCCCAAGGGCGCAGCGCCGCAATGGAAAATGGCACCCGGAGAGCGTGAGCATAGCGACCCGAAGGGGCACGCGGGTCCGAGTGCAGCGACGAGACCGGTTCAATAGCGGCACCCGGGAACGGGGCAGTGATAGCGATCGCCGCAGGCGAGCCCCTTTCCCGAGTGCCCCCGGCGAGGAGCACCAAAGCTCTAGCGCGAGGGATCGAAGCCGCAAGGCCGAGACGCTGCGCGGCTCGGTTCACGAGAGCCCGGTGCGGCCCTGGCCGCACGCGCGCAAGCGAAAACAGTCTATTCGCCTGCGAATCGCAGATCTTGACCTGCGGCATGGAACAACAGCTCATCTGCTTCGGCGCCGACTCCGGTTGGAAACGCGTTGAACCGGCCCGCCGACTTTCTCGTCGCGCGCCGGTAGCCCAGCGGAAGCGGCAGCCGGCTCATCTCCAACTACGCGGTCATTGCCGACAACCATCGGGCAGGTCGAAAAGAAACCGACTAACCACAGGCTCGAAGCAGCCATCCATCGCTTAGGGGGCCCCACATTCCGACAAAAGAATCGCTCAAACACCTTTAATACCGAGCTTTCCAGTGAATCTTATCGGAAAAGCCACTGATAATACGGCCAAAGCAGTTGGCTGCCTCCTAACGGTCCCAAGCGACTGCGTACCGAGAAAACATGACTGCTTCCACTTCTTGCACTTCTTCGACTAAACTCGGTTATCCGCTAGTCTTGCCCTTCCAAGGCATCCTTTTTGCGCGCAAATCTAGCCTATCGCCGCTGAGCCGTGCCGCACAGTAGTGCGCACGCCCCTTTCATTGTAAAAGACCCCGCATGTTCCGTACCCAGTCTTACCTGGCGGACCGTAAGACGAGAGTAATCTGGAGAGTCGAGTTCGAGCGGCGGCCTCCTGCACATTCAGCTCATCTTCATCGCGGGGACAAGTGACGCCAGATGGTCCAATTTCTCCGACCGGCACCCTGCCAGCTCGCTATCCACGTGCTGGAGCTTGGCCCGCGCTGATGAGAGCGGACATGGCCGCAGCCTATCTGGATTTCCAGGACACCCGCGAACTAGCGCGTGCAATCGCACGAGGAGAGGCTCCGCCGCCCGTCGGCCGCCGCGGAACAGGACGGCTACGGCAGCCAGTTTGGTCAAAGGCGATTATGGATCAATTTGCAGTGCCTATCGGGACAATAGATCTCAAAGGACGGGAAGATCTCCTATGCCTTGTATGATGCCGCCTCATTCCGCACCAACGCCTCGATATTTCAGGCGCAAATTATTGGCGAACAATAGGATGGCCTATTATTTCGAGCCGCCAATTTGGGCTCGTCGACAGGGCTGCAATCTACGCCCTGAAGCGCTGGGAAGCGATTACGCCAGTGCCGTCGAGCGGGTCGTGACAATTCTCTTGCCCGCGTTCGACAGTTGGCGCTCACGAGACTACAGTGACGTGATGCTCGTCTCTCCCGAACCAGGCACGTTCGATTGGTTAGTGGGCGTCTACCAACGCCATCAGAAATGGAGCGAACTCGACAGTAGTACCCAACGTCTGTACAGGCGTAGTCTCGCGCTCTTCGCCAATCATGAGCTAAAAGATGGAAGTCGGGCGGGTTCAAAGCAATTGAACGACTTCACGAAAGCCTTCGTCGATGCAGTTTATGGGAAGCTGCTGGTCGTATCAAAGGTGGACAGCAATGGACATGCGACGGTTAGGGAGCGTCGCCGTTATGCAAACATGGCGATGGCGTGCTGCCGGCGGGCCTGGTTCGTTGGCCAGCGTGCCCAGGAAAAGATCGTGCCGGCAAGCAATCCATTTTCACGTATGGGACTAAAATCTCGTGCGCCCGGACGACCATTAAGGCCTACTCCGACTGCGACCTGGGATGAACTTGTCGCGTTCAGGGCTGCCGCGAAACGGCTCGACTATCATTCGATAGCAACTGCGGCTTTGTTGTCATGGGAATGGTTGCAACGAGAGCAGCACGTGTTTGGCGCCTTCGACATTTCGCACTATCGCCCAAGCGAACGACCAAACAGCGTTAGGATCGTGCATCCAAAAAATGGGGAGGAAGCTTGGTGGCCATTGTTCGATGAAACAGGGGCCGCTCTGTTTCCTGAACTTATGGCCGAGCTCGACAATATCTCAAAGAATTCACCCTCGGGCCTGGTATTCCGGCGTGACCACGCGCATCGCCAGTCGGCAACCCCGCTTCCATGGATTACCCCACGCAAAGACCTGCGGTATCTGCGCAGCGTGGTCAAGAAGATAGTCGTAGAAGCTGGCCTTCGTCAGGAACTGTCGTTTACTTCATTCCGGCACGGAGGGTTCACCGAAGGCGCCGAGAGCGATCTCACAGATGCGGAACTGCGTGCCGCGGGTCGTCATCGGTCGAGCCGCCAACTGCCGACCTACGCCAAGCGCACCGGCAAACAGCTGATCACAGCCACAAAGAAACGCCGGCTGGAGCGGACAAGATCACTTCTGATTCGGCTGAACGTCAACCCTCCCTTGGAATAGATGCATTAGCGGCTACAAGTCTACCCAAACGCGCTGAATATTCACTATTTTCCTGTCCAGACTGGCTTCCTCTTTTCGCTGAACGCCTTCAGCCCTTCCTTGGCGTCCTCGGTCATCGCGAGCAGCGCGATCTGGCTTTCGGTGTAGGCGATGCTCTCGTCGAACGACATCGAGGCGATCGCGCGCATGGCGTATTTGCCGCGGCGGATCGCGGTCGGCGATTTGTCGACGATGCGGCCGATCAGCCAGTCGACCTTGGCATCGAGCTCGGCGGCAGGCACGACATAGTTGAGCAGGCCCGCTCCTTGCGCGGCCCTGGCGTCGAACGGCTCGCCCGTGAGCGCCCATTCGTTGACGAGACGGGGCGGAGCGATGCGCTGCAGCAGGCTCAGCACCTGCATCGGGAACACGCCGACCTTCACCTCCGGCAGGCCGAAGACGACGTGATCGGCCGCAACCGCCATGTCGGTCATGCACAGAAGGCCCATGCCGCCGGCCATGCAGACACCACTGAGGCGCGCAATCGCGGGCTTGGTGGCGTTCTGTGACAAACGTAACAGATCAGCATAGTCGACATTTGGTTTGGAATGATCCATCGCGAAAGCCGCGCCGGAATTCTGCAAGTCGGCGCCCGCGCAGAACGCCTTGTCGCCCGCGCCCGTCAGCACGATGACACGGACGTCCTTGTCCTCATGCGCGTCGCGATAGGCTCTTGTGATCCCGGCGATGACCTCGCCGTTCAGCGCGTTGCGTTTCTCCGGCCGGTTGATGGTGATCCAGAACGCCTGCCCGCGCTTCTCGGTGATGACGGCTGTGTTGTCTGTCATGACATGCTCGCTCGCTTGGTCCCGTTTTGCACCCATTTGCGGCAGGACCGGCGGCGCGCGCAAGGGCAATCTGCAGGGTCGCCTCACCATAGCGTGTGGGCGCAACTTCGCTTCGCGATTGAACTGGGGCTTGCGCGCGTTATCCTGACCGGAGATTTGATCACCGATGAGCCATTTCATGCGCGCCGCATTGATGTTGTTGCTGGCAGGATTGGTCGTGCTGAGCGGCGGCGCCGCATGCCATGCGGCCGACGCCGCGAAGATCGCGCTGGTGATCGGCAACGCGAAATATCCCGACAATGAGTTCGTCCTGAGCGAGGTCGCCAACGATGCCCAGGACGTCGCCGAGGAATTGAAGCGCGGCGGCTTCGTCGTCGACAGGCAGAGCAATCTCACCGGGGATGCCATGCGGCAGGTGCTGGGCCGCTTCTACGACCGCATCGAGCGCGGCGCGGTGGCGCTGATCTTCTTCGACGGCTTTGCCATCCAGTCCAACCGTCAGACCTATCTGCTGCCGGTCGACGCCCAGATCTGGACCGAGCCGGACGTCTCGCGCGACGGCTTCAGCCTCGACGCCATCCTCGCCGAGATGAACACGCGCGGTGCCGCGATCAAGATCGCGCTGATCGACGCCTCCCGCCGCAATCCGTTCGAGCGGCGCTTCCGCCGCCATTCGGCCGGTCTGGCGCCGGCGATCGCACCGAGCAATACGCTGGTGCTCTACTCCGCCGCGCTCGGCGCGGTCACGGCGACCGGCAAGACCGATCGCAGCCTCTTTGTCGCCGAGCTGCTGCGCGAAATGCGCGCGCCGAACATCAGCGCCGAGCAGGCCCTGACCAACACCAAGAACGGCGTGGTTGCCGCCACCAACCGCGAACAGGTGCCCTGGCTGTCCTCCTCGCTGACGACGGAGTTCTCGTTCGCAAGCCCGGCGACGCGGCCGCGGGACGACGCGGCCAAGCCACAGGTGCAGACACCCGAGCCGCAAAAGCCGGTCTGCGAGGTACCGCAGGCGGAGCCCGCCCCGAATGCGGACGAACTGGCACGAGATCCCGTCCTCGCCGATCTCAGCCGCAGGATCACCGTCAACGCCAACGATGTCACCTCGCGCTACAAACGCGGCCAGGTCTACGCGATCAAGCGCGCCTATGCGCTCGCGATACAGGATTTCGACGCGGTGCTCCGCCGCGCGCCCAAGGACGCGGAAGCCCTAAACAACCGCTGCTGGAGCCGGGCTGCGACGGGCGACCCGCAAGGCGCGCTCGCCGACTGCAATCTGGCGCTCCAGATCAACCCGGGCTTGAGCGATGCACTCGACAGCCGCGGGCTCGTCAACCTCAAGCTCGGGCGCAATGCCGAGGCGATCAAGGATTATACCGACGCGATCCAGCGCAACCCGCGCTCCTCGTCCTCGCTGTTCGGCCGCGGCATCGCTGCGCGCAGAAGCGGCGGCGACGGCGCCACCGATATCGCGCAGGCGAAGTCGATGAACCCGAACATTGCAAAGGAATTCGCGGGCTACGGCGTCACGGAGTGCACGCCTTGAGCTGAGGCCGCCTTCCTGATCCAGACTTTATTATCGTGGAACGCCGCGCCGCCGATCGGCGCGATCGTATCTGCGCCCGTCAACGTGTTGATGCCGCGGCCGCCGATATGGTTGCTGTTGGGATGAACGGATTCGGCGATCAGGACACCGCGCCGCACGCCCTCGAACAGCGTCGCGATCAGCGTGGTCTCGCCGCGGCCGTTGCCGAGCGTCACCGCATCGCCATCGGCGATGCCGAGCGCGGCGGCATCTAACGGGTGGATCATCACGCTGGCCCGGCCCTCGCGCGCCTGCGAGGACGGTGTCTCGTTGAAGGTCGTGTTGAGGAAGCTGCGCGACGGGCTGGTCGCAAGCCGGAACGGATGGGCCTGGTCGGCGTGCTCGATCACCGCCCAATGGTCCGGCAGATCGGGCATCGTGTCGACATCGCCCATGGTCACGCCGAACGGCGGATGCGCCCAGTCGGCTTTGAAATGGAACTTGCCGTCGGCGTGAGCGAAGCCGTCGAGATAATGCGAGGTGCGGAAATCCGGCTGCAGGTCGCGCCAGATGTCGGCTTCGAGGCCCGCGATGTCGCCATGATTGCTCAGCTTCAGCGTCGCGTCGATCAATTCGCGCGGGCTCATCTCGAAGCCCGGATGCCTGGCGCCCAGCCGCGGCGCCAGCGCCTGCAACACCTCGTGGTTGGAGCGGCACTCGCCCGGCGGGTCGATCAGCTTCGGCCCGACCGAGATGTGCTGATGACCGCCGCCGTAATAGAGGTCGTCATGCTCCATGAACATGGTCGCCGGCAGCACGATGTCAGCCTTCTGCGCCGTCTCGGTCATGAACTGCTCGTGCACCGCCACGAACAGATCCTCGCGCGCGAAGCCCTGCCGGACCAGCGCCTGCTCCGGCGCCACCGTCATCGGATTGGTGTTCTGGATCAGCATCGCCTTGACCGGACCCTTGCCCTGCAAAGCTTCGGCATCGCCGGTGAGGATGCGTCCGATCTGCGACTGGTCGAGCGCGCGGGTGGCCTTGTCGATCGCGTCGTGGCCTTCGATGATGGATTCGTTGAAGTGCCACAGCGCGTAATTGTTGAAGAAGGCGCCGCCGCCTTCATACTGCCAAGCGCCGGTCACCGCGGGAATGCACAGCGCCGCATGCATCTGCGTCGCGCCGTTGCGCGAGCGGGTGAAGCCATAGCCGAGACGGAAGAAGGTCCGCTTGGTCTCGCCGACGGCCTTGGCGAAAGCCTCGATCTCCGACACCGGAACGCCGCAAATCGCCGAGGCCCATTCCGGCGTGCGCGACTTCAGATGCGCCTCGAGCTCGGCGGGGCAATCGGTATACTTATCCATGTAGGCTCGGTCGGCGTAGCCGTCGCGGAACAGGACATGCATGACGCCGCAGGCGAAGGCGCCGTCGGTGCCGGGCCGCAGGATGATCCTGATGTCGGCCTGCTTCATGGTCTCGTTGTCGTAGATGTCGACCGCCGCGATCTTCGCGCCGCGCTCCTTGCGGGCGCGCGAGGCGTGCGTCATCACGTTGACCTGAGTGTTGACGGGATTGGTGCCCCAGATCACGACGAGATCGGACAGCGCCATCTCGCGCGGGTCGACGCCGGCGATCTTGCCGGTGCCGATTGCAAAGCCGATGCGCGCAACATTGGCACAGATGGTCTGGTAGAAGCGCGAATATTTCTTCACATGCGTGAGACGGTTGAGCCCGTCGCGCATCACGAGCCCCATCGTCCCCGCGTAGTAATAGGGCCAGATCGATTCCGCACCGAACTCGCGCTCGGCCGCATTGAATCGGTGCCCGATCTCGTCCAGCGCCTCGTCCCAGGAGATCCGCGCGAACTGACCTGAACCCTTGGGGCCGGTGCGGCGCAGCGGATAGATCAGCCGCTCGGGATGATGGATGCGCTCGGCATAGCGGGCGACCTTGGCGCAGACGACGCCGGCGGTGTAGGTCTGCTTCTTCGAACCGCGGACGCGGCCGATGCTGCGGCCTTCGACCACCTCGACATCGAGGGCGCAGGCCGAGGGGCAATCATGCGGACAGGTCGAATGGCGGATCTCGATCTTCGCGTTGATTTTGGCGTGCTGGTTCATGTCCCAGTTCGTAACACCAAAATACCGGCCAGCCGAGCGCATTTATCCGGCAAGCCCCATGCGATTTGCTCAAGCCGCGCGCGCCGGAGCTTCCTGCTGCGGTTGCGAAGGAGGCCTGCCAGTGAGCCGCGCGACGTGCAAGCGCAACCCGAGCTACATCCTTTGCTATTTGTGCAACTGGGTGAGACCGGTCGGCGGGCCGTCGACGGCGGTCCAGCCGCCGTCGACGAACAGCGTGCTGCCGCTGACATAGCTTGCGGCATCCGAGGCGAGATAGGCGACGGCGGTCGCGACCTCGTCGGCGCTGCTCCAGCGGTTGAACACGGTGTGGCCGGCGTAGAGATTGTAGATGTCGGGGCGCTGCTTGAAAGGGCCGGTCAGCGCGGTCTCGGCGATGCTCGGGGCGATCGCATTGACGCGCACGCCGGCGTGCCCGACCTCGGAGGCAAAGCCCTTCACCAGCAGGCCGATCGCCGCCTTGGTCGAGCCGTAGATGCCGAGGCCGGGCTCGATGGTCACCGCGCGAACCGAGGAGCAGGCGATGATGCTGCCGCCCTTCTGCGCAACCATGATGCGGCCGAAGGCCTGGAAGAAAAAGACCGTGCCCTTGACGTTGAGGGTGAGGACGCGGTCGAGATCCTCCTCGGTGTAGTCGAGGATGGTCTTGCGGATGTTGAGACCAGGCGTCGTCACGGCGATGTCGAGCCGCGGAAACTTCTGCATCACGGTTTGGGCCAGCGCATTGACATCCGCGGCGCTTGCGGCGTCGCAGCCAGCTGCTTCCGCCCAGCCGCCCTTGTCGCGAATGCCGACGGCCGTCGCCTCCGCTGCGTCGAGCGCACGATCGGCGCAGACAACCCGGGCACCGAGACCCGCAAGCGCTTCGGCCGACGATTTGCCGATGCCGGATGCGGCGCCGAGCACGAGCGCGGTCTTGCCGGTGAGATCGAAGAGCTTGCGATAGTCCGTCACTGGCGATGTCTCCCTGGTGCTGCTAGCCCTTGTAGCCCATCAAGAGGCGCGGCAGCCACAACGAGAATGCAGGGACGTAGGTCACGAACATCAGTGCTGCGATGAGCGCAGCATAGAACGGCAGGATGGTGCGCATCACCGCGCCGACCGAGATGCCGCCGATGGCGCAGCCGACGAATTGCGTCGTTCCGACCGGCGGCGTGTTGAGCCCGAGGGCGCAATTGATCAGCATCAGCATGCCGAACTGCACCGGGTCCATGCCCGCCTTCATCGCGATCGGCAGGAAGATCGGGGTGCAGATCAGGATCGTTGCCGCCATGTCCATGAACGTGCCGAGCACGAACAGGATGATGTTGATGAGCAGGAAGATCACCCAGGGCTGCGTCGACAACTTGTTCATCATCGCGCCGGCGAGATCCGCCACCTCGTAAAGTCCCATCAGGTACTGGAACATGGTGGAGACGCCGATCAGCAGCAGCACCACCCCGGTCGTCTTCACCGCCTTGGCGGCGGCGCGCAGGAAGTTGCCCCAGGTCATGGTGCGATAGATGAAGAAAGTCAGCAGGATCGAGTAGGTGACGGCGATGGCCGCCGATTCGGTTGCCGTGAAGACGCCGGACAGGATGCCGGCCAGGATGATGACGACGATCAGAAGCCCAGGCACCGCGGCCGCCAGCGAGCGGACCACCTCGGCCCAGCCCGGGAATTTGCCGGCGGGATAACCGCGCTTCACCGCGACCGCGTAGGCGGCAACCAACATGCAGACCATCAGCACCAGCGCCGGCAGCAGGCCGGCCGCAATCAGCGCGCCGATCGAGACCTTGCCGCCGGCCGCGAGTGCATAGATGATCATGTTGTGGCTGGTCGGCATCAGGGCGCCCACGAGCGAGGCGTGGGTGGTGACGTTGACGGCGTAGTCGGTGTCGTATCCCTCCTTCTTCATCATCGGGATCATCACCGCGCCCATCGCCGACACGTCGGCCACGGGCGAGCCGGAGACGCCGCCGAACAGCGTGCACGCGACCACGTTCGACATGCCGAGCCCGCCGCGGATGTGCCCGACGAGATTCTTGGCGAGTTGCACGATCTTGTCGGCCACGCCGCCATGCAGCATCAGCTCACCGCTGAAGACGAAGAACGGAATGGCGAGGAAGGAGAAGATGTTCATCCCCGACATCATCTGCTGGAAGATGACGGCGACCGGCAGGCCTTCGTAGAGGATGGTGCAGATGGCCGACAGGCCGATCGCGAAGGCGACCGGTACGCCGAGGATCAGAAAGCCGAAGAAGGTGGCGCCGAGGATGATCAGTTCCATGAGGGGACGACCTCTTCGCCGCGCAGGAGAGCAATGATGTGCTCGATGGAAAACGAAACGATCAGGACGCCGGAGGCGAACAGCGGCACGTAGCGGATCACCTCGGGCAGGCCGAGATTGGGGATCTTCACGGTGCCCACCGACGCGCCGAGGACCCAGCCGTTATAGGCCATGGCGAGGCCGAACCCGGCGACCAGAACGTGGATCACGATCTCGATCTTCTCCCGCGCGTGATCGGGGAGCATGACCAGCAGGCTGTCCATGCCGATATGCCCGGCATCACGTACGCCGACGGCGGCGCCGATCAGCGTGACGTAGAGGATCAGGACCAGCGCCAGGTTCTCCGTCCAGGTCGGGCTGGAGTTGAGCACGTAACGTCCGAACACCTGGTAGAAGACGATGGCGACGATGACGAGCAGGCCTGTCACCGACAGGTACATGCCAAGGCGCGCGATGGGGGCATTGACCCGCGACAGCAAGCCGGTGGACGGGCGTGTTGCTACGGCCCCCTGTTCGTGACTTGCGACGTGTGGGTCTGTCATCCCGCGCCTCCTCACGGGATCCGGTGCCGCCTGGCGGCGACGCCGGACCCGGCTTCGAATTGTCCTACTTCGTGTCCTGGATGCGCTTGACGAGGCTCTGCAGCTTCTCGTTACCGGCGAACTTCTGGTAGACCGGCTTCATTGCATCGACGAACTCCGCCTTGTTGCCGATCGTGACCACCTGAACGCCAGCGGCCTCGACGGTCTTGCGGGCGGCCTGCTCGCGCGCGTCCCAGAGCTTGCGCATGACGGGCACCGATTCCTTGGCTGCCTTGCGGACCATCGCCCGGTCCTCCTTGCTCAGCGCGTCCCAGACCTTTTTCGAGATCACGAGAACTTCGGGCGCGAGGGAGTGCTCGGTGATGTTGTAGAACTTGGCGGCTTCGAAGTGCCGGGAGGATTCGTAGGACGGCCAGTTGTTCTCGGCAGCGTCGACGAGGCCGGTCTTGAGCGCGGTGTAGACCTCGCCATAGGGCATCGGCGTCGGGTTGGCCCCCAAGCTCTGGATCATGCCGACCCACAGGTCGGATTGCTGGACGCGGATCTTCAGGCCCTTCAGATCGGCCAGCGATTTGACCGGTCCCTTGACGGTATAGACCGAGCGCGCGCCGCTGTCGTAATAGGCAAGGCCGACCAGGCCCGCGGGCTCCATGGCTGCCAGGATCTCATCGCCGATCGGACCGTCGAGGACGGTGCGCATGTGCTGCGTGTCCCTGAAGACGAAGGGCAGACACAACGCGATAGTCTCGGGCACGAAATTGTTCAGCGGCGATGCGTTGATCCGCATCATGTCGAGCGCGCCGATCTTGAGTTGCTCGATCGTGTCCTTCTCCGAGCCCAGGGCGCCGTTCGGAAACACCTTCACGCCAAGCTTGCCGCCGCTCGCCGCCGCGAGCTGCTGGCCCATGAACTTGACCGCCTCGACGGTCGGATAATCGGCGGGGTGAACGTCAGCCGAGCGGAAATCGCGTGCAGTGGCCAGGGGTGCTGAGACCGCCAGTGCAACGGCTGTGATGATACCGGTGAGCGTCTTCATGTGGGCTTCCTCCTGGGTTGATTGAGATCGATTATATCGTTGTCGGCCCGGCTGCAGGCCGCCTTGGGTCGCTCCGCTTCAGGTGTGAAGTCAAGCGCCAATGTCGTCCCTAGGGCGGGCGGCATTCTCTGTCCAAGCCAAATCCGGCATCGATCGATGCAAGACTTGCATCGATCGATTTCTGGCGCAATTCGCACTATGGTGGGTATGGCGGGCCGGCTCGACGTCGCTAGCCCGTGACTTGACGCCTCCAATCGAGGCCCCGCGCGGTCGCCAGCATCGACCGTAGGCCGACGGCGTCACTCGCCGCCGAGGCCACTCTCGGCGAGCTCGCGCAGCGCGTCCGTATCGAGCACGACGATGGCGCCGTGCTCGAGGCGGACCCAGTTGCGGCCGGCCCAGGCGCGCAATTGCTTGTTGATGCTCTCGCGCGTCATCCCGACCATCTCGCTGATCTCCTGTTGCGTGATGGCGAGCGTGCCGCTGCCGGAATCCAGCTTGCGCTCTTCGGTGAGACCGAGCAGTGCACTGGCAAGCCGGCCCGGCAGATTCTGCAGGATCACCTGCTCGACCTGCTGACTGGTCCAGCGCAGACGCGCGCACAGCAGCTCGATGAACTTCATCGCCAGCGCCGGCTGGCTCTTCACGAACGGCAGGAAGTCCCGGCGATCGATGACGTAGAGCTCGCAATTGGTATTTGCGGTCGCATCCGCCGACCTGGGCGCACCGTCGAGCACGGCGATCTCGCCGAAGATTTCTCCGGGGCCGATCAGATTGAGAATAGCGTTCCGCCCATCAGGCGATGAGGAGGAAATCTTGACTGTCCCCGCGATCACCGCGAACAGACTGTTGCCGGGATCGCCCTTGGCGGCGATCGTCGCGCCACGCTTGACGGTGGTGTGCTTGGCGTAGCGGCAGAGTTGATCGAGCGCTTCCGGCTCCAGATCCGCGAAGATCGGATGCTTGCGCAGGACCGATAGTTTGTTGCCCGCCGGTTGTCGGGGATCGCCGGTCTTGTCCTGAGGCACGCCGCGGGGCTCCTAAGACTACGAGGCACTGAGTTCCTGCGTAGTCAACGTTACCAGGCATTTCAACCGGAAAGCACGCGCGCGATTTGAGGCAAATGCCACGAAAAGGCCCGTAACGAGGAAGTCAGCAGCCAAAAGCTGCGGCGATGCGTCCTCTTCGACGCAGAGTTGCGGATTACGCAAACCGCGATTGCGTCGAGACGCTGCCGAGGGCCAGCGCCCGCCCAGGCGAGCATCGACCCTGGCGCGCCGGACTCGGACCTAAACCTAGACTTGGACTTGGACTTGGACTTGGACTTGGACCTGGACCTGGACCTGGACCTGGACCTGCAGAAGGCTTCAGTGCCTGGAATCCGGATCAAGCCGACCCGCCCTGGTTTGCCGGTCAGCCCAGGCCAGAACTGCGGCGAACACCACAAAGATCGCGACGACGACAACGGTCACCAGCAACGCGTCAGCAGGCATCATCCCCCCGGATTTGTCTCCGGCATTATTTTGCGGGGCATGGCCGCCGTCATTGATCGGGATCAAATTGCCGAGAGAGTCCCGGAGATGAGGTCAGGCTGCGGCCATGGCCTCGACACGGGCCGGATCGAGCAGGCTGATGCCGCCGTGAATGATCTCGATCACGCCGAGACGCTCAAGCTTGGTAAAGGTGCGGCTGACGGTTTCGATGGTCAGGCCGAGATAATCGGCGATGTCCTGACGGCTCATCGGAAGCGCGACCATGTCGGACGGACCGTTGAGCGCGACCAGCCGCTCACGCCAGCCGAGCAGAAAGGTCGCGACCTTCTCGTCGGCCGAGCGGCGGCCGAGCAGGACCATATGGTCGCGCGCCTGGCTCAACTCGCGAATGGCCAGCTCGTTGATGCGCCTGAGCAATTGCGGCCGGTCTTCGATGAAACGGCCGAAAGGCCCTTTTGGGAATTGGCACACTTTCACCACGCCGATCGCATCGGCCGAAAAATTGTGCCGGCCGGACAGATTCATCCCGAGGAAGTCACCGGGCAAGGCAAAGCCGACGATCTGCCGCCGGCCGTCAGGCAGCAGCTTGTACAGCCGCATGACGCCTTCGAGGACGTTGTAGAACGAGGTCGTGATGTCCTCCTCGGAAAACACGGTCTCGCCCGAATCGAAATGGACGCGGCGGCCGAGATGCTCGAACTCCCGGAGTTCGGCTGCATCGAGCGACGAGCAGACCGCCGCTCCACGCACGGCACAATCGTCGCAATGATGTCCGTTCGGCTCACTCGTGACCACGGAAGGCCTCATCCATCGCTCCCCACGCCGGCCGCTCCCGACGTCAGGCCGAGTCCACCGCGCGGCTGCATTTTACTGCACCGTGCCGCAGCCGATTGACCCAGATCAAATTTGGCTGGCATCCCGCTCTTATTCTGCGTCCACGGTTCGACGGGATGATTCCATGCTGCAAAGCGCACTGCGTCACGGCCTGATTGGGCTGCTTCTGATCACGCCTGCGCTCGCGGCCCCGGCCGCCGAACAACGCGGCAAGGCTTTCGCCCGAGCCAATTGCGCACGCTGTCACGCGATCGACCGCGCCTCCAAGAGCCCGTTGGAGATCGCGCCTCCGCTACGCAACCTGCATCGGCGCTATCCGATCAACAGCCTTGGTGAGGCGCTGGCCGAGGGGATCTCCACCGGACATGCCGACATGCCGGCCTTCGAACTCAGCCCGGACCAGATCCACGACCTGCTGTCCTACCTGAAGACGCTGGAATAGTCACCCCTCACACCGCCTGCACGGTCCATCCGATCAGCTCCTTGGCGATGCGCGCGAAGGCGGCATCGAAGGCGGCGACTGAAGCGGCCGGTTCGACCTTGTCGAGCTTTTCGCTGGCCTCGATGAGCCGCGATGCGATCACCTTGCCATTCTTGTCGACGATCCGAGCCGACAGTCCGATCTCGGCCCGAGCCTCCCCATCCGTCGCGATCCGAAAGCGCCGGATGTCGAGCAGGAGCTGGTAGTCCGCCGGCCCGAGATCCGTCGTGCGCAGCGGGGCGTGGGCGATGTCGTAGTTCTCGAAACTGTCGATCAGGCGCGCCTGCACCAGTTTCGGAATGCTGTCAGCCCAGAGGAAGTCCGCAAAGCCCGGCCTGTCGCCGCTAGGCGCGAACAGCATGCGCTGGGTCTGCAGCATCGCCACCGCCGTCGGCTCGGGAATGGCCAGTGAGGCCGATAGCGTCTTGCCGGCCGGCCCGAGATTCTGCGGCGTGCGCAGGTCGTAGGTGACCTTCTGCGCGGGCGTACCACCGCCGGTCATCTTGTCGAGGCCTGCCAGGATGCCGTCGATCTTGCCGGTGTTGCGCGCGAGCCCGTCGGAGAAGGTCTTGAAATTGGCAATGGTGTCCTTCAGCGGGCCGGAATTGTCCTGAAGCACCGTGTCGACCCGCCGCAGCGCATCGCGCGCCGCCTGCGTCATGCTCTGGCCTGCGCCGGCCTCCGCGATCAAGGTCGGCAGCTCGCCGGACTTGGCGACGATCACGCCCCCCTCCAATGTCACCACGGGAACGCCGGTCAGGCCCTGGAATTCGAGGCCGACCTTGGTGTCGGCACGCACCGGCGTCGCGGTGGCAACCGAGATCGTGGCATTGACGAAGCGCGGGTTATCAGGCGCGAGCCCGAGCTGGGTGACCTCTCCGACCCGAATGCCGTTGAACAGCACGCCCGCGCCAACCAGCAGGCCGGGCACCGGCCCCTGGAATTGCACGTGGTAGCTGGTGCGCGGGCCGATGCCGCCGGTGTTGTTCAGCCAATAGACGAAGCCGAACACTGCGACGATCGCGGCCAACACGAAACTGCCGATCAGCACATAGGGAGCGCGGGTTTCCATCTCTCATCTCATCTCGTGTTGCAGCATCTGCGAGCGCTTGCCGTGGAAGTAAGCGCGCACCCAGGGATGCTCGGATTGCAGCAATTCGCGCATCGGGCCGATCGCCACGATCTTGCCGTCGGCGAGCGCGGCGACGCGGTCGCAGACCGTGGTCAGGCTCGCAAGGTCATGGGTCACCATGAACACGGTGAGCTCCAGGGTCTTTTGCAGCGTCTTGATCAGCGCGTCGAACTCGCCGGCGGCGATGGGGTCGAGGCCCGAGGTCGGCTCGTCCAGGAACAGGATCGGCGGATCGAGCGCGAGCGCGCGCGCCAGCGCCACGCGCTTGGTCATGCCGCCGGACAGCTCCGCCGGATATTTGTCGGCGTCCTCCGCACGCAGGCCGACCATCTCGAGCTTGGCGATCGCGATCTCGTCCATCAGCTCCTGCGACAGGACGAGATTTTCGCGCAAGGGAAACTGGACGTTCTGGCGCACCGTCAGCGAGGAGAACAGCGCGCCCTGCTGGAACAGGATGCCCCAGGCCATCGCTGCGCCGCGGCCGTGGCCGCCGGCGGGTTGTCCCATGACCTCGATGGTCCCGCTCCGGCGCGGGATGAGGCCGATGATGGTCCGCATCAAGACCGATTTGCCGCCGCCGGAGGCACCCACCAGCCCGAGGATCTCGCCGCGGCGGACGTCGAGCGACAGATGGTCGAGCACGGTTTGACGGCCGAAGCCGACCACGAGGTCACGGACGCGGATGGCGAACTCGTCTTGTGGTCGATCCATCGTCACATTCCGATCGAGGCAAAGAACACGGCGAACAGGCCGTCGAGCACGATCACCAGGAAGATCGATTTCACCACCGACGTCGTGGTCTGCCGCCCCAGCGACTCCGCGCTGCCCTTGACGCGCAATCCCTCGCTGCAGGCCACGATCCCGATCACCAGCGCCATGAACGGCGCCTTCAGGATGCCCACTTCGAAATGTGCGACGGAAATGGCCTCGTGCAGGCGCGCGATGTAGATCGCCGGCCCCATGTCGCCATAGAACTGCGCGACCAGCCCGCCGCCATAGAGCGCGGCGATCGATCCGATGAAGGTGAGGATGGGCAGCGCAACGACCAGGGCCGCAACGCGCGGCAGGATCAGGACGTCGACCGGATCGAGCCCCATGGTCGAGAGCGCGTCGATCTCCTCGCGCATCTTCATCGAGCCGAGCTCGGCCGTGTAGGCGCTCCCCGACCGTCCCGCGACCATGATGGCGACGATCAGCACGCCGAGCTCGCGCAGCACCAGGATGCCGACCATGTCGACCGTGTATGATTCCGCGCCGAATCTACGGAAGTGGAAGAAGCCCTGCTGCGCGATGATGGCGCCGATCAGGAAGGTGATCAGCGTGACGATGGGGATCGCCTGCCATCCGATGCGGTAGAGCTGATACACCAGAGAGGTCAGCCGCAGCGAACGCGGCCGGCGCAGCACGCCGATGACGGCCATGAACAACGCGCCGAGCATCTGGAGGAAGATCGTGATGTCCTCCCGCGCCCCGACCGTGGACTTGCCGAGATCACCCAGCCGCGCCAGAACCGGATTGGGCGCGGCCGCCGGAGCCGGCGTGCGGCGGTTGACCTGGCGCACCTCGTCCATCAGCCCGCTGAAATGATCGGCGACGCCGACGAATTCGGCTGGCCTGCCTGACGAGGCGGCCCTGCGCGACAGCTTCTCCAGGACCCAGGCGCCGAGCGTATCGAGCGCGCTGATCCCCGACATGTCCAAGGATACGGCGCGCGAACGATCGACGTCGGCCCCGACCGAGCGGGACAAGGTCTCGAGCGTCACCACGTTCGCGGCGGTCCAGGGCCCCTCGGGGCGCAATTTCAGCACGTCGCCGGACGGCGTCGCGTGCAGCAGCGGTTCGTGGTTCACGCTTTCCACCTCATCGGGACAATCGGTCCCCATTCAGCCGGCATTTCTAGGCCAGCATGTGGCGGCCGGATTGACTTGTCTCAAGACCCCGAACGGGCTCCGCCTCTTGACGCAAATCAAGCGCGATCGCACGGGCTGGTCTTAGGCTCGTTTGAATTTAATGAGGACACCAAATCCATGTTCGACAGTGACAGGATGAGCGAGGAATTGCGCACGCTGAAGGTCGACGTCACGCACCTGTTGAGCACCGCCGGCGAGGAGATGTTCGAGAGCTCGAAAGCTCGCACTGATGCGCTCGCCGATCAGATCAGGGCCGCACTCGCCGATCTCGGCGAGACCGTCGAACAGGAGAGGGAGACGCTCCAGGGCCTCGTTGCGGAGCGTCCGATCACATCGCTCGCCTCTGCCTTCGCGCTGGGCGTGGTTGTCGGCTTCATGCTGAGGAGACACTAGGTGAATACCGAGAATGTCGTCAAACATCTGCGCGTGCTGTGGCGCACCGACAGGATCATCGCCGACATCAGGCTGCGCCATTTGCTGATCGGCCTCGGCCTGCGTGCCTTCGCGGCGCTGATCGCCGCGTTCGGGCTGCTGATGCTGGAGCTGTCGGCCTATTTCGCACTGGTGCAGATCTGGAGCGCGATTACCGCGGCTGCCATCCTCGGCGCCGTCAATTTCGTCATCGCGGCCGCTCTCTTCCTGATCGCCGGCCGCGCTCCGTCGGGGCGTGACATCGAACTCGCCAACGAAATTCACGACACCTCCATCGAAGCCCTCCAGCTCGAGGCCCGTGCGCTCCAGGCCCAGGTGTCGGGCGCGGTGCACCACCCGCTGAGCACGATCGTGCCGGTGCTGCTGCCGCTGATCGCGATCATCATCAAGACTCTGCGGACGACGGCCAGGTCGTCCAATGATGCCAGTTCGGCCGAGGCGCAATCGTAGCCGACACGCTCAGAGCTTGAGCCTGACGTCGCAGATTTCAGGCTCGGCCGGGTCCGGCTTGACCTCGAAGCCGAGCTGCCGGCACATGTCGAGCATCACTGTGTTCTCCTGCAGCACGTCGCCCGATATGGTCTTCAATCCTTCCGACCGCGCGTAGTCGATGATCAGCTGCATGAGGGCCCAGCCGAGTCCCCTGCCCTTGAGGTCGGACCGCAGCAGGATCGCGTATTCGCCGGTCTCGTAGATCGAGTCGGAATGGAGCCGGACCACGCCGACCATTTCGCCGCTGGCCTCCTCGAATGCGATGAAGGCCATCGCGCGCGCATAGTCGAGCTGGGTCAGGCGTGCGATGAACTCGTGGGTGAACTCCTTCATCGGGGCGAAGAAGCGCAGACGAAGGTCGTGCGCCGTGACGTGACGCAGGAATTCGTGGATGGTCGGCTCGTCCTCGGGGCGCATGGGCCGCACGAAGATGCGCCAGTCCTCCTTGAGCTTGAGGCGTCGCTCCCATTGCGACGGATAAGCGCGAACGGCGAAATTGGCCGGGCCGGAGCCGGCGAACTTCCGCTGTGGCGGTCCGACCGCGACGCGGGCGTCCACCGCGGTCACGCCGGTTTCGTCGGCCAGGAGCGGGTTGATGTCGAATTCGCGGATCTCGGGAATGTCGGCCGCCATCTGCGCCAGCTTGACCAGCACCATGGCGACGGCGTCGTGCTTCACCGCCGGCACGTCCCGATAGGCCTTCAGCAGCCGCGACACGCGCGTGCGGTCGATCAGATCGCGGGCCAGTTGCAGGTCGAGCGGCGGCAGCGCCAGCGCCTTGTCGTTGATGATCTCCACCGCCGTGCCTCCGCGGCCGAAAACCACCACCGTGCCGAAGGTCGGATCGTCGGCAAGGCCGAGGATCAGCTCGCGCGCCTTTGCCTTGACGACCATGGCCTGGACGATGACGCCGCCGATGCGCGCCTCGGGTCGCAGCTTTCGCGCTCGCGCAAGTATGTCCGTCGCCGCCGCGCGCACGGCCTCCGGCGTCGTCAGGTTGAGCACGACGCCACCGACATCGGATTTGTGGGTGATGTCCCGCGACATGATCTTCAGCACGACGGTGCCGCCTTGCGCGAAGATGTCCTTTGCATAGGCTACCGCCTGCTCGACATCGGCTGCCGCACAGGTCGGCACCATCGCGATATCGTAGGCTTCGAGCAGGTGCTTGATCTCGACGGGTTCGAGCCACTGGCGGCCGTCCGCGATCGCGGCTGTGACGATCTCTCTCGCCTCGCTGGCATCCGGAACGAACGTATCGGGCATCGCGGGAGGCACCTGGGTCAGCTCCTCCACGACTTCCCGGTGCCGGACCAGATGCATGAAGCCGCGCACGGCGTCGTCCTCGGTCGGATAGTTCGGCACGCCGGCGCTGGAGAGTGCCTGGATGATGTGCTGATCGGCCCCGACCCAGGCCGCCAGCACGGGCTTTGCCCATCGGCGGTGCTGCTCGCGATACTTGGCGACGAGCTCCGTCACGGTCTTGGCGATCTCGGCGGCCGATGCGATCGCGGTCTGCACGTTGAGGACGAGGACTGCGTCGTTGTCGCGATCGGCCAGCAGTTCCTCCAGCGCCGCTGCGTAACGCGCAGCGTCGGCGTCGCCCACGATGTCGACGGGGTTTGCACCGGACCAGGTCGGCGGCAGCGCCGCATCAAGCTTCCTGCGCGCGTCAGTCGAGATGGTTGCCGGAATACCGCCGAGCTCGACCAATCGATCGACGGCGAGGACGCCGATGCCACCACCGTTGGTCAGAATGGCGAGACGCTTTCCGGTCGGCGATTCGACGCGGCCGAGTGTCTCGGCACAGTCGAACAGCTCGCGCAGGTCGGACACCCGCAGCACGCCCGCGCGGCGGAACGCCGCGTCATAGACGGCGTCGGCACCGGCGAGCGCCCCGGTATGCGTGGCAGCGGCCTTCGCACCCTGCGCCATGCGGCCGGACTTCACCACGACGACGGGCTTCACCCGCGCGGCCGCGCGCGCCGCCGACATGAACTTGCGCGCGTCCTTGATCGCCTCGATGTAGAGCAGGATCGCGCGGGTCTTGTGATCCATCGCGAAATGGTCGAGCAGATCGGCAATGTCAACGTCGATCTGATCGCCGATCGAGACGATGCCGGAGAAGCCGACGCCGCGCTGCGCAGCCCAATCCACCATGCCGGCGGCAATGGCGCCCGATTGCGAGATCAGCGCGAGGTTGCCGGACCCCGGCATGTGCGCAGCGAAACTGGCATTCAGGCTGACGCCCGGCATCATGATGCCGAGGCAGTTCGGCCCGATCAGCCGCATGCCGTGTTTGCGGGCGGCTGCGCTGGTCGCCTCGTGCAGCGATCCCGGTCCCTGGCCGAGACCGGCCGAGACGATCAGCGCACCCGCAGATCCGCGACGGCCGGCCTGCTCGACGATGCCTGGAATCTCGCCCGCGGGCGCGGTGACGACGACGAGCTCGGGCACGAAGTCCAGCCTGTCCAGGCTCTTCACCGCGGCGAGGCCGCCGATCTCGGCGTGGCGCGGATTGACGAGGCCAAACCGCCCCTTGAATCCCGCTTTCCGAATGTTTTCCAGGACCGCGCGTCCAACGGACGCCGGACGCGCGCTCGCGCCGACGAGCGCAACCGAGCGCGGCGACAGCAGGTTGTTCAGACGATAAGTCGACATGAAAACAAATGCGCCGCGCCAGCGGCGGTTCCGATGATTGGACGATCCGGCTGGAAGAAGACGCCTAGTGCGAGATCATAACCCAGCATGGTGGCTGGCCAATGACGGTCTTTGTCACACCGCCCCACACGATCTCGTTCAGGCGAGAATGATGATAGGCGCCCATCACGATGGCATCGATGCCATGGGAATTCGCCCAGCTTCCCAATACTTTGCCGGTCGAGCGGCCGCCCACCTTCGTGGTTTCGAACGAGGCAAAGACGCCGTGTTCCCGCAAATGGTCGACGAGTGCCGTTCCGGATCGGACGACCGCGTCCGTTTTGTCCTCCGCCACGGTCAGCACACGCACCGAACTGGCAGCCCGAAGAACAGGCAAGGCATCGCCGATCGCACGCGCGGCCCGTGCAGAATGATCCCACGCAATCATGACGTTCTCGAACTCGGGCCGGAGCTCGTCGGCGCGATGTTCGGGACAGAGCAGAAGAGGCCGTCCGGATTCGAACAACAACGCCTCCACAATGGCCTCCGTTCGACTGTCGTGTGGTTTCACGGGAACCAGCGCGAGGTCGCTGAAGCGGGCATGCTCGGCCAGGATCGCTCCGATCTGATCCGCAGGCACCTTGCCCGACCGGCTCTGGGCGCGGATGTTGGCGCGGCAAGCCGCGTTAGTAAAGGCATTCAGCAGCTGCTGCATGTCGCTCGCCTCGAGGCTAGCCTGCGCGAATTCGCGATCGTCAGGCAGCATCACCTTCGGTCGCTCGAAAACATCTTCCTCGAGCGCGAGCGCGGTGATCCTGGCGCCGAGATCGGCGGCGACAGAAACGCATTTCTCGATCGCAACCAGGGCTGGCCCACGCGGCTGGCCGACGAGAGGCAGAAACACGTCCTTGATGGGCATCGGAATTCTCCTGAGCGACCATGATAAGCGGCCTGTCGTCGAGACCCTTGATCCGCGTCAAGACCGGGGGGAACTCCGTCCGATCACCGGGGAACAGGCGTTGACTGACGTCAAGGACTGGCCACTCGGCCGTTCTATGGATACTTCAGTCGGAGCGGTTCGCCCCGGAGACAGACATGCGTGCGATGGTGTTGCCGGCCCCACGAGCGCGGCTCCGGATGGAGGAGCGGCCCGACCCGATGCCGGGCGAGGGTCAGATCCGGGTGAAGATCAGCGCCTGCGGTGTATGCCGGACCGATCTTCATCTCGTCGATGCCGAGCTGCCCGGCATCCGCTATCCGATCGTGCCTGGCCACGAGATCGTCGGCCGGGTCGACCTCATCGGCGCGAATGTGACGACACATGCGCCTGGTGACCGGGTCGGCATTCCCTGGCTCGGCTTCACCTGCGGAAAATGCCGCTTCTGCCGCGAGGGTATGGAAAACCTCTGTGATGCACCGCTGTTCACCGGCTACACGCGCGACGGCGGCTACGCGACCCACACCATCGCCGACGCACGTTACGCTTTTCCGCTCGGCGAGTCCGGCAGCGACGTGGAGATTGCGCCCCTGCTGTGCGCGGGGTTGATCGGCTGGCGCTCGCTGGTCCTGGCCGGCCCCGCCGAGAGGCTCGGTCTCTATGGCTTCGGCGCGGCCGGCCACATCATTGCGCAAGTCGCGGCTTGGCAGGGACGCTCCGTCCATGCATTCACGCGGGCCGGCGATGCCGCTGCACAAGATCTTGCCCGCCGTCTCGGCGCTGTCTGGGCGGGGTCATCGGACCAGGTGCCCGACGAGCCGCTCGACGCCGCGATCATCTACGCGCCAACCGGCGAGCTGGTCCCGGCGGCGTTGCGCGCCGTGCGCAAAGGTGGTCGCGTCGTCTGCGCCGGCATCCACATGAGCGACATTCCAAGCTTTCCGTATGATCTGCTGTGGCAGGAACGGCAGCTGGTCTCGGTCGCCAACCTGACCCGGCAGGATGGCCTCGATTTTCTCAAGGTCGCGCCGCAAGCCGGCGTGCGGACCGAGACGACGGCGTTTCCGCTCGATCAGGCCAATGAGGTGCTGACCATGCTGCGGAATGGCCAGATCCTCGGCGCGGCCGTGCTGACGCCCTGATGGTGCTTGCCATGTCCGCTTCGATGAAGGATGACACGGCGGCTCAGGAGCGCATCTTTCGGATGCTGACCGACCATCCCGGCGTGATGCGCATCGACACGCATGCCGCCTCGGTGTTCCTGGACGCACAGCGTGCGCTGAAGATCAAGCGCGCCGTCCGGTTTCCCTTCCTCGACTATTCGACGCTCGAAAAGCGCAAGGCGGCCTGCGAGGAGGAGATCCGGATCAACCGGCCCCTGGCGCCGCAGATCTATCATGGCGTTGTGGCGATCACGGAAGAGCCGGATGGATCGGTGAAGGTCGAGGGCGCCGGCCGGCCGATCGAGTATGCGGTCGACATGTCGCGCTTCGACGAAAGCAGGACGTTGGATCATCTGGCCGAGGCGGGACCGCTGGACGCGAAGCTTGCCTCGGCCGCCGCTGACGCAATCGCCGCTTCGCATGCGGCGGCGACGCGCGCCGACGGAAAGGCATGGGTCTCCTCCATTCCGGCCCTGATCGACGGCAACACGAATGGTCTGCGGGCCGGTGGCCACTTCAGCGCAGACGCGATCGAGCGACTCGGGAAGGCTTCGGATGCGGCCTATCTGCGTATTCGTCCCCTGCTCGCAGAGCGCGGCCGCCGGGGCTTCGTGCGCCGCTGCCATGGCGATCTGCATCTGGCAAACATCGTCATGATCGATGATCGCCCCGTGCTGTTCGACGCGATCGAGTTCGACGTGCAGATGGCGACGATCGACGTGCTCTACGATCTCGCATTCACGCTGATGGACCTGTTGCAGCACCACCAGCCGAGCGCGGCAAACATGGTGCTGAACCGCTATCTCGCCGCGACTCCGGCCGACAATCTCGATGCGCTCTCGACCCTGCCGCTGTTCCTGTCCATCCGGGCGGCGATCCGCGCCCAGGTGGCGCTGGCGCGACTGAAGCCGCCGCACTCCGACGATCCCGGCATCGTCGACCAGGCACGGCGTTATTTCGACCTCGCCGGGACGCTGATCCGTCCTCCTGCTCCGCGTCTGATTGCGGTCGGCGGACTGTCCGGCACCGGAAAGACCGCCCTGGCGCACGCGCTCGCGCCGGTCGTGGCACCGGAGCCGGGCGCCGTCGTGCTGCGCAGCGATCTCGTCCGCAAGCAGATGTTCGGGGTCGAGGACACCCACCGCCTGCCGCCTTCAGCCTATACGCCGGAGGTCACGGCCCGCGCCTATGACACGCTGGTGCAGCAGGCCCGCCGGGTGCTGGCGCAGGGCCATTCGGCGATCGTCGACGGCGTATTCGCGCGCGAGGACGAACGCGATGCGATCGCGGCGCTGGCGCGCGAGTGCAATGTGACGTTGAACGGGCTGTTCCTGGTCGCAGACCTTGCAACCCGGCAAGCGCGCATCGGCAACCGCCGGGGAGACGCATCGGACGCCACGCCGGAGGTTGCCGCGCTGCAGGAGCACTATAATATCGGCCATGTCGGCTGGGCGACGATCGATGCATCCGGGACACAAGAGCAGACGCTTCAGAACTGCCGGAACGTCATCGCTGAGGGGCAAACAAGGCAATCAGACTGATGCGGGCAAGGAAGTCGCGACCCACCACGCGCTCGACGGCAAATACGCATGCCAAGCCGGCAACGCGGCGCAATGTCCTGCCCGCCCGCCTCAGCCCCGGCATGGCCTGCGACACGGCCTTCCGCATCATCGCCCGCCGACACCTCGGCGCGGTGATCGCTCAGCACGACGGCACCTGCCGCGGCGATCCGGATGCGCTGCACCAGATCCGGATCGCACTGACGCATCTGCGGACTGCCATCCGCTTCTTCTCGCCGATGGTCGACGATAACGTGCGACCGGAAGTCTGGGCCGAACTGAAATGGTTGAACAGTCAGCTCGGCATGGTGCGGGACCTCGACGTGGCCATCGAGCGGATCGTCGCAGAGAGTAGCGACGAGCTCGCCGTGGTCGCCGAGCTTCAGCGCTGGGACGAGAAACGCGCGGAGAGCCATCGGCTGCTGGCGCGTGCGCTGCAATCGGCGCGGTATCGCCGCCTGGTCGAGCAAACCTCGACGTGGATCGAAAGCGGCCCCTGGTCGACCCGCCGCAGCAAGGAAGCGATCCGGTTGCGCCGCTGCACCCTCGCCGACCATGCGACGGAGCGGCTGACCGAGTGGGAGACGACGCTGCTCAAGAAGGCCCGTAAGCTGAAGAAGCTCGATGTCGAGAGACGTCACAAGCTGCGGCTCCTCAACAAGCGGATGACCTACTCGGTCGAATCGCTTGCGGATCTGTTCGCCGATGGGGTGGCGACGAAACAGAAGTCCATCCTCAAGCAATTGCGCAAGGCACAACGCTCGCTCGGTCAATTGAACGACGATGCGCGCGGACAGGCACTGGCGGCCTCGTTGAATGGCGCCGGAATCGATGCCAGCCGTCGCTTCCTCAACCGCAAACGCGAGAAGAAGTTGTTGCGGAAGGCGTCAACGGCCTATCGCAAATTGGACAAGGCCAAACCGTTCCGCTCTTCGGATCTCGCGCCGAGATCGGAGCCGGAGGCCTAGGTGTGGACGTAGTCCCCCGGCGCATCCGGCAGGCCGAGGGCGTCGCCAAGTCCGATCTGCGGCGGATCGCAGGGGGCGCCGGAACGTGCCGCCAGCCAATTGGTCCATTCCGGCCACCATGAGCCCTCGACGCGCGGCGCCAGCTTCAGCCATTCGTCGGCACCGACATAAGGCGCATCGGCAGCCTTGGTCAGCACCTGATAGAAGTGGCCCTCCTCCTGCGGAGGCGCCACGACACCGGCATTGTGACCGCCGCTGGTCAACAGGAACGTCACGTCGGCATCGACCTGATAATGGATCTTGTAGACGGATCGCCAGGGCGCCACGTGATCGGCGAGCGTGCCGACCACGAACATCGGGGTATGAATGTCGGACAGCGAGACGCTCCGGCATTCGACCCGATAGCGACCTTCCGCCAGATCGTCGTTCAGGAACAGCTTGCGCAGATACTCCGAGTGCATGCGATAGGGTAGCCGCGTGGCGTCGGCATTCCAGGCCATCAGGTCGCTCGGTGGCGAGCCGTCGCCCATCAGATAATCACGCGAGAGCCGCGACCAGATCAGCTCGTTGGAGCGCAGGAGCTGGAACGCGCCCGCCATCTGTGTCGTGTCGAGATAGCCGCGCTGCCACATCATGTCTTCGAGAAAGGCAACCTGGCTCTCGTTGATGAACAGCGTTAATTCGCCGGCCTCGGTGAAATCGGTTTGCGCCGCGAGAAGCGTGACGGTGCCGAGACGGCTATCGCCGTCCCGCGCCATGGCCGCCGCGGCTATCGACAGCAACGTCCCGCCAAGGCAATAGCCGAGCGCATGGATCTTCCGGCCCGGCACGATCTGCCCGATCATGTCCAGCGCGGCCATCACGCCCAGCTTGCGGTAGTCGTCGAAGGCAACATCCCGATCGTTCGCATCCGGATTGCGCCAGGAGATCGCGAAGACGGTGAAGCCCTGAGCGGTCAGGTATTTGACCAGGGAATTCTGCGGCGACAGATCGAGGATGTAGTACTTCATGATCCAGGCCGGCACGATCAGAATCGGCTCCGGCCGCACCTGCGCAGTCGTCGGATGGTACTGGATCAGCTCGATCAGGCTGTTGCGGTAGACGACCTTGCCGGGCGAAGCCGCCACCGTCTTGCCAACGACGAACTGATCCTCGCCGGCCAGCTTCGAGCCGGAGAGCAGGCGCATCAGGTCGCTGCACCAGTTCTGCCAGCCGAACACGAAGTTCTCCCCGCCGCTTTGGAACGCTTTTTCCAGCACCTGCGGATTGGTGGCGGCGAAGTTCGAGGGCGCCAGCATGTCGAGCATCTGGCGCATCGAGAACTCGACGATGCCCTCATTTGCGTGCGACACGCCGCGTATGCCGGTCGTGGCATCGTGCCACCAGCGCTCGGTGAGCAGAAACGCCTGCGCAAGCAGATTGAACGGCGCGGCTTCCCATTGCCGGTCCTTGAAGCGGCGATCCCGCGCCTGCGGCCGAATGACGGACCATGGTTCTTTGGATGTCGCGTGAGCGGCAGCTTCCAGGAAGCGGCCTGAGTCGCGGAAGATATTGCGGAAGAGCTCCATCTGGTGCTGAGGCGCCGCCGCAAGATGCGCGCCCCAATCGAGCCAGGCGAGCGACAAGGCCACAGGCGAGATTCCGCCCGTGAACCGCGCCAGCATGGCATGAAACGCGCGATCGAGTGGATACGAATCCGTTGTTTGCGGGCAAGTGCAGTCAGCCGGCGTGCCTGCGACCCTTTCGTGAATCCCGGCAGCCGGCCTGGTAGCGGGAGCTTGCAGCGGCGCTTCGGCCCGTGGAAATATTTTTACGACGCTCATGGCTCATTGTTCCTGCGGGCTTCTGTTCTACGCCTGCGGCAGGATATGGCGACGCTTCCGGTGCGCGTTGAGCTGCATCAAATCGCGGCACGGATCAAAATCGGTCAATCAAGGCAAGCTTTGTCCGCTTGACCTGAGTCAAACCGCACCCCGATGGACTCACTAGGCTTTGTCCGTTGAAATTGACATGCCAGCGGAGTTGTCCATGCGCGCCCACCAGATCATGACCCGGTCGGTCATCTCGGTTACCCCCGACACCAGCATCGTCGAGGCGGCTAATATCATGCTGAAGCGACATGTGAGCGGCCTCACGGTGGTCGACGCTACCGGCAAGCTGGTGGGCGTGGTGTCGGAAGGAGATTTCATCCGCCGCAGCGAGATCGGCACCGGGCGCAAGCGCGGGCGCTGGCTGCGGTTCATCCTCGGTCCGGGCAAATCCGCCAGCGACTTCGTCCATGAGCACGGCCGCAAGATCTCGGAAGTGATGACCGACTCGCCCGTGACCATCACCGAGGATACGGCGCTTGCGGAGATCGTCGACCTCATGGAGCGAAACAATGTCAAGCGGCTGCCGGTGGTGCGCGGCGACAAGGTCGTCGGAATCGTGTCCCGCGCCAACCTGTTACAGGCCGTGGCCGGGCTCGCCCGCGAAGTGCCGGATCCGACCGCGGACGACGACCACATTCGCAGCCGCATCATCGACACCATGGAGAATAACGACTGGTGCCCGTTCGGGCTGAACGTCATCGTGCGCGACGGTATCGTTCATCTCAGCGGCGTCATCACCGAAGAGCGGGCACGGCAGGCCGCGATCGTCGCCGCGGAGAACGTCGAGGGCGTGAAGAAGGTGCACGATCATCTCTGCTGGGTCGACACCATATCCGGCGTCTATCTCAACTCGCCCGAAGACGACGAGCTCGCCAAAGCGAGCTGATTGCCGCGGAGTTCAGCTCGGAATGACGGCGGTGGCTTCGATCTCGACGCGCGCCGCCTTCTCGACGAGGCGGACGACCTGAACCAAGGCCATCGCTGGATAGTGCGTTCCGAAGACGTCGCGGTAGATCCTGCCGAGCTCCTTCAGATTGGCCAGATACTCGTCCATGTCGACGACGTACCAGGTCAGGCGCACGAGGTGCTCGGGCCGGGCACCGGCCTCGGCCAGGATCGCTGCGATGTTGTCCAGGGTCTGGCGCACCTGCGCAACGAAGCCATCGGCGAGGCGCTCCTCGGCGTCCCAGCCGATCACCCCGCCGGTGACGACGATGCGTCCTTCGGCAGCCATGCCGTTGGCATAGCCCTTCGGCAGCGGCCAGCCTGACGGCTGCAGGATCTGCGCCTTGGTGCGCGTTCCATCCTCGGCTGCGGTCGGCAAGACCGCGAGTTGCGGGCTTTTCGGCGTCGTCACAGACAATTCTCTATCCTTCTCTCATTCCGCGGCGACGCCTGAGGACGTCACTGCAGCCTGCGCCAGCTGCCGCAGGGCAAAGCGCTTCAGCTTGCCGGTCTCGGTCTTCGGCAATTGCGCGACGAACTCGATGGCGCGCGGATATTTATACGGCGCGATCTCGCGTTTGACGTGCTCCTGCAACTCGGCCACGAGCTGAGCGTCAGGGGTCACGCCGGGCGCGGCAATGACATAGGCCTTGACGATCATGCCGCGCGCCTCGTCGGGCGCACCGACCACACCGCATTCGGCGACCGCCGGATGCGTAAGCAGCGCCGCTTCGACGTCAGTTCCTGCGATGTTGTAGCCGGCCGACACGATCATGTCGTCGGAGCGCGACTGGTACCAGAAATAGCCGTCGCGATCCATCAAATAGGTGTCGCCGGTGATGTTCCAGCCGTTCTGGACGTATTTCCGCTGCCGCTCGTCGGCCAGATAGCGGCAGCCGGTCGGCCCGCGCACGGCGAGAAAGCCCATCGTTCCGGGCGGCACGTCGCGGCCCTCGTCATCGACGATCTTGGCTTCATAGCCCGGCACGGGCTTGCCGGTGGCGCCGGGGCGGATCTCGTCCTCGGTCGCGCTGATGAAGATGTGCAGCATCTCGGTCGAGCCGATGCCGTCCATCAGCTTGATCCCGGTCGCCTTGAGCCAGGCATCGAATGTCGGCTTGGGAAGGGTCTCGCCCGCGGAGACGCATTTGCGGAGCGAAGAAATGTCGCGGCCTGCGAGCTTGCCAAGCATGGCGCGGTATGCGGTCGGCGCCGTGAAGCAGACCGTGGTCTTGTACTGCTCGATCGCATTCAGAATGTCGTCCGGCGTCGTCTTCTCCAGCACGACGAAGGAGGCGCCGATATGCATCGGAAACAGCACGCCGCCGAAGCCGAAGGTGAAGGCGAGCGGCGCCGAGCCGATAAAGCGATCGTTTTGCTCGGCGCGCAGAATGTTGCGCGCATAGCCGTCACAGACCGCGAGCATGTCGCGGTGGAAATGCATGGTGCCCTTGGGATCGCCGGTCGTGCCCGAGGTGAAGGCGATCAGGCAGATGTCGTCGGCGGCGGTATCGACCGCCTCGAACTCCGGACTGGCATCGGCGATCAGCGCTTCGAGCGAATCCGCCGCGCCATTGCCCCAATAGACGGCCCGCTCGAGGCCCGGTGCCGCAGCCTTCGCCTTCTCCATCTCCTCGGCGAGCTTTCCATCGCATAGCGCCAGCGTGATCTCCGCCTTCTGGATCGGATAGGACAGCTCCTTGGCGCGCAGCAGCGGCATCGTCGCCACGCAGATTCCACCGGCCTTGATCACCGCGAGATAGGTCGCAACCATCATCGGATTGTTGGCCGAGCGCAGCAGCACACGCCCGCCGCTGACGAGACCGAGCTTGCCAACCAGCACATTGGCGATGCGGTTCACCAGCGCCTGCAGCTCGCGATAGGTGTAGCTGACGGCCGGGCTGATGACGCAAGGGGCATCGCCATGGCCCTGCTCGACCCAGCGATCGAGGAAATCGCTGACGCAGTTCAGTCGCGGCGGATAGTTCAGCTCCGGCCGCGTGAAGATGAATTCGGGCCAGAGCTCGCGCGGCGGCAGATGTTGCCGTGCGAACGTATCGACATGGGCCGTCGCGGCGCTGCCGTCAGACGAGCCCGTCCCTTGAATCTTGGCGGCGTTGGCCATCGCACGCTCCTTTCAGCATGGATTGCACCCGGCAGCACGATCTGGAAAACATTTTAGGCTTAAAACAATTCGGCGCAATAGGGGATTTTGGGCATCCCGTGCTTTTTCATGCGGCAAAGGGTGTCGGGCTGTCGCGCCCGTAGGCTACGGCCGGCGGCGGGCGGCCGATTTCTGCGCGGACGCCTTGGTCTTGGCGAGGAGGCGCATCAATTCGCGCACGTCCTTCGGGGAGAGATCGGCGAACAGATCGGCGATCCAGGTCTCGTGCTCGGCGGCCATCCTGCGGAACTCGGCACGCCCAAGCTTTGTCAGCCGGATCACCTGGACGCGGCGATCGGTGTCCGAGGTCCGCCGGTCGAGATGGCCTGATTCCACCAGGCGCTCCACGAGCCCGGTCACATTGCCGTTCGAGACCATCATGCGCTTGGAGACATCTGACAGGGTCATGCCGTCAGGCGCCTTGTCGAGCTGTGCCATCAGGTCGAAACGCGGCAACGTGACGTCGAACCGCTGCCGCAGCCGGCCGCGCACCTCGCCCTCGATCAGCGTCGTGCAGGTCAGGAGCCGCAGCCACAGCCGAAGCTCTTCGGCGTGGTCCTCCGGTGTTTCGACAACCTTGGTCTCGGAATCGAGCATGTCGATGCAGTCACTCACGGCCGGCCATGGCGCGGGCACGGATTCCCCAACGTTTTGAGCTTCAAATAAATCCGAGCCGGCCGCAAGTCCAAAGCTGCAACAATCGACCGCACGCCAATTTCTTTAGGCTTCAAATAATTGGCGCGCAGCTTGCATGCATCGCTGCCCGCAGGATGCGACGCCCCGCGCTCGGCTTGCCGCGGCCGCCGTCATCGGCATAAGCTTTGGATTGGAGTACGTGGCTTGCAGCGCAAGCCAATCGTCACGAGGGACAGATCATGAAGACGAAAATGACCTTGGCCGCAGCTGCGATGCTACTCGGCACCGTGGTGACCCCTGCCCTCGCCCAGGAAAAAATCAAGCTGGGTGTGATCGTGACCCTGTCGGGGCCCGCCGCAGCGCTGGGCCAGCAGGTTCGCGACGGCTTCGCCCTCGCCGTGAAGGATCTCGGCAGCAAGATGGGTGGCCGCGATGTCGAGGTCGTCGTCGTCGACGATGAGCTGAAGCCGGATGCTGCGGTGACCAAGGTGAAGGGCCTTCTGGAACGTGAGAAGGTCGACTTCGTGGTCGGGCCGATCTTCTCCAACATCCTGCAGGCCATCCACCGGCCCATCACGGAGTCGAAAACCTTCCTGATCAGCCCCAATGCCGGTCCGTCGACCTTCGCCGGCAAGGATTGCAACCCGTTCTTCTATGTGACCTCGTATCAGAACGATCAGGTGCACGAGATCCTCGGCAAGGTCGCGCAGGACCGCGGCTACAAGCGGATGTACCTGATGGTGCCGAACTATCAGGCTGGCAAGGATTCGGTGGCGGGCTTCAAGCTGGACTACAAGGGCGAGATCGTCGAAGAGTCCTACATGCCGCTGAACACGTTGGATTTCCAGCCAGAGCTCTCCAAGATTTCCTCGCAGAAGCCCGATGCACTGTTCACATTCATGCCGGGCGGCCTCGGCGTCAATCTCGTCAAGCAGTACCGGCAGGCCGGGCTCGCCGATACTATTCCGGTGCTCTCGGCCTTCACGGTCGATGAATCGACCCTGCCGGCACAGCAGGATGCGGCGGTGGGCATGTTCGGTGGCGCGAACTGGGCGCCCAATCTCGACAATCCCCAGAACAAGAAGTTCGTTGCCGCCTATGAGGCCGCCTACAACAGCGTTCCCGGCACCTACGCCTTCCAGGCCTATGATGCCGCGATGCTGATCGACAGCGCAGTCAAGGCCGTGAAGGGCAATCTCTCCAACAAGGAGGCCGTTGGCGCCGCGTTGAAGAAGGCCGACTTCACCTCGCTGCGCGGGGCCTTCAAGTTCAACAACAACAATTATCCGATCCAGGATTTCTACCTGACCAAGGTCGCCAAGCGTCCGGACGGCAAGTTCCAGACCGAGATCGTGCAGAAGGTCTTCGAAAATTACGGCGACCGCTATGCCAAGGACTGCAAGGCGTCGAACTGAGCATGATCCGGACCCGAAGGGCCGCACTAGCGCAAAGTGCGCAGCGGTTTTCCGATGAAGATCATGCTCTGACAATAGCCGCGCAGCGCGCTACGGGAGGACTGCAATGAAGAGCGAAATCACCGGCATCACGCGGGCCAATGAAGGAATCCAGGGCATTTCCTGGAACATCCTCGGCCAGATCTACGTGCCGAAGAGCTACGCGGAGAACAGCTTCTCCTGGCACGCGACGCTACCGCCGGGCACCTTCGTGCCGCCGCACATTCACCCCGACCAGGATGAGTATCTCTATATGCTGGAGGGCAAGCTCGATTTCATGCTGGGCAATTCGGAGGCGCAGGCCAGTGCAGGCGACCTGATCCGCCTCGGCATGGGCGTGCCGCACGGCATCTTCAACAAGTCGGAGCAGACCGCCAAGGTGCTGTTCTGGGTCTCGCCGAGCCGCAAGCTGTTCGACCTGTTCTGGGGTCTCCACAACATGAAGGAGCAGAAGCCCGAGGACGTCGTGGCGATGGCCGCCGAGTTCAACATCCACTTCCTGCCGCCGCCGCCCGGCGGCTAGCGGAGCGCTTCAGGCGCGCACCGCCGCGAGTCCGGGCACCGCGGCGAAACCTGCCTTGGTGGCATAGCCGCGCACGATGGCCTCGCGCTGGGAATAGCTTAGGACGTTGTCGACATTGTCGAAGCCGTCGGGCGCGAGCTGCTCGACGGCGTCGATAACGCCCTCCGGCCCGCCGCGCCGGTTGGAGCGGACGATTTCGGCCGTCATCGGCAGACGCTTCTTCTCGTATTCGAGCAAGGCCTGACGCGGGTGTTCGGCGCGCACCAGCACATCCGCAAGACAGCGCGCGTCGAGAATAGCCTGCGAGGCGCCGTTCGACCCCACCGGATACATCGGATGCGCGGCATCGCCGAGCAGCGTGACCCTGCCCGATGACCAATAGGGCAAGGGATCGCGATCGCAGGTCGGATATTCGTAGAATTCGGGCGTTGCCGAGATCAGGCTCTTCACGTCGATATAGGGCACCGAGAAGCGCGCCACGTGCGGCATCAGCTCCTCGCGGCGGCCCGGCCGCGACCAGTCTTCCTTCCGCGGCGGCGGCGCGTTGCCCTCGCCCACTTTTACCAGCACCGCCCAATTGGTCAGGCGGCTCGCCGGGCTCGATCCTTCCGCGATGGGATAGATCACCACCTTGGCATTGAGACCGCCGGCCACGATCATCGATTTTCCGGTGAGGAACAGCGGCCAGTCGCGGGCACCGCGCCACAGCATGAGGCCATTCCAGCACGGCGGCCCTTCGTTCGGAAACAGCGTCTCGCGGACGCGCGAGTGAATGCCGTCGGCGCCGATCAGGATATCGCCGCGCGCGGTGTGGACATGGGCGCCGGCGCGATCGAAGAAGTAAGCGGTGACGCCGCCCTCGTCCTGCGAGAAGGCGCCGAGCCGGCAGCCGGTGTGAATCGCCTCACGGCCCAACCGCTCCTCTACGGCACGGTGGATGACGCCCTGAAGGCGGCCGCGATGGATCGAGAATTGCGGCACGTCGTGGCCGGCGTCGATGCCGCGAGCTTCGCGCCAGACCTCCTGGCCATGGCGGCTGAGATAATAGAGCTGATCGGTGCGGATCGCGACCTCGTCGAGCTTCTGCAGCAGGCCAAGCCCGGCTAACTCCCGCATCGCGTGCGGTAGCGTGTTGATGCCGACGCCGAGCTCGCGAATTGTGTCGGCCTGCTCGAAGATCTCGCAATCCAGGCCGCGCGAGCGGAACATCAAAGCCGTCGTGAGACCACCGATACCGCCACCGACGATAATCGCCTTCATCGCCCTAACTCCACTCGAACCGCAGGCAATGGGTTAAGGTCGCACGGGCGGTCACTCCGCCGCAAGCGGCTTTGTCGCCTCCGCCTTGAGCTCCGCCCTGGTCTTGGGCTTAGCCTTAATTCTCAGCTCCTCAAGATCCTGCCGGTCGCGCACGCTGTTGCGGAACCCGAATACATGCGCATCGGCGACATCATCGCGCGATTGGCGAGCTTCATCTCACGCAGGCGGCAATGAAATTATTTTAAACCTAAAATAATCCCCCGCAAGTCCCCTCGCTGGATTGGCTGCAGATAATTACGACCGGCTCAGTCGCCCCTGAAGACCGGTTTGACCTTGCTGGCGAAAGCCTCGAAGGCGCGCTCGAAATCCGCCGTTGTCATGCACAGGGCTTGAGCCACGGCCTCCGCCTCGATCGCCTCCTCCACCGACATCGCCCATTCCATGGCCAGCATCCGCTTGGTCATGGTGTTGGCGAAGGTCGGGCCTTCCGCGACCTGCTTGGCCAGAACCTGCGCCTGGGGCAGCACCTGCTCTGGCGTGACGATGCGGCTGAAGAAGCCCCAGCGCTCGCCCTCTTCCGCCGTCATGAACCGGCCGGTGTAGAGCAGCTCGGAGGCGCGGGACTGCCCGATGATCCGCGGCAGGATGGCGCAAGCGCCCATGTCGCAGCCGGCCAACCCCACCTTGTTGAACAGGAACGCCACCTTGGCCCCGCTCGCCGCAAGGCGCATATCAGACGCCATCGCGATGATCGCTCCGGCCCCGGCACAGATACCTTCGACCGCGGCTACGATCGGCTGCGGACAGGCCCGCATCGCCTTGACGAGGTCGCCGGTCATGCGCGTGAAGGCGGTCAGACCCTTGGTGTCCATCTTCACCAGCGGGCCGATGATCTCGAACACGTCGCCGCCGGACGAGAAATTGCCGCCGGCACCCGTCACGACGATGGACTTGACCGCGTCGTCGAAGGCGCAGGCGCGGAAGAAGTCGGTCAGTTCCCGATAGCTCTCGAACGTCAGCGGATTCTTTCGTTCGGGACGGTTGAGCGTGACCGTCGCAACGCCGTCGACCGCGGCGAGCAGGAAATGCTGCGGTGAGTAATCCGCAAGCGGCACGGTAACGGGATTGGCTGGTCTGCTCATGGGATCTCCTTGGCTTTCTTTTTCCGCGCCTGCCAGGCAGGCTAGACTTCGCCACCGGCCACTGCGATCGCCTGTCCGGTGATCGAGCTCGCGCCCTCCCCGCACAGCCAGAGAACCGCGTCTGCGACCTCCTGAGGCGTAACCAGGCGCCCTTGCGGATTGTGCTTCGCGAGCTCGGCAATTGCCTGCTCGCGGGTCCGGCCCGTCTTCTTCACGATGTTGTCGATGCTCCCGGCGACGAGGTCGGTGTCGGTGAAGCCGGGACACACCGCGTTCACGGTGACGTTGCTTCCGGCCATCTCGAGAGCAAGGGAACGCACGAGGCCGATGACGGCGTGCTTGGCCGCTGCATATGCGCTGACATAGGCGTAGCCCTTGAGGCCTGCGGTGGACGCTACCGCGACGATGCGGCCGTAGGGACGATCCTTCATGCCCGGCAGCACGGCCTGGACGGCATGCACGACGCCCATGAAATTGACATCCATCATCCGGCTGAAGAGCGCGCTGTCCGATTTCGCGAACGGCGCCGATTCAGCGCTGCCCGAGTTGGCAATCAGGATGTCGATCGGCTTGCGCGCACTTGCCCCGGCGATCGCGGCTTTCAGAGACGCTTCGTTCGAGACATCAGCGACAGCCGCAAAGTGCGCGGCGCCTGCATTGACCGCCTCGTCGAGAACCGCCGCGTTCCGGCCAAGCACGGTCACGGTCGCACCGGCGCCGACGAGAGCGGACGCGATCGCGCGGCCGATGCCGCGCCCGCCTCCGGTGACCAGCGCGTGCGGCGAATGCGGCAATCCGGACATGCGCTGGCTCCCTCGGATATCGTGACCAGTGTTCGATATATTTTAACCTTCAAGTTTTTGCAACGAAAGCGGCGCTTGGTCGGGGAATGATGCAGCATGAGCGACGGCCCGAAAATTGCTTTAAGTATAAAATTATCGCTTTCCATCTCCGAAAGGCCTGTTAGCATCGAGGGGCCCAGCAGAAGGATGTCGCGTGTCGCAGCCTGTGCCAATGATAACAAAGGACGGACGCTTCGCCTATGAAGCCGCGGGCGATCCGGACGCGATACCGCTGATCTTCCTGCACGGCATCGGCGGCGCGGCGCGGGCGTGGCGGCGGCAGCTTGCGACATTTGGCGACCGCTTCCGCGCGATCGCATGGGACATGCCCGGTTATGGAGGATCGGCGCCGCTTGCGAGCGTCAGTATCGCTGCCCTGGCGGAGGCGCTCCAGCAGTTCATCGAGCAACTCGGCGTCAGCAGACCTGTTCTGGTCGGCCATTCCATCGGCGGCATGATCGTTCAGAAGTGGCTGGTTCAATCCCCCAAGCTGGCACGCGCAGTCGTGCTGGCGCAGACCAGCCCTGCGTTCGGAAAGGCGGACGGCGACTGGCAGAAATCATTCATCGCAGCGCGACTGGGACCGCTTGATCGCGGGGAGACGATGAAGTCGCTGGCCCCCTCCCTGGTGAAGGAGCTCGTCGGCGACGATCCCGATCCGAACGGGATGGAGGTTGCCCGCGAATGCATGGGGATCGTGCCCGAAGCGAGCTATCGCGCCATGATGCTGGCTCTCATCGGCTTCGATCAACGCAGCACGCTCGGAAATATCTCCGTTCCCACGCTGTTGCTGTCCGGCTCAAAGGACAACAACGCGCCCGCGCCGATGATGGCAAAGACGGCGACCTATATCCCGGGGGCCGAATATGTCGAGCTGCCTGGCGTCGGCCATCTCGCCAATCTCGAACGCCCCGAGGCCTTCGACGAAGCTCTCGGCCGGTTCCTGAACTCTCTCGCGACCAAAGCCTAAGGTAACTGCGCGATGACCATGCAAGTCAGCAAGACGATTGGCGCGACCAACAAGGTCGCGCTGGATGCGCCGATCTTCGATCCTGTCGCATTCAGCCTGAGCGACGAGCAGGCCGGCATCATCACCCGCGCGAGAGAGATCGGCCAGACCGTCTTTGCCGGTCGCGCCGCCACTTACGATCGCGAGGCGACCTTCCCGACCGAAAATTACTGCGATTTGCATCGCGTCGGCCTGCTCGGCATTGCCGTGCCAAAGAAGCACGGCGGCCTCGGCGCGAATTACCAGACCTATGCCCTGGCGGCGGCCGAGATCGGCCGCTATTGCGGCGCCACCGCGCTGACCTGGAACATGCATGTCTGCTCGACCCTGTGGTCGGGTCCGCTCGCCGACGATCTGGACATGGACGCGGACACCCGTGCCGAGCACGAGCGGCGGCGCGCGGTGCACTACAAGCGCATCGTCGAGGACGGGGCGATCTATTCGCAACCCTTCTCCGAAGGTGGAGCTGCCGCTGCGGGCGGCGTTGCTTTTGGCACCGAAGCAAGGCCGGTCGCGGGTGGCTGGATCGTCAACGGCAAGAAGATCTTTGCATCGCTCTCGGGCCACGCCGACTATTACGGCGTGCTTTGCACCGAGATGGAGCAAGGCGAGAAGGCGTCGCGCCGCAACACGCTTTACCTGGCGATATCAGCCAAATCAGAAGGCGTCTCGGTCGTCGGTGAATGGGATCCGCTGGGCATGCGCGGCACGGTTTCGCGGACGCTGCTGTTCAAGGATGTGTTCGTTCCGGAAGATTCGGCGCTGATGCCGCGCGGCGTGTATTTCCAGGCAGCTCAGCGCTGGCCG
The DNA here is from genome assembly GCF_020194215.1 of Bradyrhizobium sp. BRP20. Taxonomy (NCBI): domain Bacteria; kingdom Pseudomonadati; phylum Pseudomonadota; class Alphaproteobacteria; order Hyphomicrobiales; family Nitrobacteraceae; genus Bradyrhizobium; species Bradyrhizobium sp. BRP20. Next base: position 48,548 of record NZ_JADYVY010000022.1, on the reverse strand, counting down.
CACATGTTCCTGACGCTGTCGCCGACCTATATGGGCCTGGCGCAAGCCGCCTACGACTTCACCGTGCGTTACTTGCGCGGCGAGGTCCCGGGCATGCCGTCGGTCAAGCGGCGGATGTACCCGACCAAGCAGATCGCGGTGGCGCAGATGCAGATCAGGCTGGAGCAGATCAAGGCAATCTGGTTCCAGGCCGTGACCGAGGCGCGCGCCAATCCGGGCAAGGAGCAGGTGCTGCGCGCCTACGCCGCGCAATATTCGGTGATGGAGGGCGCCAATGAGCTCGCCACGCTCGCGATCCGCACCTGCGGCGGTCAGGCCATGCTTCGCTCGCTGCCGCTGGAGCGGATCTATCGGGACAGCCGCTGCGGCTCGCTGATGCTGCCCTGGACCGCTGAGCTCTGCCTCGACCGGATCGGGCGCGAAGCGCTGTACGAGGCCGGTGAAACGGACGACTGACCGTGGACCTCTGTAGCCTGATCGACCGCAACGCGGCGTTCGCGCCAGACAAGACGGCCATTGCCTTCGAAGGGACGGGGCTGAGTTATGCGGCATTCGCCGCACGCATCGAGCAAACGGCCACGGCCTTGAAACAGGCGCTTGGCGTCGGCCGCGGCGATCGCGTCGCGATTCTAAGCCTGAACCGGCCGGATTATCTGGTTCTGCTTTACGCCTGTGCGCGCCTCGGCGCGATGCTGGTGCCGCTGAACTGGCGACTGGCCGTCGCCGAGCAGCTGTTCATTCTCAGTGATGCCGGCGCCAAGGTCCTGGTGCTCGAGCAGGCGTTTTCCGGGGTGCTTGCCGAGCTGGGGCAGACCGCGGCAGGGACATCCGTCGTCGGCCTCGACTTCACGCCGCCTCGCGGCACGGTATTCGAAGATTTGCTGGTCCGCGGTGACGGCACGAGCCGAAATCCACACACCGACCTCTCCAGCCCGCTGCTCATCGTCTACACGTCAGGCACGACGGGACGGCCCAAGGGCGCGGTGCTACGCCAGGAGGCGCTGTTCTGGAACGGCGTCATGAGCCAGCACATGCACAACATGACATCCGACGACCACGTGCTGACCGTGCTGCCGTTCTTTCACGTCGGTGGCCTCAACATCCAGACGACGCCGGCGTTGCAGCTGGGCGCGACCGTCACGGTCCATGCGCGCTTCACGCCGGACGCCGCGCTTGCGGCCATTGAAGGGGAACGGCCGACACTCACGGTGATGGTTCCTGCGATCCTTCAGGCGGTGAGTGAGCATCCCGCCTGGGCGACCGCTGATCTTTCCTCACTCAAGGCCGTCGCCACCGGCTCGACCATCGTACCGCCGCACCTGATCGAGCGCTTCGTCGCGCGCGACGTCCCGGTGCTTCAGGTCTATGGCTCGACCGAAACCTGCCCGATCGCCGTCTACACGCGGCTTGGCGGCGATCTTTCGCGCGCGGGATCGACCGGCCTTGCCGGCCTGTGCTGCGAGGCAAAAGTGATCGACCAGGCCGGCGAAGAACTGCCCGCGGGCACGCCGGGCGAAATCGCGGTGCGCGGTCCCAACGTGTTCTTTGAATATTGGGGAAACGACGCCGCAACGCGCGAGGCGCTGCAGGATGGCTGGTATCGCACCGGTGATATCGGCCTGTGCGATGCCGACGGCTATTTCTGGGTCCGCGACCGAAAGAAGAACATGATCATTTCAGGCGGAGAAAACGTCTACCCGGCCGAGGTCGAGCGCGTCCTGCTCGAACACCCCGACGTCAGCGAATGCGCCGTGATCGGCCGGCCGGACCCGCGCTGGGACGAGGTGCCGGTCGCCTATGTCATTGCGAGATCCGGCTGCCGGCTCGAGGCGGACGAATTGAGGGCGCATCTTCAGGCGCAACTCGCGCGCTACAAAATTCCGCGCGAGATCGTCTTCGTCAACGACCTGCCGCGGACGGCCCTGGGCAAGGTCCAGCATTTCCTGCTGAAGCAGCTTGATGCGCAGTCACGGGCGCAAGGAGAAGCATCTTGAAGATCGCAGTTCTGGGTGGGGGAAACGGCTCTTTCGCGGCCGCGGGCGATTTTGCGCTGTCGGGGCACGAGGTGCGGCTCTGGCGCCGCGATGCCGATCAGGTCGCAGCGCATCGCGCCGCCGGCTCGCGCATCCTGGTCAAGGATCACAACGGCCGTCATGACGTGAAGCTGGCGCTGGTCACGACCGACATCGCGGACGCCGTCGATGGCACGGAGTTGATCCTGTGCCCGGCTCCGGCCTTCGCTCAAGCAGATATCGCTCGCCTGCTCGCGCCGCATTTGCGGGACGGTCAGGTCGTGTTCCTGCCGCCAGCGACGTTCGGCTCGATGATCTTCGCCCAGGCGGCCCGAGATGCCGGCAACAATGCCAAGGCCAGCTTTGCCGAAACGGGCACACTCCCGTGGCTGACCCGCAAGCACGGACCCTTCGAGGTCGCGATCACCATTCGCGCCAAGCGGCTCCCCGTCGGCGTGTTCCCGCTTGACCAAGCGCCTCACGCGCTCGCTGTGATCGGACGCGCTTTCCCAGACGCGATCGAGGCGTGCGGAGACGCGCTGTCGGGCGCCCTGATGAACGCAGGTCCGATCATTCACCCGCCGTTGATCGTGATGAACGCAGGGCCGATCGAACATTTCGAGCGCTGGGACATTCACAAGGAAGGTACGCAAGCCGCGATCCGCCGGGTCACTGACGCGCTCGACGCAGAACGCATCGCGGTGCGCGAGGCACTCGGCTACGGCGCGCCACATTTCCCGCTGGCTCACCATTACGCGAAGGAAGGCGAGATCTGGATGTATGGCCGCGGCTCGCACGACCGGTTGACCGATTCCGGTGATTGGCGCGAGCGGATCGTGCTGACAGAGCACCGTTACATGCGCGAGGATCTGCGGCTTGGGCTGTCGCTGCTGGTGTCCGTCGCGGGCCTCGCTGGCGTGGACACACCGCTGGCCGAAGCGTTTCTGTCAATCGGCGGCGCGGTCTGCGGCGAAGATTTTGCGCGAAGTGGCCGAACGCTCCAGACGCTGGGACTCGGCGAGCTCAGCAAGGCTGAATTGCAGACGCTGCTCCGCAATGGATTCTGATCAATGACCAGTCGCATCAATATCGCCTGTCTCGGCGCTGGCCGCATGGGCCGGGGCATTGCCGTTGCCTTCGCGTATGCAGGGCACAGGGTCACGATGATCGATATCAAGGCGCGTTCCGCGGAGGACTTCACCAAGCTGGAAACGGACGCGCTTGGCGAAGTCAGGAAGACCTTCGCCAGCCTGTCAAAACTGGGGCTGCTGACCGACGCGGATGTCGATCCGCTGATCGCGCGGGTCTCGGTGGTGCCGGCGAGCCGGAGCGGCGCAGCGTTGGCCGAAGCCGGAATGATCTTCGAAGGCGTTCCTGAGGTGGTCGAGCTCAAGCGCGAGGTGCTGGGGGCGGCGGCAAAGCAGGTCGGCCCTGAAACGATCATCGCGTCGACGACCTCGACCATCCTCGTCGACGATCTCTCGGGCGCGATCGTGAACCCGCGCCGCTTTCTAAACGTGCACTGGCTCAACCCGGCCTATCTCATCCCGCTGGTCGAGGTTTCGCCCGGCAAGGCGACAGACCCGGCCGTCATCGACGAGGTCAAGACGCTGCTCGAAGGCATCGGGAAGGTGCCGGTGGTCTGCGCCGCCACACCGGGTTTCATCGTCCCGCGCATCCAGGCGCTGGCAATGAACGAGGCCGCGCGCATGGTCGAGGAAGGCGTCGCCAGCGCCGAAGAGATCGACAAGGCGATCCGTTACGGCTTCGGCTTCCGCTATGCCGTGCTCGGGCTGCTCGAATTCATCGATTGGGGCGGCGGCGATATCCTATACTACGCCAGCCGTTACCTCGAAGGCGCGCTTGGTAGCGACCGCTATCGCGCGCCGGAGGTCATTTCCCGCAACATGCATGAAGGCCGGATCGGCCTGCGCACGGGCGCCGGCTTCCTGGATTACTCCGGGATGGACGTCGATGCTTATCGCGTGAAGCGGTTGCAGGCCATGGTCGACCTGCTCCGGCACTTCGACCTCGCCCGGCCGCCCGTGCTCGATCGCGGCTACCCGAAGACGTCCTGAAGCACGCCTTCGCGGACGACCGCAACGCCGTCGAGCTCGATCGTCGTTCCCATCATCGGCAGGTCGAAATGTCCGGCCGTGTAGCGCCCTGCAAATTCATTCGCACCGGTCGAGAACAGGAAATTGCCGGGAACGGCCCGAATCTCTGTGCCGTTGGTGTCGCTCTGGTCATACATGGATAGTGCCTCATAGCGCGCACCGGGATTCATGCCGAAGCCGACATGCGACACGGCATAGGCTTCGCGATCGCCCCAGGCGGCCAGATAAGCGCGCATCATCGCGGCATCCGTGCCCTCGCCTTCGAGTTCCACGACATAGTCGTCCTTCAGAGTCATCTTCACCGGCGAGGTCAGGTAGCGCTTGAAGGTCAGGTTGATGTCGCCGGGCGCCATCACCAGGGTGCCGTTGATGGTCCCGCTCTTGGGAAAGCTGACGACGATGCCGCCGGGCCAATGCGCGAGCGTGCCGGGCTTGTCGGTCCAGCCCCACACACCGACCGTCGACGCGCCGACCATATCGACATCGAGCGCCGTGCCGGCCTTCGAGGAGACACGCATGCGCTTCGTTCCGCGCAGCATTTTGGCCGCCGCACGAACACGCTTTTCGAGCGCGGAATCCGGCACCATGCGCTCCAGCGCTTCGGGATGCTCGTTAGAGATCACCAGGATCCGCGCGCCGGCTTTGAGAATCTCCGGCGTCTCCACCGCATGCATCAGTCCTTCGATGGTGCAATCCACGACGAAGCCGGCCTGCTGAAGCGCCGTGATCACTGGACCAAGCTTTTGGATCGCCTCGCTCGCCCCGGTGGAGCGGACCGGAACGATATGCCGGTTACGCGGCGTCGGAATCACCACATGAAACGGCCGCGCGCCCATCCGCAGCAGGGCCAGCTCCGCGAGATGGACGTTCAACGCGCGTGACTGGGTCTCCGACAGGATCGCCGCGGTATCGCCGGCCTTGACGGCGCATCGCTCAAAGATCTCGCAAAACGCATCGATCCATTTTGCCTCGATACGATCAGCCAGCATGGTTCTCTCCCGGTCTTCAGGATTCTTGTTAGTTACGCTTCGGGGAAGCCCCGGAGCAAGTACGAGCGCACGGCTCCCAGCAGGCCGTTCAAGATCAAGCCCAGCAGCGAGATCGTGATCAGCGGCACGAACATGTCCACGGCCTGGAAGGTTCTGGCCGCAGTCACGAGGGCGTGCCCCAATCCGTCCGTCGACGTGATCATTTCGGCCAGAAACACCACGATGCAGGAAATGACAAGGCCAATCCGGCACCCGGTCAGGATCGACGGCATCGCTGCCGGCAGCACTACCTTGAAGAGGATTTCGTGGCGTGACGATCCCGCAGCCATAGCCGACCAGATCAGCTTCTGCTCGACGGTCGAGGCACCGTAATAGGTCGACAGCAGGATCGGGAAAAGAGCGTCGGCAGCCACTAATGTGATCTTCGATCCGTGGCCAAATCCGAGCAGCAGCAGCAAGGCCGGATAGAGCGCGACCTTGGGCAAAGGCGCCAATACGCGCACGATGGGCCGAACCACGGCGTTGATCGCCGGATTGGCGGCGGCGGCAATGCCGATGCTGACACCGAGCACGACAGCAATCGCGAAGCCGGCAAACAGCCTGATCAGGGTCGCCGCGATCTCGTGCTGGAACGTCGAGGTTACGAGTTGCTGGAGCAGCCGGCCGAAGACGTAGCCAGGCGGCGGCAGCAGAACTGCCGGCGCGAAGCCGAAAGATACCAAGCCTTGCCACAGCGCGATCACCAGTGCGATCGGAGCAATTCCAAGAACGAAATTAGGGGCGAGAAGCCGCGACATCATGAGAAGCTCAGCGGCATGTCGAACTGCGGCTCGGACCAGCGCACGAGCCTGGCACGAACCTTCTCGAAAATCGCGTCGAGGCAGATTCCCATCGCTCCAACGATGATGATCATCGCAAAGACGGTTTCGTATTGGCCCATGTCGAGCGCGTTGAACAGGATGTTTCCGGCGCCGGACTGACGGGCAATCATCTCACTGGTGATCATCGTGATCAGCGCCAACACCAATCCTGTACGACACCCCGTCAGAATTTCCGGCAGCGCCGCCGGCAGCACGATACGCACCAGGCGTTGCACCGGCGAGAGCCCCATCGCAGCGCCCGACCACAGCATCTTCTCTTCGACCGCCTTGGCGCCTTCGAAGCTGTGATAAATCACGGGCAGGCTGACGCCGAGGAAGATCACGAGCGTCTTCGTGATGTCGCCGACGCCGAGCCAGAGCATGATGATCGGCATCAAGGCCGCCTTCGGCACCGGATAGATCACCATCAGCAGCGGATTGAAGAAGGCCGCAATCGCGGCGCTACGTCCCATCAACAGGCCAAGCGGAATCGACACGAGCACGGCCGCGCCAAATCCCATCGCCATGCGCCGGAGCGAGGCCAGAATGTTGATCAGGGATTCCCTGTCGCCAAGGATGTCCGGAATCGCTCTCATCGCTCCAATCGCGGTCGGAAAGCTGTCATTCTTCAGCGCCAGTGACGCGACCTGCCACACCACCAGCAATCCGATGCAGGCGAGCACCGGGGCAGCGCGCTTGGTCATGCCGGCCGCCGACATCACGCGGGCGCTCCGGCTTCGTCGCTCTCGTCGAACATGCGCTCGATGTCGACGACGTACTTCTGGTAACGCGGATCGAGCAACAGCTCGTTGCGGCGGCGCGGCCGCGGCAGGTCGATGTCGATGACCTGCCGGATTCGCCCGGGCGATTTCGACATCATGACGACCTTGTCCGAGAGGAAGACGGCTTCGTCGACCGAATGGGTGACGAAAAGCACCGTCTTGCGGTCACGCTCCCAGATGTTCAGAAGATCGTTCTGCAGGCGCGTCCTCGTGTGCGCGTCGAGTGCCCCGAACGGCTCGTCCATCAGCAGCACTTCGGGATGGTAGGCAAGCGTCCGCGCCAGCGCCACGCGCTGCTTCATGCCGCCCGACAGCTCCTTGGGATAGAAGTTCTCGTAGCCCTTGAGGCCGACCATCTCGATCAGGGCCCGGCTCTGCGCTTCGGCCTCGGTGCCGCGAATTCCTTGCTGACGCGGCCCATACATCACGTTGCCGAGCACAGTCTTCCAGGGAAAGAGCGCAAATTCCTGGAATACCGGTCCGCGATCCGGACCGGGCCCCGTGATCGCCTGTCCCTTCATCTTCGCCGCGCCGCTGGTTGGACTGACGAAGCCGCCGACAATGTAGAGCAGTGTCGACTTGCCGCAGCCGGACGGACCAAGGATGGAGACGAAAGCTCCTTCCTCGATCGTCAGCGAAATGTCCGAAAGCGCAACATGATCCTTGCGTGCCGAGGTCTTAAAGACCTGCGACACGCGGTCGATCTCGATGATCGCGGAAGCCGGGTCTTGTTGCGTCACCGGTCTCACCCATTCGCTCGATCTCGCAGATACTACCGTCATCCCGCCTTCCGTCCCACTCGCACGAGGATTCAGCGGCATCAGCTTTGCAAGAAGCCTGCCAGACAGGCTGTCACTTTCGCGCCCGTGCGGTGCGTCATTCGAACCACGGCCATTCTGCCGGGCCTTCATGCGTCACGGCTCCGCCCGGCGCCTGCCCAACCAGCCGCGCATATTTTGCCAGCGCACCTGCGCGGTGGCGAGGCGGGCGCGGCTTCCAATCGCGTCGCCGTGCGGCGAGCTCCTGTTCCTCGAGCAGGACATCCATCCGCCGATTTGCGGCATCAATCCGGATTCTGTCACCATTCCGGACGAGCGCCAGCGGACCGCCAACAAATGCCTCGGGGGACACGTAGCCGATGCACATCCCGCGGGTCGCGCCGGAGAACCGGCCATCGGTGATCAGCGCCACTTTTTCACCCATGCCCTGCCCGTAGATCAGTGCGGTGACGCCAAGCATCTCACGCATGCCAGGTCCGCCGACTGGCCCTTCATTGCGGATCACGAGAACCTCGCCCGCCTTGTAACTGCGGTCACGAACGGCTGCGACGCAGGCTTCTTCATCCTCGAAAACACGCGCGACGCCTTCGAAGAATTGGCTCTTCAAGCCCGCCACCTTGATCACCGCCCCATCGGGACAGAGGTTACCCTTCAGCACCGCGACGCCACCGTCAGGCATGATCGGCGCGCGAGCCGTGTACACAACCTCTCCGTCGGGCGCGTTGGCCACACCGTACTCTTCGGCAAGTGTGCGGCCTGTGATTGACAAGCAGCCGCCATCGATATGACCGCTCTGGATCAGCTCGCGAATGATGACCGCAGCGCCGCCGATATCGTAGACATCCTTCGCCGTATACTTGCCTCCGGGGCGCAGATTGCCGATCAACGGCGTCCTGGCAAAGACCTCCCCCACGTCATCGATGCTGAATGCAATTCCGGCCTCATTCGCGATCGCCGGCAGGTGCAGCGCGGCGTTGGTCGAGCCGCCCGTCGCTGCCACAATCGCCGCTCCGTTCTCCAGGGATTTCCGCGTCACGATGTCGCGCGGCAGCGGCCCGCCGCGGTCCAGCATCTCCATGATCAGTCGGCCGGCGCGTCGCGAAATCTGCGCACGCTCGGAATAGACACCGGGCACCATCGAGACGTTGGGAATGGTCAGCCCCATCGCCTCCGATACCATGCCCATGGTGTTCGCGGTGAACTGGCCGGCGCACGCACCGATCGTCGGCAGGCAGGCGCGCTCGATGCGCTCGAGCGTGGCGCCGTCGATCTCGCCAGTCATGAAGCTGCCGACAGCCTCATAGGAATCGAGCACCGTCAGCGTACGTCCATCCACGCGCCCGGGCAGCGAGCTGCCGCCATAGATGAAGATGGATGGCACGTTGCAGCGGACCATTCCCATCATCACGCCAGGAAGGGTCTTGTCGCACCCGCCGTATCCGATCAGCGCATCGTAGGCCAACCCATGGACCACGGCTTCGATCGAGTCGGCGATCAGCTCACGCGAGAACAGGGAGAACTTCATCCCCTCATGATTCATGCTGATGCCGTCGGACACCGAAACAGTCGAGAACTCACGCGGTGTACCGCCGGCCTCCTCGATCCCGGTCTTGGCTGCAGCTACCTGGAAGTCGTGGGTCATGTTGCAGGGCGTCTGCTCACCCTTCATGCTGACGATGCCCACCATCGGCTTCGCAATCGCAGCGTCGTCGAGCCCCATGGCGCGCATGAATGCACGATGCGGCGCTCGGTCGAGGCCGTCTGTGGTGACTCGGGATCGCAACTTCTTCATATATGCATCTTCTTCGTGCAGCGTCCCGGATGGTCCGGAACGCCACGATGTTGGTTCGGTAATTCGCCCCGCTTCTATTGCAGCGGCGCGACGATCGACGGATGCTTGAACTGTGCGACATCCAGCTTCGGCAGCATTCCTGTTTCTGCATAGATATCCAGCATCTTCTGGATCGCCGGGAAGTTCGGCGCAGCACCCGGATCGCGGCCGAAATCATTGTCCTTGAGCAAGTAGGTCTCGAGTACCGGAATGGGGGCTTTCAGCACTTCATTGACGACCTTGAGAGTCTCCTCGCGGTTCGCGAGTGCCTTCTTCATGCCCGAGGTAATATCGCGGACATAGGCCTTGACCAACTCAGGGTTCTTGTCGACGAAATCGGCACGGCAGGCTTCCAGGATGTGCACGATGTTCGGCATGGCCTGGGAGAGCGAGAACAGCTTCCTTGTGCCGCCCTTTGCCTCCGCGCGCGCAGCAAACGGCTGGTTCATATTGACCGCGTCAACGCGGCCTTGGCGCAGCGCGTCCTCGGAGACGGCAAAGCCAACCTCGACCAGCTTGATGTCCTTGGCCGGATCGACGCCATTCTGCTTCAAGAGCAGATTGAACGGCCCTTGCGTACCGCCACCGATCACGGAAATGCCGACGGTCTTGCCCTTGAGATCCGCGATTGTCTTGATGGGCGAGTCATCCTTGACGGCCCAGTAGACCGAGAAGCCGCCGGGCATCTCGAAAACATGCTGCGCGACGATATAGGCCTTGAGATTGCCGCCGACGACCCCATTGGAGAGGGAGAGCGGCGCCTGCGTCGCGCAGTCCAGCGCACCTGCCGCCAGGGCCTGCGTCATCGGCGCGGTGCCCTGGAATTGGGTCCATTCGATGTTGTAGGTCTTGCCGAGATTGGGAAACTCTGCCGGCCTGCGCATCATCCAGTACTTGGACTCCTCCGCAGGGATGGTCCAGCCGACGCGGATCGTCTGCTGCCCCCATGACGGGCTTGCGCCCGCGCTCACGGCGGCTGCCGCCGCCCCCAAAGCCAGGATCCACTTCGAAACGGTTCGCATCGTTCCACTCCGCTGCTCCGGCGCCGACTGGCGCCCCAACCCGACCGCCTCAAATGTTTCATGGTTCAAACAATCAGGCAAGCCATGCGACGTGGGCGATCTTGCCGGCAGGTACGCAATGTATGGTAAAGCGGCGTCTGCGACAGAAGGAGGCAACCTATGGCTGACGACAGCAAGAACGGCACCGAGAAGCTCGGCTATCTCGGCCTCGGACTCATGGGAACGCCGATGACCCGACGCCTGCTGAAGGCCGGCTATCAGGTCGCTGTCTGGAATCGCTCGGAGGGCAAGATGGCGCCGCTGGTCGAGGCTGGCGCCAAGCGCGCGGTCACGCCGCGTGATCTCCTGGGGAGCTCGGATATTGTCTTCTTGTGCGTTACGGATGCGGCGGCGGTGGAGGAGGTGATCTTCGGGCCCGAAGGTCTGGCAGCGGCCCCTGGCGCGGGCAAGCTTGTGGTCGACTTCTCATCGATCCATCCAGACGCAGCGCGCGACCTCGCAACGCGATTGAAGAACGCGAACGGTGCGGGCTGGATCGATGCGCCGGTGTCCGGGGGCACGAAGGGCGCCGAGGAAGGCACGCTCGCCATCATGGCAGGCGGAGAAGCTGGCGACATCGAGAGGGTGCGGCCCTATGTGCTGGCCATGGCACGCAGGTTCACGCACATGGGCCCGGTCGGCGCCGGCCAGACCACAAAGCTGTGCAACCAGGTGATCGTCGGATGCGCGATGGCCGTGCTCGCGGAAGCAACCCGCCTTGCCGTGAACGCCGGAATTGACGCCAACCGGTTGCCCGAAGCGCTCGCAGGCGGCTTTGCGGATTCCATCCCGCTCCAGCTGTTCGTGCCGCGAATGGTCAACGGCATTCACAGCCCGCCGCTCGGCCACATCGCCACGATGCTCAAGGATCTCGATACGGTCGCCGATGTTGCACAGGCGACTTCGACGCCAGTGCCGATGGCCGCGCTTGCCGGACAGCTTTTCAGGCTGGCGAAGGCCGCGCGAGGTGCGGACGCGGACGCGCTGGAGATCTACAAGCTTTCGGCGGCAGAGCGCAAAGCGCTCTAGGGGCGCATTACCGCCCGTTCTTGCGCTCATCGTCGGCCATGAAGCGACCGAACGCTCCTCGCGCAAAGAGCAGCGGCTCTTTCGCATTGTAGGTATATGCCTCGACCGCGCCGAGAAAGATCACATGGTCACCGCCATAATAGCGATTCACGGAGCGGCATTGAAAGTTGGCGACGCTCTCGGCGAGCACTGGAGCGTTGCCAAGGCCGGGGGTCCAGTCGACGCCGGTGAACTTGTCATCCGACGATTTTGCGAATTTGTTCGCAAGCGCTTGTTGTGAAGCGCCGAGAACGTTGACGCTGAAATGGCTGGCGTTCTGGAAGATGGTCAGGCTCGAGGAATAGACGACGAGGCTCCACAGAACCAGCGGCGGATTCAGCGAGACCGAGGCGAAGGAATTGCACGTCAGTCCGTACGGCTTGCCGTCGGGCGCTGCCGCTGTGATGATCGTCACGCCCGTTGCATAAGTTCCAAGCGCGTTGCGAAAGTCGCGAGGATCAATCTGCGAGCTGTCGCTCGCGAACTCATTGGCGGGATCCGGCGCGCGAGGCTGCTTCGGCAGGTCATTCATCGGCCGACCTCACAGCGTGAGATTCTCGGAGGGCAGGCCGAGGGCCACCCGTCCGTAGTTGGTCCCGGCCGCATCGAAGTTGAACGCGAGATGTGAGTTGATCGCGTGCGCATCGCGGAACTGCCGCTGTAACACGCCGCTCGTGAACAGCCCGCGCGCGCCGCTCGCGGCAAACAGCATCGAGACCGCGTCCGTGCACAAGTTCACGGAAAAGGATCCGTCGCGGCGATATCTGGTCTTGGTTGCCATGTCAGGAATATGGCCGCGCCGTGCGGCCTCCATGGCACCGAGACAGGCCGACCGCATGATCAGGCGCGCAGCGTCGATCTTGGCCGAGGCCTCCGCGATCTTGATCTGCGTGCTTTGAAAATCGCTCAGCTTGGCGCGGTTGTACGTCGAAATACGATGACGCGCGACCTCCGTATAGTCGTCGAGGCACGCCTGTGCATTCCCCAGCGCGACACCGGAGAGGACGTAAGGAAATAGCGAGAAGACAGGCAGCGTGTACAGAGGATTCGGATTGACCGCGCTTCCCGGCGTGGGGCCACCTGAGAGGTTCCCTACGGCGACCGTCATATGGTCAGCCACGAAGGCATCCCTGACCTCGACGTCGCACGACCCCGTCCCGCGCAATCCGGCGACGTTCCAAGTGTCCAGCACCTTGTAATCGCCGCTCGGCAGCAGAAAGATTCGATACTCGATGCCGTCGGCATCGTCGTCGGAATAGACCACGCTCGCAAGCATATTCCATTCGCAGGAGGCAACGCCCGAGGAGAATGGCCAACTGCCATGCAACTGGTATCCGCCCTTGACCCGCGTGGCGCGTCCGGCGGGGAAAATGAACGAGGACGCGATCAAAGTATCCGGATTGCGGCCCCAGACCAGATCCTGCGCCTTCGGCTGGAACATGCCGAGCATCCAGTGATGGCTCGCCAGATTGGCGAGATTCCAGGCAACCGACGCATCCGCCTGCCCAAGCAGCTCAGCGCAATCGACGAGGGCGACATAGTCGAGCTCAGCGCCACCAATCCGGGCCGGCTGCAGCATCCGGAACAGGCCGGCCTCATGAAGGTCCTTTTCGGTTTCCGCCGGAAGATGCCGCAGCTCCTCCGTCCGTGCCGCCCGCTCACGGAGTCGCGGCAGAAGCGCCCGGGCCCTCGCGATCATTGACGCATAGATCTCACCGCCGGCTTGCAAGCCTGCGGGCTGGATCATGCTCGGCTCCTGGCCAGGCGCCATTCGTGTCCCTCGCTTTCACACATTTATGCGGCGGGACCTTCGCCAAATCAAGCCGAGCCCGTGCCTCAAGTCGACCTTGGAGGCTTGACCGGGCCAAAGGCGCCCTTCTCGACAAAATCAGCGATCCGACGTTCGTTGTAGCCGAGCGTATCGCGCAGGATCTGCTTCGTATGCTCGCCCAACAGAGGTGCCGCGACCGGGTCGACCGCGGCTGTCAGGCTCATCGTAATCGGCGGCTCGATGTTGGGCACCCACTCGGCTGTCGGATGCGGAATCCGGTTCAAGCGATGGCGCTCGCGAGCCTCGGGGGCATTGAAGCCCTCCTCGACGGTCCGGAGATAGCCGACCGGGATATTGGCCAGCTTCATCTTCGCCATCCAGTTCTCGAGCGTATCGCTGGCGAAGACTTCGGCAATGGCTGCCCGCAGGAGCTCCTTGTTCTCCGAACGGGCTTTGCGCGTCGCAAACTGCGGATCGGTGATGAGATCGGGCCGATTCAGCACCTCGACCACAAGCCGGCGGTAGAGCCGGTCGTTGGCGCAGGCCATGTAGAGCGGCCCATCTGATGCCTCGTAGACGCCAACCGTGGGAGACCCGCTCGGCGAATTGCCGAACCGGCCGGGGTTTTCGCCGTTGATGAGATAGGCCATGCCGTAGAAACCGGTCATTCCCATCGCGACGTCGAACAGGGCAACTTCGACATGCTGCCCACGGCCGAGCCGCTCCCGCGCCAGCAGCGCCAGCAGGATGGCATTGCAGGCGGACATCCCCGTCGCCATGTCGACGATGGGCGGGCCGGTGCGAACCGCCGGGCCGTCGGCAAACCCGTTGAGCGACATGAAGCCGCTTTCCGCCTGCGTGATCGGATCGAAGCCTGGCCGGGAGGCAAATGGTCCGCTGCGTCCGTAGGCGGAGATCGAACAATAGACCAGCCGCGGGTTGAGCGGCGCAACCGATTCATAGTCGAGCCCGAACTTCTTCATGACCCCGCTCGAAAAATTCTCTACGACCACATCTGCCTTGCGGATCAGGTCCCGCGCGATCTCGCGCGCCTCCGGCACGGCAAGATCGAGCGCGATGCCGCGCTTGTTGCGGTTCAGGCTGAGAAAGGCGGCGCTCTCGCCTCCAATCTCCGCGTGCTCATAGGCGCGCGTGTCGTCGCCGCCATCGGGATTCTCGATCTTGATGACGTGCGCACCGTAGTCGGCGAGCGTCTGGGTGCAGGCCGGGCCAGCGACCACACGCGTGAAATCAACGACCAATAGGCCATCCAGCGCGGTCGGGCCTCCCGTCCCATGCGAGGCACGTACCGGCAATTGAGGCTTGGTGGGCATCGATCGCGTTCTCCCTTACATCGGCTTATGGCCGCCGAATTTCCTGCAAGAGCAAACTTAAAGCCCGGCGCCGCCGACTTCGCAAGTCCCACGCGGGCATCGCTTCAATACGCAAAAAGGACCCGGCAGCGCTCAGGCTGCCGGGTCCTCGGACGTTCCAGACGCGTACTGGCCGTTAGATAGACGGCGCGTTCCGTGCGGCGGCAAACCTGCTCAGTGCAGCCACTTCCGCCAATAGAGCGTATGCACCCAAGCCCAAGGGGTCTCGGGCTCGAACAGCCGATAGCCCGCCTGAATGAAGTTGTTCGCTGATACCGGGTTGTCCGTCGTATCGGAGACAATGCTGTCCCATCCGATACGCCGCGCCCTCGCCTCCACCGCACGCATCAATCTGCGCTGAAGGCCGCGTCCCCAATGCCGTTGTAACACGCCAACTCTGGAGAAATAGCCGCCATTTCGAACGTGAGTCGAGGGCACAATTCCGGCGAAGGCGACTGCTTCCTCGTCGTGATAAGCCATCCACCACGCGCCGAGGTCGAACGCGGGCATCGCCGCGGTATCGAAGAACGTGAGCCGATGCAGATCGGCGAGGGTCTCGGCAACGTCATCATCGGAGGCATCGACAATACGAATTCTATACATGAGCAACTCGTTGGCAGCAGATCATGATCGGGCGCGGAGCGACGTCACCGGCGCCATGAAGGCTCATTTGCCCAGCACGACCTTGACACCAAGCCAAACGGCCCCCATCAGGCCAGTGGCAAGCACGGTGATCACTGCCTTGAAGGTGTAGCTCTGGGCCTGCTCCACGCTCTTTCGCCACCTCCGCAGGTGCTGGAAATCGGCTCGCAGCCCCAATTCGGCCTGCGTCACGACGCGCTCGGCTTCCACGGCCTCAGCAAGACGGGAAGCGGGCGCGTGCTGGTCGTCGTGACGGAAGCCGAGCTCGCGCGCAGCGGCGAGCCGAGCTTGCGCGATCTCAGCGAGGCGCTCGAAGCCGTGTACGGCACCGATTTCGGCGTCAACAACCCCGCCTGGATCTCCCGCTTCACCGACGCGGCGCGGCAGGCCGCGTCCTATCGCAGAGGCCGCGTGCTGCTCGCCGGCGATGCCGCGCACATTCATCATTCCGTCGGCGGCCAGGGCCTCAACCTCGGTGTGCAGGACGCGGTCAACCTCGGCTGGAAGCTGGCGCAGGTGGTCAAGGGCATTTCGCCCGAGAGCCTGCTCGACACCTATCACAGGGAGCGCCATCCCGTCGCCGCGCGCGTCCTGAAGAACACCATGGCGCAGATCGCCCTGCTCCGCCGCGGCGACGACGGCCGCAAGGCCGCGCGCGAGGTGATCGCCGAGCTGCTCGCCATGGACGAGCCGCGACAGCGCCTTGGCGCGATGATGAGCGGGCTCGACATCGCTTACGATCTCGGCGAAGGCCACGCGCTGCTCGGCCGCCGCATGCCCGATCTCGATCTCGTGGCGGACGGGCAGCCGCTGAAATTGTTCACGCTGCTGCACGGCGCGCGCGGCGTGCTGATCAATTTCGGCAAACCGGGCGGCCTCGACATCGCCCCCTGGGCGGAGCGCATCGAGATCATCGATGCCGATTACGACGGCGCCTGGCAGCTTCCCGCCATCGGCGCGGTCGCCGCGCCGCGCGCGGTGCTGGTGCGGCCCGATGGTCATGTGGCCTGGGTGGGCGACGAGAGCGGCCGCGGACTTGCGGAGGCGCTGACGCGGTGGTTCGGGCCGGCAACGGCCTAAGAGCAATCCGTGACGCAACGGTTGTGCAAAACCTGCACAAATCAACACCGCGGACTACCATTGCGGGATTTAGGATATACTGGAATGGCTTTTCCTTCAGCGGCTTCGCTGGTGCCTTAGCGCCGATAGCGTCGCCTCAAAACGCTTGTTTACCTCCGCATCGTCAAACTCTGCTTCTTCATTCATAGGTGGCTTTATGACCAACGAACCTGTATCCGACATGAGCGAGCCGATTTCCTATCACTTCACTCCGAATGAGCGATCCGAGTTCGAGCCATTCTATCAAGCTATTGGAAAATTAGCTCGTTACTGGTCTGGATTAGAATACGCGATCAACGATTCGATATGGGAGCTATCAAACGTCGAACGCTTTGCCGGCACCTGCATGACGTCCCAGCCTATCGGACCAGGGCCTCGCTTTCGGTGCTTAATAGCTCTACTTGAGCTTCGTGACGTCAAGCCTGACCTAATCAAAGCCTTCAACTCATTTTCATCCGAAGTCGAAGGTCTTGGCAGACAGCGAAACCGCCTGTTGCACGACATGGTGGTGCTCAACGAATTGGATGGGCAGCTTTACAGGGTAGAAGCAACCGCCGACCGACATCTCAAGCATGACTTCATGCCTATTGATCTAAAACTCATTAACAAGCTCGTCCAAGACATCGACGATGCAGTGGATCGCTTTGATCTATTGTTCGACAGGGTAATTGCAGAGACGCCTCCATGGCCTCGTACACAGTACGCGCAATCGCACGGTATTCGTCGCGAGCGTAACGAACGTAGAGGTTCGAACAAGCCCCCTTCCACGCCTGAGAACCTGCCTCAACCATAGCAACGTGATTTCACACAGGGCGCGCCAGCCCCAGGCAAGTCAAAGGCGACCGCGCAGTACTAGGACGCGCCCTACGGAAAAGTCAGTCGTTCGGGACCCGCCTCAATATCCGAAAGTTGTGTCGCTCCTCCTGTTTTGATGGAATCGCTTCAGGCGGTGAGGCGATTGCCGGGGTAGGCTTCTCAAGTTTGTAAGCAAGCGCGTCCGCGATCCATCGCGGCCATTCGGGCTTCGGCGCTGGCTGAACGCGCGTTTGAAGCAACTTCTGAAGTATATCGCTCATGCCTGCTCCTGCGATTGCAACCAAAGCTCTTCGTGAGAAGCATCGCCATGGCGCACCGCGCCAAGGCTGCCGAGAACACTGATCGGTGCTGGCTGCACGGTCTCCTCGATATGCGCTTCCATGGTCACGTCGTCGCCGGGATGCACGATGACCCGCTCGATGCGGTGAACGAACCGAATGGGGTTGTCTTCTTCGCTCACAATCGGCTGCAAGGGCTTGCCCCATCCCCGGTCGAGGATGGCGTTGGCCGCCATCACGCGGGCATGGGCAGGAGCTTCCTTGTCGCGCATGATCTGCACGAGGGTCTTGATGGCGAGGTTCGTGTGCGTCCGCGCCAAGGATTTGATCTCAGTGAGCGTCCGCTGCTTCAGAGCGCGGCGAGCAGCCGCCCTGGCGAGAGCATTTTGGGAAAGAAGGTTGTAGTTCACCGCTTCGGTCATGGGGGAAATCCATCTGAAAATTACTCCGGTCAATTTTGGATCGAGACACAAAAAACCCGCGTCGGAAAACCGGCGCGGGCGCGAAACAAACTCGTCTCGATGATGCTATTCTGCCAGTGTTTTGCCCGACGGGTCAAGCTAATCGGCTCTTGCAAGCGTCTTCCTGCTTTACCGATGGAAGCAATCTGACGGGCTTAGGTCATCCGGCAACCGAACTGCCTTCCTCCGTCAACTCGAAGCGGTCGCCGCTCCTTAAAAGCAGGCCGGCGTCAACCATCTGCTCTGTCAAGGTCAGACTACAGGCCGGGTGTGAGCCTCCCGGGTGGAAGACTTGGCTCTCTCGCGCGACAAGATGACCGTAAAGTAGCGCAAGACGTAGCGGCCTAATCATTCCAGGTGAGACCTTCGCCATGTTCGGAAAGTGGCGGGAGCGCGTCGTCGTTCCTAAAGCGAGTCAAGCTGCTCCACGCAGGGGCAAAGCGAGTTGAAGGGCGAAAGGCCTGGTAGCGTTGGCTTCGATGAAAGCCTGTAAGGCGGGCGTAATCTCGGGATCTGTGGCGAAATGCTTTGCCAGCTCATCCGCGATCTCGCTGGTGGCGTCTCGTGCATACCCCTCGATAGCATTGAAGACGACGATCCGCACCGGATAGGCATATGGGCCGGAGAGCAAGTCGCGAATGATTGTGCGGCGATCCGTGTCTTGCTCGTCGGTCTCCCGCCAGGCGCAGCCGGCACGGGCACCGAAGTCTTCAAGCACCAGATATATGTCCCGGTCCAGGCGATCGGTGGGGACGATCGATGGCGATGAACGCATACGCTTACTCCGAAACAGGCGCTGCGGAGAGACGGCCCCGGCTTTCAGGGGGGCTTCGGGGTATGGCCGGGGCCGCTCCGCCGGCTCGGCGGCGAGCAGGCGTGACTCAATCCAGGGCAACTGCAGCGGTTCCTGAATAGCGAAGATTCTTGAGGGCTGGCTGATGTGGGAAAACGACGAGCTGACTTCAGAGGCCAGACGCGTCAGACAAAAGACGAAGTGGGAAAAAAGTGTTCACTTTGATACTTACGATCCGGCAACAGCGCGAGGTGATTCGATGCTGGAAATGATTCTGATCATGGCCGTCGTCGGGACCGCGCTGATCGGCGGGACCGTCATGCTCTTTGAGTGGCGTACGCTGGTCGAATACCTGCAAAAGCGCTGAGAGGCCAGTTTGTGACCTCTCCGAAAGCTTCGGTCTGACGCGAACCTTAGTCGCGCTTTAGTTTCCGCTCGACCTTCTTCCGGCTGCTGCCCACCTTCTTTACCGCCTTCTTCACCGCCGAGGCCGAGCGGCGGGTCTTCTTCGCCTCGTACTGCACCTCGTAATCCTGTCCGCCTGCCACGCGCGCGCGATCCTGCTTGCGACCGCGACCGCTCTGCTTCTTCGCTTTAGCCATATTGCACCTCCATGCCTTGCGAAAACGCATGGAGATTCAGTTAGTTCCTTGTACATCATTTGGTCGCGCCGCGAGGAGCCGGAACGAATCCCCGCACAAAGATTCGAATCAAATGAGTTGTTGCGTGGAGTGATTGAGTGGCGTCCCAGCGTCAGCGAAGGGCACCGGCGATCGGCGTCAAGGCGCCCTTCCCGGGCTTTATCGAACCGGCCTTGGCAACCTCCGTCCCGAGGGTGCCCTCCGGAGATCGGTGGATTCACGAAATCAAATTCGACGGCTATCGCGTCCAGGTGCATTTGGCGAACGAGGCCGTGACCATCTACACGCGCCGTGGGCACGATTGGACCCGGCGCTTCAAGAAGGTCGCCGAGGACGCGTGGCACATCAAGGCAGGTTCGGCGATCATCGACGGAGAGATAGTTGTTCCTGCTGCCGACGGCACGACCGATTTCTCGGTGCTTCAGAACGAGCTCAAGGGCACGTCCTCGAAAATCGTGCTCGTGGTCTTCGACCTCCTCTATCTCAATGGACGAGATCTCCGCAGTCTGCCGCTCGTTCAGCGCAAGGCCGAGCTGAAGAAGGTCGTCGCCGGCACCGACGTGCAGTTCAGCGAAAGTTTCGAGATGGACGGCCGCCAGATGTTCGCCCATGCCTGCAAGGTCGGGCTTGAGGGCGTCGTCTCCAAAGTCCGAGACAGCGTCTATACCAGCGGGCGGAATAACAATTGGGCCAAGACGACCTGCGCCCAGCGCGAGACCTTGACCATCGCCGGCTTCGCGCTCGATGAAGGCAAGTGGGACGGCGTGTATCTCGGTCGCCGCAAGGGCGATGATCTCATCTACGCCGGCAAGGTCGACCACGGTTTCGACAAGACATCAGCAGCCGAACTGCGCAAGCGCCTGGAGCCGCTGCGGCGCAAGACGCAGCCTTACGCCAAGCGTATCGCGCACAAGGGCATCTGGGTCGAGCCAAAGCTGCTTGCTGAAATCGAGTACCGCGCCAAGTCGGCCGAGGGAAAGGTACGGCATCCATTATTCAAGGGATTGCGGGAGGACCTGTGACTGAGATCTTGAACGGAGGGCACTACGAGTGAGGTATAATTTCAAGACAGAAGGATGGGAGCCTGCAAGTGAAGAAGAGCAGTTCATGACATGTCCGACCTGCGGGGAGCGAATTGATTGCCGGGACCTTGCCGAAGTGCTCGAACATCAGCACGGTCTACCCATTGAAGAAGAGCCGACCCGGCACTGATAGACACGGCTTTTCCACAGCCAC
Source organism: Bradyrhizobium sp. BRP20 (assembly GCF_020194215.1). Lineage (NCBI taxonomy): Bacteria > Pseudomonadati > Pseudomonadota > Alphaproteobacteria > Hyphomicrobiales > Nitrobacteraceae > Bradyrhizobium > Bradyrhizobium sp. BRP20. The sequence goes on along the minus strand of NZ_JADYVY010000022.1, from coordinate 27,919 downwards.
GAGCGGCAGTAGCTCGGCGGCTCTGTCGCCTACTAGGAATCGATAATTTGCCAAACGCTGTTGGCTCATGCCTTTGATACCCGGATGTCCACGAAGTCGCGCCAATATCTCTTCGGCACCCAGATCAAGATGGCAGCCGAGCGCGCCAGAGAGGCGCGCAAGGAAGCTGACAAGCTGGCCTGCGTGGCGTGGAACAGCCGGATGCTCGGTTACAAGGGACCGGCGCAGCCCTCGCCGACCATCGGCGATGCGATCAATGGAGGATACCCATACCTCGAGGTCCGCTGTCATGGCTGCGATACCAACCAGACAATAGCGCTCGAGATCATTCGGCGGCCAAAAACGACTCCGATCCACGAGCTTGAACGGTACATGCGCTGCAAGGACTGTTCGCAGGTGCGAGGGCATCCCTACAAGCGCAGCGAGCTTGTGGCGCTGCGGCCAACAAAGATTTCAGCCAGCCAACCGCCTACGACCTGGTGGCCGGGCGAGCGATAAGAGACAATCCCACTCATGTGCAATCTCTATTCGATTACGACCAATCAGGCGGCCATCGCCGACCTCTTCCGTGTCGTCCGTCGCTACGAAGGCAACTTGCCGCCGATGCCCGGCGTCTTTCCTGACTTCCCCGCGCCCGTCATTCGCGACGCCGGCGGCGAGCGTGAGCTAGTAATGATGCGTTGGGGCATGCCGCCGCCGCCTCGCACCGGCGGGCCGCCTGTCACGAACATCCGCAACACCTCGTCGCCGCATTGGCGAGCCTGGCTCAAGCCCGAGCACCGCTGCCTCGTACCGGCGAATAGCTTTGCCGAGTACGCGCCGGAGCCCAACCCGGAGACGAAGAAGAAAGATGTCGTTTGGTTTGCGCTTGCGGAGGCGCGACCGCTGTACGCGTTCACCGGCATCTGGGCCACGTTCAACGGCGACCGCGGCACGAAGTCCAAACCCATTCCGGGACCGCATCAGGTCTACGGGTTTCTCACGACCAACCCGAATGCAGTCGTTGAACCGATCCATCCCAAGGCCATGCCGGTGATCCTGACGACCGCAGAGCAATGGGACGTCTGGCTGCGGGCACCTTGGGACGAAGCGAGTGCGTTGCAGCGGCCGCTTGCAGACGACGCCCTGAAGATCGTGGCGCGAGGGACTGAGAAGGAAGACGTGATCGCTTAGAACAGCTTTCGAGCGCCTCCACCAGGAACAAGCGGCAACACATCGCGTTCCCTCGCCATGCACGGATCAACGGACGATCCCCTGTTGGCGCGCGCCGATGCCGCCCTCCGCGAAGCCGAGCGGCTTCGCCTCGCCTTGATACGCGAGCGCGCGATCGCGCAAGCCATCTGTCACGGTGCCGCGCAAACCCGCACGCTGCAATCCGGCCTCTCGCCAACGATCGCGATCGCGCTGACGGTCAACGCTCCTCGTTCGGCGTAGCGTCGTCGTCGGCCTGGAGAGGCTCGTGCGTCCTGCGTCCCAGAAACGTATCGGGCGGCGGCTGCTTCAGCAGCTCGCGGCATTCGCGCACGATCTGGCGCATGTATTCGGCCTGCTCGTGGTCGGCAGGCAACGGCCGATAGACTTGCATCGCGGTGCTCCCCTTGCTTTGCAGGCGGGAGCACGCTCGGTCTCTCAGCCACCGACGCCCACGGACAAAGCCTTGGCCGGTGATGCAACATCAACTAACAGAGGTCGCCTTGGTTCAATATTGAACTTTAGGACTCGCGCGGTGCAAATTGAGTAAGCCGCTCAACACGCTCAAGCTTCTCGCGAAAATTAATCCGCGCAACATATCAAATGATGTGACTCCGCTGTGCCGGAGGCGTAAGGTAAATCATCACCGCAAGGCCCGTGGCAGAGATCGGTGATGAGAACGCCAGTTGCGCTCCCGCCCTACTCTCACGAGGGAGCACGCCCATGCAGAAGCGGCGTCGATTCAAACAGACCACCACATTGCGCGAGAGACTCGCGGACGAAGCGGAGCGCTGCCGCGAGGAAGCGCGCAAATTGGCCCCAGGCCCCCGCCGCGACATGCTGCTGCGCCAGGCGCGCCGCGACGAAACCGCGATGCAGATCGATTCCTGGCTGCGCTCGCCCGGCCTGAGGGCGCCGACATGATGCAATATCGCGCTTATCTCATCGGCGAGAACGGCGTCTTCCGCTCCGCCGAAGCGTTTGAAGCCCCGTCCGACTCCTCCGCGGTCGATTTTGCGAAGCGGTTCACACGGCTCGGCAAGGTCGAGGTTTGGCAGCTCGGCCGAAAGATCGCGGTGCTGGACTCCGAGCAGCTCTGCCCGCCCCTGCCCGAGCCGTCCCGGCCGACGCTGACGCGTCAATGACCGCGTGACTGCGGGCGCGACCTGAGATCTTCGATCTGGAAATTGAACTTCACCTGCATGACCGGGCCCGTCGCATCGCGCACCTCGATCGCCATTTCCTGCCGGTCGCCGGTGGGCGGCGCGCCGAGCATCGCATCGCGCGCAAAGTCGGCAACGGACTTGGCGGCCTCGGCCTGAACCGCACGCGCACTGGACAATTCCAGTCCCTCCTCGTCCAGCGCAATTCCCTTGTCGTCGCGAAGGTCAAAGTAATATCGCGTCATGACCGTAATCCTCTGCCCCCTATAGCGCAGAGGGCGAGCGAAGGTTGCAAAGAACCGCAAAAAATCACTTTGGAAATCAGCAGGTTCCGGGAACACCGGGCGGCACATCGGGCCGCGCCGGCTCACTCCTCCGCGAGCTTGCGCTCGATATAGCCGTCCACCGTCTCGGCGAACGAGCGCTGCACGCCGACCGCCACATCGTGCTGGTCCAGCGCATCGCGTTGAAGCACGCGCAGGCCCCGCCCGCGCATGCTCGCGGGTGCGGTGTTGAGGTACTGGTCGATGGCGCCCTTGGCAAGCGGGATGGCCTTGGGATCGCCCCTGGCGATCAGGAGCCTGAGCAGGCTCTGGCATTCGGCCAAACCGGGCATGGCGTCACTCACCCTTGCCGCGATTTCGGCTTCGGCCGCTCTGCCTTCTGGGTATGGGTGCCGAACAGCGCCAGCAGCAGCGCGACTTCTTCCTTCGAACCGATCTGGATCATGATTGTCTCTCCGTTTCGCTTTGTTGGTCGGCCCCGGCGGGCGCCGAGTTCAGGACGATCTGGTTTCAGCACTGTTTCAGGCGTGTTTCGTCATCGCCGTGGGCTTGGCGGAAAAGGAAAAGCCGCCCTGAGGCGGCCAGTTTCAGACTTCCCTTTTTTGGCTATTTCTTGAGGGCGTCAGAGGCGTCCCGCGCTGCGTCCTTCACATCTCCAGCGACGTTGTGGGCGGATCCCTTGGCCTTATCCATCTTGCCTTCGGCTTCGAGGTCCTTGTCCCCGGTAAGCTTGCCAGCCCCCTCCTTGATCGCGCCTTTTGCCTTGTCAGCGGCGCCCTTCACATGTTCACGGTCCATGATCGTTATCCTCTTTGTCTAGAAGACGAGCACAACGAAAACGCTGCGCTGTCGTTCCTGCGACACGCGCACCACACGAAGAACGGTCGATTGCGATGTCGATGAGCTGTTTACGCAGCTTGTACTTGTTGCTCGCCGCGAGTGTGCAAAAGTGGACAGACAGGGCCGTTGAGGTTTGGTTTAGCTCCTGCATTGGACTTGTAATTCTTACTTGCGATCGGCCCGGACGCTCACACTCCGGGTTTTTCGCTTGATGTCCCAATCCGCCTTGAGCGTGAAGCAGACATCGACCCGCTGACCGAGTGTCGACGAGTCCACGCGCGAGCACGCGCTATTTGCCGTGCTTCTGCGTGACGCTGCGCAGCGCAATGCCGTGCTGCCAGGCCCGCACCCGCACCGCCGCTTCGCTCCGGTTGAGCTCTGCTGCGATCTCGTCGGGCCGCCGGCCTGCTTCGGCCAGCGCTTTCAGCCGCTCATGCTCGTCCGCCGTCCACCTCTTCAACAAGGGATAGCGTGATTGCATGGTTGGAGCTGGCTCACCGTCGTTTATAGCGCTGGCGACAATCGGCCGGGACGGACCAAGTTCCTATCTGGCCGCGCGTGGCGGACCGACACTAACAGCGGCTTGGTAAGCTGAACTTTGCAAAAATTAAGCCCGCGACGGATCGCTCCGCGCGGGCATTGTTTCGAGCGCAGGCTCGGGTGAGACCTTCGCTCAGTGCATCAGTTCGAGGTGCAGACCTTGACGGTCTTCATGCCGGCCTCGGCTTCCGCCCTGGTCTTGTACACGGTATCGCCGCTGACGACCGTCGTTTCCGTGGTCGTCGGCTTCGACTCGGTGATGGTGCACTTCTTGGTCTTGACGTCCTGCACAACGTAGAACGATTGCGCAAAGGCGGGAGCCGCAACCGACGTCATCACGGCGGCAGCAATGATCGCTTTGATCTTCATCGTGTCCTCCTCCAGCAGCCCGGTCATCCAGGCGTGTGTTCTACAAACCCGACAAATTGCCACTTGTTCCCGGCCACCGCCTCGAACCAACTCCGGCGGATTGCGTTAGCACGCAAACAGGAGGCTTCGATGCTGGACGTGCGGCTGGTGACAACTTCCCTGGCGCTGCTGGTTGCACTGATGAGCGTGGCGCTGGCTGAGCCCGTCAAGGAACAGGCCGCACCTGTGGTTCAGGGCGCCACCGAAGCCCGCCCCATCCGCGTGATCCTTCCGGCGCCGTGGGAGCCCACCAAGGGCCAAGCCGAGTCTGTGCAATCTTCAAAGTAGCAGGTGGCGGACGCATGTCCCTGCGGCCGCGGCGGCAACTCGCTCGTCGTCGTGACCAAAGAGCCGCGGCCGAAGAGCCGCAGCAAACCCATCCAAACCAATAGCAACCAATCCGACTCTCACTTGTTGTCGCGCACAATCACTTGCAGGAGACAACAACATGAAACGTATGACAGTGCTGGCCGCAACCTTGGTGCTGCTCGGTTCGGTGCCCGCGGGCGCCCAGTCGCAGCCGGCTCAAAGCGGGCCGGGCAACAACGCCGTGAACAGCTCCGACCAGAACAACTCCAACGCACCGGTCGCGGGCCGCAACAGCTTCACCGAGGGACAGGCGAAATCGCGGATCGAGGGCGCGGGCTATTCCAACGTCTCCGGCCTGCAGAAGGACAACGAGGGCGTCTGGCGCGGCAAGGCCGACAAGGCCGGCACCAAGACCGACGTCAGCGTCGACTTCCAGGGCAACGTCAACCCCGCCAAGTAATTTCCGCCAAGTAATTCGCGCAAGTCATCCGCGAGCAAGGAGATCCAGACATGACGACCACCATCTCTCGCCTGTACGACAATTACGCCGATGCCGAGCGGGCCGTGACCCGGCTCGAAAGCGCCGGCGTGCCGCATTCCGACATCAGCCTCGTCGCCAACAATTCGGACAATTGGTACGGCTCACGCTCCGGCAAGGTCGATCGTGACCGCGACGGCACCGATGATCGCGCCGAAGGCGCCGGCACCGGTGCCGGCATCGGCGCTGGGCTCGGCGGCGCCGCCGGCCTGCTCGCAGGCCTTGGCTTATTAGCCATCCCCGGCCTCGGCCCGGTGGTCGCGGCCGGATGGCTCGCCTCGACCGCGGCCGGCGCGGCTGCCGGCGCGGCCACCGGCGGAATCATCGGCGCCCTGACCGAGGCCGGCGTCTCCAGGGAAGACGCATCGCGTTATGCCGAGGGCGTCCGCCGCGGCGGCACGCTGGTGTCCGCGAGGGTGCCGGACCAGGACCGCGCGCGCCTCGATGCGCTTCTGCACGAGCGATCGGTCAACCTTCAGGAGCGCAGCGCCGCATGGCAGAAGTCCGGCTGGACCGACTTCGACGCCGCAAGCCCGCCATTGTCGCCGGAGGATGTCGTCCGCGAGCGCGAACTCTACGGCGTAGGCTCGCGGCGATAGAGCGGCAGAGCTCCGACACGACAAAGGCCCCGCGATGCGGGGCCTTTTTGTCATCGCGACGCCGGCACTCGTTGATGATCTTGCCGGTGTTTTGCCCGACGGGTCAAACTTTATCTCAAATGCCGCAAAGCGGATTGGCCGAAGTGAAATCTCTTCGCCTCATGCTGGGACATGTCGCCTGGACGGGGCAAGCCGGAGAGACCTTCGATGTATTACGTCGCCGCTGCATTGCTGGTGCTGTCGGGACTGTTCTATTCCGCGAGCCGTCATGAGCTCGGCCAATTCGGCGCGGACGTGTGCAGGTATGGCGGCACGTTCTGCGACAACCCGGTGGTTCTCTTCACCGGCGCGGCGCTGGCCGCGGCCTGGGGCATGTTCGTCAGCATCAGGTAGGCCGATGATGGCAATATAGCCCTGTTTTGCCCGACGGAGCAAACTCGACTTAGCATTTTCGGAAATCAGCCGCCCGCTTCGGCAGCGGGAACTTATGGCATTCGATTCGCATTTGCTAAAGACGACGTCCGCACCCGTTCGAGCCCGTTCATGAGCGACAGCGCCCTCACCCCGACGAAATCCGCGCCGACGCTGTTGCAACGGCTGGGCCCCGGCCTCATCACCGGAGCTGCCGACGACGACCCGTCGGGTATCGCCACCTATTCGCAGGCCGGCGCGCAATTCGGCTTCGGTCTGTTGTGGACCGTGTTTCTGACCACGCCGTTCATGATCGCGATCCAGCTCGTCAGCGCGCAGATCGGCCGCGTCACCGGCAAGGGGCTCGCCGCCAACGTCATGCGCGTCGCGCCGCGCTGGGCGGTGCTGGCGCTGGTGTCAATGCTGGTCGCCGCGAACACGTTCAACATCGCCGCCGACATCGCCGCGATGGCCGAGGCGCTCTCGCTCGTCATCGGCGGCCTCAACCACGAGCACGCGCTGATCTTCGCGGCCGGCTCGACCCTGCTGCAGGTGTTCGTGCCCTATCGCCGCTATTCGCCGGTGCTGAAATTCCTCACGCTGGCGCTGTTCGCCTATGTCGCGACCGCCTTCACGGTGCAGATCCCCTGGAGCACGGCGCTGCTCGCCGCGGTGTGGCCGAAGCCGAACGTCAGCGCCGACTATCTCCTGATGGTCGTCGCCGTGCTCGGCACCACCATCAGCCCCTACCTGTTCTTCTGGCAGGCCTCGCAGGAGATCGAGGAGATGAACCAGGGCGAGCGCGACAAGCCGCTTCGCCAGCTCAAGCGCGGCGGCGATCACGAGCTCGACCGCATCAAGACGGACACCATCTCCGGCATGCTGCTCTCGAACGGCATCGCCTTCTTCATCATCCTGACCACCGCATCGGTCCTGCACGCCAACGGCATCACCAATATCGGCTCGGCGACGGAAGCGGCCGAAGCGCTGCGGCCGCTGGCCGGCGATTTCACCTTCGCCCTGTTCGCGACCGGCATCATCGGCACGGGCCTGCTCGCCATTCCCGTGCTGGCGGGCTCGGCGGCCTATGGCGTTGCCGAGATCTTCGGCTGGCGCGCCACGCTGGAGGCCAAGCCGGACGAGGCGGCCGGCTTCTACACCATCATCGCCGCGGCAACCCTGATCGGCTTCGGCCTCGGCTTCACCGGCATCGACTCGATCAACATGCTGGTGTGGAGCGCGGTGCTCAACGGCATCGTCGCCGTCCCCATCATGGCGATGATGATGCTGATCGTCTCGAACCGCACCATCATGGGCCGCTTCAGGGCCCGCTCCTGGCTGATCGCGCTGGGCTGGCTCGGCACCGCAGTCATGGCGCTCGCCGTTCTCGCCTTGCTCGGCTCGTCGGTGATCGGCTGACGCAAGGCCTGCTTCGGACGCGCTGCCGCGCCGCATCTCTGCATCTTCCCGCCGCCCCGCGCTTGGCTTAACAATGCGGTCGGGGCCCGGCTCAAGATCGGGCGACAAGAAAAGCCCGGCCGGGCGACAGGGAGCGACATGACCAAATCTTCAAAAGCAACGAGCCTCGAGATCCTCGCCTGCGATGCCGGCTGGAGAAACTATCATTTCGTCAAGCTGACGACCGAGGACGGCATCGTCGGCTGGAGCGAATTCGACGAAGGCTTTGGCTCGCCCGGCGTCGGCGCCGCGATCCAGCGCCTCTCGGCGCGGGTCATCGGGCAGAACGTCTTCCAGCACGAGCGCATCTTTGCCGAATTGTTCGCGGCGACGCGTCCTGCGGCCGGCGGCGTGGTGGCGCAGGCGTTAGGGGCGATCGAGAATGCGCTGCTCGATGCCAAGGCGAAATCGCTCGGCGTCCCCTGCTATGAGCTGCTCGGCGGCAAGATCCGCGACCGCGTCAGGGTCTACTGGTCGCATTGCGCCACGTGGCGCATCAACCACCCGTCCTGGTACAAGCCGGCGATCGAAACTCTCGACGGCGTCAAGGCGATGGGGCGCGAGGTGCGCGAGAAGAAGTTCACCGCGCTCAAGACCAACATCTTTTCCTATGACGAGGGCAAGCCGACCGGCTGGCGTCCCGGATTCGGCTCGCCCTTCGCGCCCGAGATCAACGTCGACCGCAAGATCCTGCGCGACCTGCACATGCATCTGGAAGCGATCCGCGACGGCGCCGGCCCCGACGTCGACATCCTGCTCGACTGCAACTTCAACGCCAAGACCGAAGGCTACTTGAAGATCCTGCGCACCATCGCCGACCTCGACATGTTCTGGGTCGAGATAGACAGCTTCAATCCGGAAGCGCTCGGCTATATCCGCAAGCAGAGCCCGCACCCGATCTCGTCGTGCGAGACGCTGCTCTCCTTGCGTGAATTCCTGCCCTACTTCCACGCGCAGGCCATGGATGTCGCGATCATCGACACGCCCTGGAACGGCGTCTGGCAGTCGATGAAGATCGCCGCGGCGGCCGAAGCCTTCGAGGTCAACGTCGCCCCGCACAATTTCTACGGGCATCTCTGCTCGATGATGAACGCGCATTTCTGCGCCGCGGTGCCGAACCTGCGCATCATGGAGATCGACATCGATCGTCTGTCCTGGGATCGCGAGCTGTTCACGCACGAGCCGGAGATCGAGAACGGCCATCTCATCATCCCGAACCGGCCCGGCTGGGGCACCGAGCCGAACGAGGAAGCCTTGCGGGCCCATCCGCCGAAGACGAGTGGCGGGCTCCTCAACTACGGCCGCAAGAGCTGAGAGGCTGAAGCATGATCCGGAAAAGTGTCTAGCGTTTTCCGAAAAGATCATGCTCAAACGATAACCTAAAGCGCGATGACGATTCATCGCGCTTTACGGCGTCACGGGATTGACGGTTGGAGACGTCTTCGGCCGCTGCGGCTCGATCGGCGATTTCGGATCGGTCGGGAGCACCAGGGCGCCAGCGGCCCGTGCCGCTTCACCCGTGGTCGCGTACATCGCGACGTGGGCCGGCTGTGTCTTGGCCCGGCTCCACGGGCCGTGGTCGACGATCAGCATGGCAGCAATCGTCACGCCCGCCACGATCAACGCCATCACGCCGGGGTGACGCAGGGCTCTGGACATGGAGTACGCGAAGCGACCGTTTGCCATCGAAGGGTCCGAAATTTTCCTATCGCAGGTTAATTCGGTCGAGCCCCCTCCGGTTCCCCTACTGTTGTGGCTCGTAGCGTTGGGCGATGCCGCGCCGGTCGTGGCCTCGCGCGAGGCGACGGGGTTGCTGGGTGGAGTTCCCGGCTCAGGCACTCGGGGCGCAAGCTCTATCCCTCGCACACGACGCGCAAAACCGTCACGATGGTCGCCGAGATGAGACATGAAATCGCAAGCAGGGTCCAACTCGGCCTCGTGCTCGTGCGGGCCACGCGGACAACGAGCATCTTCATGCACGTCAACATTCATCCCTGGGAAGGCGGTGCAGATAGGCTATCCCGAAAGAGGCGAGCTCTTCGGTATCGCTTGGGTGCTCTTCCCACCTCCTCTGCAGATGGCGTTCCAGCAGACAGCGCCTTGTGTCGTGCGCGGCGACCTCGGGGTGCCGCGCCCGGTACACCGTCCAGGCGGTGTCCGCGGCGTTCTTCAAGACCTTGTCGTCGTCCATGCCTGCTCTCCGGAAATCCGAACCTCGTGGCGTCCCAACTTAAGGACAGGCTCCAAAGTTTCCGGTTTTTCCCGGTATTCGACCCTTTAATGATTCAGGGGCGATTTGATCGGATTCTTTCGCGGCGCGCCGCGCGCCGCTCGGGGCAGTCCCGAACCTCTTGGAGGCATTTGGTCGAACTGATGGGAACGGCGGGCGTCGCCGTCCAGGCCCGAATTCTCGGTGACGCCGTCCCGACGCCGAGCACCCATTGGCTCTCGCCACCGGCCAGCAGCAACCATTGCTTATTCTTCCCGTTACTCCTTGGGGCAATGTGACGTGAGAGGTATGTTGATGAAGAAGATTGCAATGTCAGCCCTGATGGCCGGCGCTCTGGGCCTGAGCTCGATCGCAGCAACGTCTCCCGCCGAAGCCCATTGGCGAGGTTGGGGACCTGGCATCGCCGGCGGCCTGGTCGCAGGCGCCGTCATCGGTGGCCTTGCCTCCTCCGCCTACGGCTGGGGACCCGGCTATGGCTACTATGGCGGTCCCCGCTATTACAGTGCCGGTTACTACGGCGGCCCCTACGCCTACGACTACGGATACGACGAACCCTATCGATGGGGCGGTGGCTACACCACGACTTACTACACGGCGCCTGTATCCTACGGCTATCGCTATCGCCGCGTCGTGCGCCCCGCCTACGCCTATTACGGCGGGTCCTATCCGGTCGTTCGGCACCACTGGCATCGGCACCACCGCCATTGGTGAGAGCAGCCGATCAGGCGCCACGAGAGCCGCGCTCGACATGGGCGCGGCCTTTCGCTTGCAGGCCAGCGGCCATCACTCGCCTGGTGCGATGGCATTGCTCGGCGTCGGCCGGTCGGTGATCTGCTGACCGAACAGGCTGCCGATCAATTCGACCGCCGTGCGCGCGGTCCGACCGCGTTCGTCCAGGAACGGATTGAGCTCGACGATGTCGACCGATCCGACGACGCCGGAATCGTGCAGCAGCTCCATGATCAGGTGCGCCTCGCGATAAGTGGCGCCACCCGGTACGGTGGTGCCGACCCCCGGCGCCACGGAAGGGTCGAGGAAATCGACGTCGAAGCTGACATGCAGCACGCCATTGCTCGCCTTGACCCGTTCGATGACGCGGCGGATCAGGACGGCCACGCCGAACTCGTCGATCTGACGCATGTCGACGATCCTGATCCGGCGCGTGCGCATCAGCTCTTTCTCGAGCTTGTCGATCGAACGCGCGCCGAACAGATCGAGCTTGTCCGGGCCGATCGAGGCGCGTGGATCGTCGCCGAGCAGGCCGTCGAGCCCGGGCTCGCCGCACAGGAACGCGGCTGACATGCCGTGCATGTTCGCGGTGATCGTCGTCTCCGGCGTGTTGTAGTCGGCATGGGCGTCGAGCCAGAGAACGAACAGTTCGCGGCCGCGCTCCTGCCAATGCCGCGCCATCGCATTGACCGACCCCATCGACAGCGTGTGGTCGCCGCCGAGAAAGATCGGCAGCGCACCTGATGTCGCGATCTCATAGCCTTTGCGGCTGAGGACGCGCGTCCAGCGCTGGATCTCGCGGTAATGATTGGCCTGTTCGGGCGGCCTGTCGGTGAGGTCCCGGACTTCGGCTATGGACAGATCGCCATAATCGACGACCTCGAAATCAAGACTTTCCAGCAATGTCGCAAGGCCGGCGGTGCGCAGCGCCGCAGGCCCCATCAAGGTGCCGCGCTGCGAAGCCCCCATGTCGATGGGAGCGCCAAGCAAGGCGATGTGCCGGGCTCGATCCGTCATGGTCCGGTCGGTCACGGCTGTCTCCTGACGTCAGCAAGGTTCACCCAGCCTAACAGAGATTCGCACCCGTCGTTTCCCGGGGAGCGCGCAAGCCGCCGGCATATCATCCGGAACAAAATCCCCTGCGCTGAATTGCTCATCCAAGGCCGGCACCCGCCGTCAATCACGGCGCCTGTCGCGGATAGCCAAAGGTCACCAGACCCGCTGTTCAAAACGAGCGCTCGCGCGGATAGCCAAAGGTGCCGGCTTCGATCATCACGCCAGGAGGTCGCGTCCTTGAGCACGGAGATACCGCAATCCTCGTCCCAGCCCGGCATGGCCGAGCGTGCCATCGATACGGCCGCGGACGTCTCCCACACCATTGGTGAAGTCGCCGGAGGCCTGCACGCAGCGGTCGATCGCCTCACCTCCGCAGTCGAGGAATCGCGCAAGCCCGGCGGGGCACTCGCGACGGTTTCCGCGATCACGCGCGAAGCACCGCTTGCCAGCCTGTTCGTCGCCTTTCTGTTTGGCGTCGCGGTGGCGCGCCGGCGGTAGCTGTTCTGCGACCGCCCCCTCGGTGAGACCGTCCTGCGTCAGGCCTGGCTCGGCGCTGCGGTCCGGCCTCGGAGCCGATCTACGTCAGAGCCAAGCGGAGTGCTACTTTTACCAACGAAAGGTCAGCGCCACAGAGTGTGGCGCCAGCATCGCCTTATACGGTCGAGAACGGCTAATCTAGCTGATGCTTCACGAAAGCGGCACTTGCGTGAAGCTGCTCGCCCCCGACGAAAATCTCCTCGCTTTATAATAGGAACGTCTCCGTTCCGGATGCTTTCCGGAAAGCAACGAGCCGGAGCTCCGCCAACAGTGCCGTGCTGCTGTTCACTTGCAGGGCAAGCCCGACGGATCGGCCCGCTATGCCGAGCACGTCAATTGCTACGTCCGCAATGGCGCGGAATATCCCAGCCTTGCCGCCCTGCTCCGCGCGATCGAGGCCGAACACGCTTACAACGAGACGTGATATGTAGGTGGTCCTCAGAACAGTCCCTACGCTCTTCTTCACTGGCTCAGATCAGACCCACGATCATCAAGACTCCGATCTCAATCATGAGGAGCGTAGCCGTTGCCGCGGAGATGAGAAACAAATCACCTAATGACAGGTGCATGATTTGCCTCACAATTTGCCCTAGAAGCGGCCCTTACATCCTTGGAACGGGGCGACAGGGCGGGATGATGGGGCCGCTTCTAGGAGGTCCTTGACGCGTTCATCCGGCGCCAAGCGGCCCTCATTCTAATCCAAATTTAAATCTCGTCCAGCATTTAATTCATTTAAAATGGCGTATTATATTAATATTTAATTGCGCCAGGACTTGAACGATGCAGTCCGCTGGGGAATTAGTTTCTTTACGGCGAGCTATCTATCTGCCCGAGCATGCGAGGGACACAAGCTGTGGCTGGCGACAGCCGGCAAGCAAGCCTCCTCGGGCCTGACTGGATCCAAGACGATGACCGAATGCTGGCATGCGTGACAACGAGCGCGTGCGGCTGCTCTCTCTCGCAATGGCACCGAGGGACCAAGCGGTACCTGGATCGATGAGGCGGCTCTGAAGAATCGCCAGACAAAGGAACCAGCCCGGCGCCAGCGCAGTGCTCTGCGGGCACAAGCAGCTTTAATCTGCCCGGCGCATGAGATTGGCTTCGGCGAAAAGCGGTGGCGAGCGGGAACGTTGAGACGGAGCTGAGGTTGATCGAGAAAGAAGAGATTGGCGGCGCTGATGGACAAGACCTTCCTCTATGATGCGTTGAGGCAGGTCGAGCGCGATGTAGTTGAAGGAGAACGACGCCTTGCAGAGCAAGAGAGAGCGATCCATCAGTTGAAGCGGGAAGGAAAGGATACCGCTACCGCTGAAGCAGAGCTGGACACATTGCGCAGAGCCCAGCGTGTTCTTGATCAGGACCGACAACGCCTCCTTTCGCTGTTACAGCCTTGAACGGGTGACGGCATTCGACGCCTCTGTGCGTTAGAGCATGATCCGGAAAAGTGCGTAGCGGTTTTCCGATAAGATCATACTCAAACAATAACCTAAAGCGCGATGACGATTCATCCTAATCGCATCGCGCTTTGGTGCATCGTGAAAATCGCTGCGGAGCCAAAGCTGACGCGAACTAATGTCCCTCAACGCTGTTGTCTGCGACCGCCCCCTAGTGAGACCATCCTCCGTCAGGACTGGCTCGCGCTGCGGTTCGGTCCCGGAGCCGAGTACCGAAGGCACTATTCGTCGCATTGCCGCGGTGGCACCTGCCAACGGTAGACTTCACCTTGAAGGGTCGAATGCTGAGCGCGGCTCGCGCAAGCGTCCGCCGATTGCGTTCGCGATGTCGCCGTGCTTTAGGCAGCAGCACGGCCGCTTGAGCAACTTGCCAACGCGAACAGCCTAACGTCTGCCGTGGGGTCATAACCGCGCTTCACGCGCGAGCCGCCCCTTTCCTTGGCACGAATAGCCAGCGCAGGCAGATCATCGCCTTATGCGTAAACGCCGCGCAGTCGTTTGAGGGTGCGTTCTGTCAGAAAGCCGGAAAGCCGGGACGGGTCTGCTGGTGGATTAGTCTTCTTGTTTCTCGCCTGCGCTTCTTCCATCGGAGCTTTTCGAGCGCTCTTCGAAACGATCAGCGCCCTTAGCTAGATCCTGCCCCATCTTGCTCTCGGTTTTTTCTTCCTCCTTGGAAGCTGCTTCGCGCAAGCCTTCAGCGGCCCGTTCCCCTGTTTTTGATGATTTTCGTTCGTCGTCCATTTTGGCTCCTCCCTCATCAAGATGCTTGCCAAGAAACCGCTGGTCCTCAGCTGGGATGGACAACGTTCCAATTAGATCGCCTGAACATGGTTCCAAGTTCCGCGGGGCTCTCAGTCGGATCGCGTGCGACTCCGTCGAATACCGTGATAGAGTAATCACGAAAGCAGAAGCGGTTGTTCGGAGTTTCCAATGAAAGCCAAGTGGGCTCTCTTTGTGAGCTTCTTTCTCGTGATCGTCCCGGGCTATCCCGCAGCCCAACCGGTGGAAGTGCTTTGGCTTGGGCACGCAACGACCCGCATCACTAGTGTCGCCGGCAAAGTGATAGTGATTGATCCCTTCCTCACCAGAAACCCGAAGACGCCGCCTGAGTACCGGGACTTGAAGGCGATTGGAAAAGTGGACCTGATCCTAGTGACGCACGGCCACCAGGATCATATTTCCGATCTCCTCGATCTGGCACGTCTGACGGGCGCCAAGGTTCTTGCCAATTACGAGTTCGGACGAAATCTTGTCGCGCTGGGTCTCCTTGAAGAGAACAACGTCATTGCCATGAATAGGGGCGGCATGGCCGAGCCGCTCGGCCGGGGCGTCAAGATCCATATGGTGCCGGCCGATCACAGCTCGTCGCTCGACTACAATATTCTCGGCATAAGGAACCCTGACCAGTCAGCATCCATCCGGCAAGGCGGAGGGGCCGGAGTTTCCGTTGGCTACGTGATTGAGATGGAGAACGGCTTCAAGGTCTACCACACGGGCGACACCAGCGCCTTTGGCGACATGGCGCTCATTCGGGAGCTCCACAACCCGGACCTCGCGCTGGTGTGCATCGGGGGCTTTTTCACCATGGGGCCTGACGAAGCCGCTTACGCGGTTCGGGAGCTGATCAAGCCGAAAGCGGTGATACCAATACACTACGGCACCTTTCCGGTGCTGAACCGAACCCCGGCCGAATTCAAGAAAGCTTTAGGATCTACTAGTGTCCAGGTCTTGGACGTCGCCCCAGGTCAGGTAATGAGATTTTGAGGCCGCTAATCGGGCACGTTGGCGAGTCTAAGGCCCGTCGCCATGCGTTCCCAATCCGCTGAATCCTTGAAGGGATACCAGAAAGCAGTTCCTCGAATAGAGAGTGGGTCTAGTCCCTGTCGATTCTTCTCGGCCAACGAAAAGATCCGTTCAGCGTCCGCTTTCCGGCCCAAATGGCCGTAGGCGGCGAGAAGCACACGATAAGCCCATCGGTCGTCTGAATTGAGAGCGATAGCCCGCTCCAAGCTTGCCGCTGCACTTTGAAATTGCTCCAACCCGAATTGGGCCAATCCGAGTTCATAAAAGTAAGAAGGTGGGGAGAATGGATTGAGCCGCATGCCATGGAGGACGAGCTCAAGAGCCTTGGCGGGCTGACCGGCTAAGCTCAACGCTCCAGCGAGCGCGACGTAGGCGTTCGCGTCGTTGGGATCCATGCTGATTGCTCGCTCTCCCTCTTTGATCGCCTTCTCGTGCATTCCTTGCTGAGACAGAATGGCCGAAGCGACCTGATGATTGAGGGAAATCGGAGACTGTTGTGCTTTTGTGATGTACTCTTCAGCCTTCAAGCGCGCATCGTGCACCGATCTTAGCCCGAACCTCTCTTCCTGCCATTGTCTCCTTGCAATCTGCCAGTATGTGGCCGCGAGCGCAGCAAAAGCACGAGAGTAATTCGGCTCGATTTCGATCGCTCGCTCGAAGTGGCCGATCGCCTCGCGCGCGGCCTTCGGATTCTGCTGAAGGTACCTGTTCCAACCCTTCAGGAATTCGTCGTAGGCCACCGGGTTTTCGGTGCGCTTGGTGGCGATTTGCCCCTGCTCCTTGGATGTCAACTGAACCGCCAATGTTCGCGTGATCTTGCCGGCGATTTCGTCTTGCAGCCCGAAAACATCTCCCATCGCGCCCTCGTAGCGATCTGCCCAGAGCTGCCCGCCGCTCGCCGCATCGACCAGTCGAACGTTGATGCGAATCCGGTCCGCGGCTCGGCGCACGCTGCCTTCCACCACGTAGCGGACCCCGAGATCCGCAGCGGCCTTTCGCACGTCCACGGCAGTGTTCTTGAAGGTAAAGGTGGAGTTGCGGGCGACGACGAAGAGCCCGGCCACTTTGGAAAGCTCGTTGATCACATCATCGGTAATCCCATCCGAGAAGTATTCTTGGGCTTTGTCGTCGCTGAGATTGGAGAACGGCAGCACGGCAACTGAGGGTTTGTCGGACCGCACCGGGGTGCTGTCGCCCGCGTTCTGCACCCCGCCTCGCTGCTGGGCCCCCATCCACCACACGGCTCCGCCCGCGCTCGCAAGCACCAGGGAAGCGACGGCGATCGCAGCAAGGGCAATGCTTCGCGCCCGCTGCGACGCGCCATCGTGCGCGGTCGGGTCAGCGAAGCCCGTCCGCGCCGAACCCAGGCTCTCGCTCGAAACAGCGTAGGCCTGAACCGCTCGGTCGATGTTCTTGAGTTTTTTAAGACCCAGATTCTTGAAAGAGAATGGGAGCGCCTTGTGGACCTGCTCGTAGACGGCGCCCGAGATGCACACGCCCCCTGGCTCGGCGACTTCTTGGAGCCGCGCGCCGACATTGACCCCATCTCCAAGCAGATCTCGCCCGCGCGCTACGACATCCCCCACGTGAATACCGATCCGGAACTGGACACGCCGGTCTCGAGCGATCTCTCGTCCCATTTCTAGCAGTCGACCCTGGACCGCAACGCCGCATTGAACGGCATCGACCGCGCTCGGGAACTCCGCCAGGACGCTGTCCCCCGCAGTGTTGGCAATCCGGCCCCCATGCTCCTCAATGAGAGTGTCCATGACCTCACGCGCGCTGGCGAGGCTTTTCAAGGTGCCAAGTTCGTCCAGGCCTACCAATCGCGAGTAGCCCGCGACGTCCGCCGCAAAAATCGCGGCAAGGTGCCGCTCAACCCGTTGTTCCTGCCGCAGCGGCATCCATCGTCAGCCTTTGGGGTGCCTGGCAATTCTGCAGCTTGAGATGCAAGGTTTCAAGGCACAGCGGGGTACGAAGCGAGGCTTTGGTACGTGAGGGTCGGCTGTCCGGCGAGTCGACGCCCAGCGGACGCCACCGCTGACACTTGGACCGGCTTGAATCAGGACTGATGTACTCCGTCCGGACCCCAGTCGCTGACGTCCGACCGGTGATCCGTCGTCAGGCAGGAAAGCCTAGCCGGGTACGTTCGAGTAAGGCCGTGTTGGCTCGGGCAGCTCCTTGTCGTCTGCATTCATTCCATTGCGGCAGGTCGGCTTTGGGTCAAGGCTGCCCTCGGCGGCTCCGGCGACGGTTTCCCCTCAGCCCTCGGAAGCGGATGCTGCGAGCCTAAGAGGCGAAGTCAGCGGTGGGCCAAAAGCGGTCATCGGTGCGTTGACCGCATGGCGGGTGAAGACGTGCTAGGTCGTTACCGCACGGAACAGACGCCATTTGTCGGGCACGCCTTTGAGAATGTGGCGGCCGCGCTCCTCAAACGTCAATCCAGAGCCTGCCACGAGATCGCGAACCGTCTGTGAGACCAGAACTTCACCCGGGGCAGCTAGCGCCGCCACACGTGCACCAATATGCACGGCAATGCCAACAATATCGTGAGCGACGAATTCGCACTCGCCGGTATGCAAACCGCAACGGACCTTCAGATCGAGTGGGCGCACCGCGTCGCCGATTGCGCTTGCGCAACGCACAGCGCGCGCAGGGCCATCGAACGTGGCAAGGAAACCGTCGCCGGCGGTATTGACTTCGCGGCCGCGATACTGGCCGAGCACGCCCCGAGCTTTGGCATAGAACGCATCCAGCAGCACGCGCCAGGCGCCGTCGCCGAGAGCGGCCGCGCGCTCCGTCGATCCCGCAATGTCGACAAACAGCACAGTTGCAAGCACCCTGTCCGGCTCCGCTGCTTGCCGATGCCCCGTGACGAACTCTTCGACCTCATTGATAATTGCATCCTGATCGCCAGCCCAGACCATATGGTCCTGACCGCTGAGCTCAATCAGTTTGGCGCAAGGAATCTGCTGCGCCATGTAGCGCGCATGCTTCACGTCAATGACGCGCTCATCGGTGCGATGCAAAATCAAGGTCGGCACACGCGTCACGGGTAGGATGTCCCTGACATCGATCTCCCGGTTCATGCGCATGATCGCCGATGCCGCGCCTGGGCTTGCCGAGGCCCTGAAGTAGGCGGCGGTTTGCTCAAGTGCCTGCTTATTGCCAGCGAGGCTAGGCGCCCACATCAGCAAACTCATCGCATCTGCCGAACCCCAATGGTGCTCAATGTCATCGAGGAAAGCGCTCCACTGCGCATCGGTCCACGCGAATGCGTAGTCAGGGGCCCACGAGCGTCGCGCATAAGTGCCACAAAGCACCAGAGCTGACGTGCGTTCGGGATACGTAGCTGCATAGAGCAGCGACATCGGACCGCCCTCGGACACGCCAAACAAGGTGGCCCGCTGAGAACCAACCTGGTCCAGCACCGCCTGCACGTCGTGCATCCGCTGTTCAAGCGTGAAGATCTGGGAACCGCGATCGGACATTCCGGTGCCGCGCTTGTCGAACGTGATGACCCGCGCAAACGTTGCAAGCTTGCGGAAAAAGGAAGCGCGTGCCGGCGATTGCCAGAGCGCTTCGACATTGGAGACAAAACCTGGGACGAACAGCAGGTCGCGCGGACCGTCGCCCATCACCTGATAGGCAATATGGACGTCGTCACTTTTGACATAGTGAGTGGCCGGGATGTCAGCCATGGTGGCCTACTGCGTGACAAACCGCGGGCGCGAGTGTCGCACCTCATTCCGCGTCAGGCTAGCGAAATTCGGTGGAGAATTTGGCTGCCGCCCACCCGTAAGTACCGGGCGACTGGGGAACCAGGTGCGGCCGCGATGTGCGTTTCGGGTCAAACGCGACCGGTCCGGCCGATCTTGCTCACCCTTTGATGTCGGCTTCGTCCCGAAAGCTACCGAGTTGGTGCGGCGATGCAATGTGACACGATGGGCCAATTCCTGAAGTGGACTGTGCCTACTCGATCACCGCGTCGGCACAGTCGAGAAAGAATGCCGGAATCTCGATGCCGAGCAATTTCGCTGTCTTTAAGATTGTTGGTAAGCAAGCATTTGGTGGGCTGCTCCGGTCATTGAAAGTTTGCGGTTCACGGGTCAGGTCAACCACGCATCATAAGATGATCAGAACGAGAGTCGCCCCCGGCTTGGGTCCTCGTTGATTGAGCAGGCGCCGCGCTCAGCTCCCACCAATAGGCTATCGGGCATAAACGCTTCCACTACTCTGCACAGGACCGGGGCGGCGCCCCACGGCGGGGGGCGTCGCCCGACTGCTGTCAGATCGTCACGCGGCTGCCGTCGAAGCGCGTGAAGGAAAAGCCGTCGAAAGGTTCGCGGAGGGTCATGCGCTCGTCCCGCAGCATGCCGATAGCCACTTCTTCGCCGATCGCCATTGAGGCCGAAGCGTCGGAACGCCAGTGGATGCCCGCCCAATTCCGTCCGAAACCGAAATTCACCGCGAGCTTGTTCAACTCTCCACCAACCGTGAGTGGCGGGCCGTCATAGGGCATGAGCTTCGTCGGGTCAGCCGGATCGGGCTGTACCGGGTTGATGATGACGCGGCTCTCGTCGAAAAACGCCTTCAATATGGTAGCCGTAACGGCACCGACGCCCGTGGCACCGCCGGGATAGGTGGAGTGAAGGGGCGCGGCTTCCGGATAGGTTTGTGACAAGAGGTAGGTGCCGTATTTCGCTTTACTGCGATCGAGGGCTTCCGATTTCAGGAAGCTGTCATGCAACGGGTAGTCGCTCACGCCATTGGCGAGGCGATGGTGCGCCAGACCGCCATAGGCTTCCGGTCGCACGGCCCGGTGCACGAAATACTTCTGCCAGTAGGACGCGCGGACGGAGTTGCTGATCCCCGTGGTGAGTAGTGCCTGCACATAGGCCAATCCGAATGTGCCTCCTCCAGGGCCCTGTGTTTTCGATTTCCGATAGGGGCTAGACGGGTAGGATACGGGCTCCGTCACTGGATACATCCCGGAGTACCGTTGGTCCGTTCCGCCGCCGGGGGTTGCAAGCATCAGCGCTGCTGCCCACCCGAGTGCGGGACCAGCGCGGACATACTCCGCGAGATCTCTTCCTGTCGTGATGTATCGCGGTGTCGCCTCGAATTGCAACCGGCGTTTCGCCGCGGCGCCGTTCTGGATCGCCAGCCACTCTTCGTATTCGGTCAGGAATTCGCTCGCGGGCAACGCGGCGCGAATTTGAGCACTAATCCACTGTGCGGCATAGGGCACGTCCCGGAGCAGGAATTGCGAGATCAGCGGGCCGTCCAGAACGCCTGGAGGCGTGACGGAGCGGCCCTTCGGGTCAGCCGGGTCGAAGTAAAGCGCATTGGCACGAAACAGCGTACCGGGTGTGACCCGACCACCAGACTTCGGCCCGCGGAAATCCGCAAGCTTGTTGATTTCCTCGGTCGCTGCAAGCACGTCGCGGTTGGAGGTGTCGTCGCGCAACTCGGTAAGCGGAACATCACGAAGCAGGGATTGCCAGTATACCTCGACCGCCTCGCCGCCGCGCTCCGCACTTGCAAGGGTCGGCGCCGGCGGTAGCGCAATCTGAGTAGGGTTCATGCCGCTCAGGCTGACGGCCAGCGTGCCTACCGGATTGACCAGTTTGCGCGTGCCGCCGAGCGGGATTTTCTCGAAATCAGCGGGATCGCCCGACTGACAAGCAATATAGAAAGCCTGCCAAGCAGCTTGTTCCACTTCGCCGCGTTTGTCGTGCGGCAGGCCCCGCGTATCGGAACCGATCTTGTTGGTGTAGCGCGCCTCATCGCCGTTCGCCGGGTGGGGCGCGATGGGAATTTTCTCGTTATTGCTCGCGCAGGCCGCTCGGACTTCGAAGGCGCGGCGCTTGAGCGCCGCGTCGAGCGGTCGCGCCTCCGTGCCCACGCCCACGGTCTGCGCCGCGGCCGGGGCTACTCCGGACATACCCGGCGGAGACGCAAGCACGGCGGCGCCAACTGCGATGCCGGCCCCACCGAGGAGCGAGCGGCGAGTGACCGCCGTGGTCGGCAGGGTCGGCGATGCCAGGTCATATTCAGTCGAAATAGTGGGGTGGTCAGCCATGGAGATCTCCTCCCTCGCAGGCACGCTCTGGGGCCCGCGTTTCAGATTCAAAGCATCCGGGCGCGCCTTGTGCGCACCCGCGTTGGAATGCGAATGCTGAAGGACCGGCGAAAAAGGAAGTCGGTTTTTCGAGTGCAATGCTGCCGATGGCACGACTGCTGTCCGTTCAGTCCCGCGAGGAATTCGGCATTCCCGCCTGCGACGACAGCTATTTAAAGAGTACACGATCTCGTGCGTCCGGAAAAGACGCCTGAATCTTTGGACGACTTCCGCTTAGGGTCACAACGCGAAGAACTCAGGTTGAGCAACTCTGGTCCGCTCTGGCTCAACGAGCGGACTTCCGACCGCCAAGGCGCAACTTCGCAGAAGGGCCATGAACGGACTCATGCACCGCAGCAAACAACAGCTCTATTCGATCACTTCATCTGCGCGGGCAAGCATCGACGGCAGCAAAGCTAGGCCGAGGGCCTTGGCGGTCCTCAAGTTTACGACGAAGTCGAACTTGGCCGGCTGCTCCACCGGAAGATTAGCGGGTTTTGCTCCACGCAAAATCCTGTCGACGTATTCGGCAGCGCGGCGATACAAATCCGTAAAATTCGGCCCATAAGACATGAGGCCACCCGCTTCGACGTGCTCTCTGGCGTTGTAGATTGTTGGCAGTCGCGCTCCCATTGCTAAAGTCTGGATCCGATCGCGGTGGGTATTCACAAGCGGATCGGCAACTATATACAATGCCCCTGCACCATCTTTTAGCGCCTCGAAGGCAGACGGGATGTCCTCTGCTTGACGGATTGTGAGGATGTCGGTCTCAAGACCAAGCCTCGCCGCCGCCGCTTGCACTTCACTAAGCTCCAGTGCAGACAAGGAATTGCCAATGTTCCCAATAGCTGCCAAACGCCGAAGACTTGGAATGGCCTCGCGCAAAAGTTCTAGGCGCTTGCCGGCAAGATCGGTTGCTACCGTCGAGAGGCCCGTGACGTTGCCGCCAGGTTTCGCCAAACTCGCAACCAGTTTGTTTGCAACTGGGTCTCCCGCCACCGCGAACACGATCGGAATAACCGATGTTGCCTGCATCGCCGCGATAACGTTTGCGGTCCCCGAGGTTACAATGACATCGACTCTAAGCCGAACGAAATCCGTCGCAAATTTAGCGAAGCGTTCACTGTTTCCTTCGCCCCACGCATACTCAATCGCGACTGTTCGCCCCTCGATCCATCCGAGTTCACTCAGTCGCTTCAAGAATGCAGCAAGCCGTTGGCGCTCGACCGAAGGGGTGCTCTGACCCAAGAACCCGATGGTTGGCAATCGAGGGGATTGCTGCGCGCGGCCCGTTACCGGCCGCACGGCCACCAGACCAGCAAGAGCACCAAGCAAATCCCGGCGCCTCATACCTACCTCAACCGCAGACGACGGCATCATATGACTGAGGCCAGCGTTTTGGTAGGGATGAAACCGGCTTCGCCGCGGTCCCTGGACTTTATCGTCGACGTCGCAAAAGCCTACGGGAAGCACGTTGTGAAGGACCGATTGGGCGTTGATCTCTAGATTTCTGGAGTCCGATAAGAGCCCTTAGCGGACTCCAGCGACTTTCCGTTCAGATCATCAGCAGGAAGATCACGATCGATGGCGCCCCTACCGAAGCGATTTCTTACTTTTCCCGTTTTGATCGATGTCGCCGGCATGGTAGCGGCTTCTTCTATTCCGACGAAGCGAACCTGTTTCTGGTCAGCGCCAAACACGTCCTTTTTAAAAACAGCCTGGAAACGCATACCGCAGAGCTGCGACTCACTGCTCTCGACTTCGCGCTAAAGGATCGGGTTTACTTCCAGATTGACTGCACAACCCTTTTCGCAGACGGCAATTTGCTAAAGCACTCGAATGCGGACGTTGCCGTCGCGCGGATTGCGACCCTTGAAAAGATAGCAGAAGGCAAGCCGCACAGCGGAAAGTACGACATTCTCGAAATGCCGGGCTTAGCTGGAACTTGCCCAACGATCGAAAACTGGAATGTTGCGGGACTATTTAGGGAAGACACGAAACTGCTCAAGGACGTGCAGCTCGGCGATGATATTTTTCTCCTCGGCTATCCGACATCTTTAGCCGACCTCGATTTCTTCGAGAAGAGTACTCCGTTGCTGAGAACGGGCATCGTTGCAGGCATTGTCAACGACGCCCACGTTGTCATCGACTGCCCGGTCTATTTTGGTAACAGCGGCGGTTTTGTGCTCGAGAAGCGAGCCCAGGGCGAGGTGGCAATTGGTGTCGCGTCCCGCATGGTCCCCTTTCGGGAAAACCTTTTCAGCATGGAATTTCAACGTCAAGTGGGCACAAGGTACGAAAACTCGGGGTATTCCATTGTCGAGCCGATGGACAGAGTGTTTGACCTCATCAGCCAGCTAACTGGCTAACAGTGCAACTATCCCAAGAGTCCGATAACCGCCCTTAGTGGACTCCAGAGACCTTGTACGCGTTGGTTCACCCTGAGGAAGTGGACAGCTCAAAACGAACTCAGACCCCTCTTGACAGCTTCAGATGCTAGAACGAAAACTTACATTCAATCTCAACGAGATACTTTTTTGTGACGCAGCCTTTTATCCTACTGTCAGCACTTTCGATCGCGGCATTGCTCAACCAAGCTCACGCGGCAGATCTGAGGGCGTCACCGCCGCCACCTTCTCCAGCTTACGATTTCAGCATCCACGGAAGGATTCTCTCGTCAATCGGACCGGTAGCCTATCGAGTGTGCAGCAGGAAATCGCCCGCCAACGCCGTCTTCATGTGGGATCCAACCGATCCGACGATCTACGCTGAAGCATTCGAATCTTGCAGAGACATCCGCATCGCTAGACAGCTCGCTGTCAGGCAGAAGCCCATGTACGGCGGTTATCCAGAGTCCCTGCTTCAGGGCACATTTCAGTTGCTCCCCGTGCGGGCGAAACGACCAAGCCATCGCAGGCTATGATCTTCCTTGAGGAGACTGCTGCTGTGAACCCAAAAAAGCGCATCGTGCTTACCCTCAAGAGCGCACTAAATTATATCGCGCGCCAGCAAGAAGTGCTCTCAAAGCCAGAAGTGACGACGAGGGAAGTCCTACCGACGCTAATGTTGATGCTCGCCTCAATCTTCCTGTTCGACTGGATCGAGGAAAAGCTGTTCGGCCGCACGACTGGCATAGGCATCGCGGTCGGATGGATTGTCGGACTGTCGATCTGCTATGGAGCAAGTCAGTTCCGAAATTCAAAACTAGACTCACTCAAAGGGGGACGCCGGGAAGCCGGAGAGGAGTGAACGGCGGCCCTGAGAGGAGCGAACTCGGTGCCTGAGGGAGCGAACGATCAGCTTGCGCTGTAGTCCCTGAATCCGTTGTAAAGCATGTACGGCGTCCCGACAGGGACTTTACCCTTCTGCAAGCCCCACAGCGTCGAACCCTGCAACACGAGATGGGCGGGCGAGAACGAATGCACCTGTGCCCCGTAGTTCGGCATGGTCGGGTCAAGCCCCATAAACTGCTTGTAGTAAGTAGTGATTGTAAGCCTTGCGGCAGGACTATCTTTCCATGCCTCAATTGCCGCGTTGATGGATGCATTTGGACTCGTGCCGGTAACGCCAAGCGTCAGGAATCGCTCGTGGCGATACGGCTGAAACGGTAGGTGCCGGCCGCGACGATCATCACCGCCTTATTGCGCGCGCCGAGACTGTCGACCTGGAAGTATTGCCCAGCGTCGTCCCTCAAAAGGATATCGACCTGGACGTTCGGTCCGAGGTCAGGCCCTAACGTATCCTTCAGGCAGTAGGTAATGGGCGTGCTGGCGGTGACGACCTGGTCGGCCGAATTGGCTGCGCCAGTCCCAATCGCAAGAATTTCGGTCGGCATTGCCCAAGCCCTCTTCTAGAGAAAATCGCTGCGTTGTCGCGGCGGTCGTATATCGCGAGCGTGTCGAGCTGCACGTGGCGGCTCTGCTTCTTGATCATGAGCGGATCGGCACGGCGATCGAGCGCCTCGGTGACGAAGCCGGCGCGCATCGAATGGCCGGAGAAGGCCGCTTCATCCAGGCCGGCCGCGTTGATCGCCCGTTTCACGATCCGGGCGACGGATTGTCGGACAGCGCGCCGGCGCCGACGCGGCCGTATCGATCGACTTCGCGGAAGATGAGGGCGCTTGTCGGACGCCAGCCGTCGATTGCCAGAATGCCCGCGAGTGACCCAAGGAGGACGTCGCGTTGATGTAGGGGCAGTCCTTCGCCGATGCGATCTCAGCGCGCACAGCGTTGCCCGAGTCAATACTCAAGCGTGCCCTTGCCTTGAATGGCTCCTGATCTTGCGCAATGAACGGCACCTTCGGCAGAACGATGGTAAGCACGCGCACGATGGCTCCCCATTCTAATTCTTTCGCTCACCGGGGATCGTCGGGGGTCATCTTCTTCATTCTCTCCCAAAATGCCGGGATTGTGGTCCTCTAACAGCGCAATCGCTTCCTGGATCTGTTCGTCGGTATAGAACGTACCCACGAGGAAAACACCTGCCGGCTGTGGGGGACATCGTCACTTGAGGGTGCCGTCTCGCTTCATTGCCGACTTCATTTCGGCCATGGTTGCGCTTGCGGGGAGGCGCCTCTTGAGAACCCAAGCACCGCAGAGCCAAGGGGCGATCCGTACTCGGCCCATACCAAACGTTCCGACGAAAGGGCGACCTTCGCCCCGGTGAGGGCGTTGCAGAGTGCGCGCCCAAGCTGGGTAAGCCGCCATTTGGATTCATCTGGAAGAGCATCCGTTGAGCCGCAGCGCGAGCTGAAGCGTTCGCCGACGGTGCGGCGGACCTCCCACGACCAGCCGCCGTCTCAGGCAGCGCTGACGGCGGCGAGCTCAGCCGCCAGGAACTGTTTCTCAAACGCCTCGGCGGGCATCGGACGGCCGAAGAAATAGCCCTGCCCTTCCTCGCATCCCATGCTGACCAGGAAGTCGGCCGTTGCGCGGTTCTCGATACCTTCGGCCACGACGGTGAGACCGAGCTGCTTGCTGAGGCCGATGGTCGAGCCGACGATGGCGGCGTCGTCGGAATTCGACAGAAGACCGAAGACGAACGACCGGTCGATCTTGAGGCCGTCGAGCGGAAATTTCTTCAGATAGCTCAGGCTCGCATATCCGGTGCCGAAATCATCGAAAAGGATCCGGAGTCGTTGAACCGATCCATCCCAAGGCCATGGCGGCGATCCTGACGAGCGCGGAGGAATGGGACGTGTGGCTGCGGGCGCCTTGGGATGAAGCCGAGGCGTTGCAGCGGCCGCTTGAAGACAACATATTGAAAATCGTGGCGCGAGGGGCTCAAAAGAAAGACGTGATCGCCTAGCGCCAGATGATGCCATCCTGCCGGTGTTTTGCCCGACGTGTCAAATGATGGGTTAGCGCGTCTACTTATAAGAGCCGCCAGGTCCGCTTATGCCCCATGAGCGGCGCGGACGCTGACGTTGCGCGAGGTCCGAGAAGGGCCGGAACCGGAACTGCGCTGGGTCTCAGACTTGAGACCGCGACAAGTCCAGCGTGAGGGAGACCACCACCAGCGTAAGAAGGAACAGAGCAAAGATCGAAATTTTCACGCTTCGTCCCCAGTCGGTGACCACCCGCGCCAACCACAACATGGCAACGAGAGACGAGCATCCGGAGACACCGATGGCCAGGGCGTCCGCCTCGCGGGTAAGACCTAGCGGGAGTTTTAGTCCAATGTAGACCACGAACCCCGCCATAAAAATCGACCAAGCCACCCATCCAATCGAAACCGCTTCCTCTAGCGATAGCTTTCGGCCGAAGAACCACTGAGCGCGCGACACCATGAATGCAGAGGCGGCGAGCACGGCCGCAGAGACTGTCCCAAGGTGTTCAGCAGGGGTCATGGCGTTCCCGGTCGTAGGATTTTTGAGGTCTCAGATGAGGCCGAAAGTGATCGCGATTAAAAAGAACACGGTCAGCCCGATGGCGACCATCTTAAATATGTAAGCGGCCTCAACGTCGTGCCCAAGCCATTCGAAGTCCGGCCCCCATAGGACGGTCGCGACGAACCCCAGAACGAGCGTCGTGATCAGCAGGATCACGTAGACGGTGTCCATATGGAACGACCTTTATCGTCACTGCCACGACCACTCACCCATGACGCCGATAAACCATGATCTTCCCCCGAAAAAATGGACAGGGTTAAGCTGCTTTTAGCTCCATCTCGATCGGGCTGATATAGCCGATGGCGGAGTGACGACGCTTTCGATTGTAGAAGCCCTCGATGTAAGCAAAGATATC
>NZ_JADYVY010000021.1:0-122267 GCF_020194215.1 Bradyrhizobium sp. BRP20 | reverse complement strand
TGGACGCGGGGTCTTCTGATCCGCCGCAACATCGCCGACGGCAGCTTGGCCTTCTTCTCCACATGGTGCCCCAAAGGCACGTCCATGCAGAAGCTGGTGTCGGTGGAAGGCCATCGCTGGGCCATCGAGGACAGCTTCGAAACCGCCAAGAACGAGCTCGGCCTTGATCACAACGAAACCCGCTCCTGGCATGGCTGGCATCGCCATGTCGCACTCGTCATGCTTGCCTTCGCCATGATGGCCGTCATCCGTCATCGGGCCAACACCGGGTCGTTGCTTAAAAAAACACGACCGCGGCCTCGACCGAAGCATCGTTCTTGATCCGCTGGTCGATCCAGGAAATCCGGCGCCTCGCCATGAAGCTTGCCCAGCGGCGCATCCCGCACGCCCATATCCTCGCATGGTCGTCTTGGCGTAGGGCCCATCAGGCCAACGCGCGCAAAGCCCATCTCAGGAAAAAATTGCAACTGTAATGCTAAGCCTTGGGTAAGTCAGGCTCCCACAGACACGACATTTCCCACCAACACCCCGATGTGGTCGTTGTCATTTGAAATTGCCGTCAATTTGCTTTGAACGGCGCTGATATTGCGGGTAGATACGAAGTGCGCCTGGGTGATCACCGCTGTCACTGGTGGACTCCTCGCCCTAACTATTCTCAAACACGGTACCGCCGATCTCGGGGCTACTTGGGCTACTTTCTTCGGAGGTGTTGTTCGCTCCCTGTTCGGCTTCTTTACCGGTGTCCTGGTTTGGCATTACCGCCCCAAACCATTCCTGCCCACACTTCTACTTTGGCCAATGATCCTTCTGCTCGCGACCGTCTTTTGCCTTCCGATCCGAGCCCTGTGTTCGATGCTGTTTCGATCGTCCTTATCTTTCCACTCCTATTGTATCTGTCCGTCACTTGCCATCTCCAACAAAAGCAGCGTCTTCTTAATGTGCTAGGCCGCCTTTCGTATCCACTCTACAACGTTCACGTTCCAATCCTTATGACGACGGTCGGTCTGCTAAAGGCAACCCATCTTGAGCAGGCAGCTCTTGTTACCTCTTTGCACTAGTACCAATTTGCATTCTGCTGGCGATCGGTCTGGACAAGTATTACGATTCCCCGATCACTTCGGTTCTTGCAAAGCACAGAGGCAGGTCTCTGTGGCTTCAGAGCCTGCCAGCGCCACCGGGCAACCCGAAAGTGCGCGTCATATTTTAGGCACTCGCTGCACAAACATAAACCAGCTTCTCTGAGAACCTTTGTCTCGAAAACCGAGCGAGCTGCGCTGGCGCCGAGCAGGCGGCACCAGGAGCTTCTGCTCGCGATGCATCTAATGTGCTGGTCGCGCTTTCAGAAATGCGCTTCAATAATCCAATACATACCGGGTCACTGGATGGTCTCGCTGATGACGAACAGCCTTGACGAGGCGCGATACGATGCAGTGGTGTTGGGCGCTGGAATCAGCGGCCTTGTGGCGACATCGATCTTGCTGCGCGACGGCGCGAGGAACGTCCTTGTCGTCGACGAGTACGCCTGGAGCGGTGGAAACCACATCGATTGCAAAGTCGGCGACTACACCTTCGATGTCGGCAGCTACATCTTCCAGGACGATTCGCCGTTATTGGCGCACTTTCCCGAGTTGTTACCGCTCTATATTCAAATCTACCCGTCGTGGGGGCGTCTCACTCCGCAAGGCGTAGTAAGTCACTATCCGCTATCCATCAAGGACGATCTGCTTTCAGCCGGCCCGTTGGAATGGCTTTGGATGGCGAGCTCGATCATCTTTGCCCGAACCTTCCGCCGCAGGATCCGAAGTGCCAAGGACTTTGCAACCTTTTGGATTGGAAGGCGGTTACTGGAGCGCACAGGGCTCGGCTATTATTTGAGTCGGTTCTACGGATTTCCTGCCGATCAGGTCGACGTCAAGTTTGCAGAGAAAAGGATGCTTTGGATTAAGGAGCATGCGAAGCTGCGAAACCTTGTTGGGCGGGCCTTTCGTCGTGCCCCCAATGTGGCTCCCAATCAACAACTCGTTCGACCGCGGGAGGGCTTCGGATTCCTGTATCGCAAGGCAATGGAGCGGCTTGAAGGTCAAGGCGCAGGCTTTGTGCTGGGGACCCAGATAGCTCGCGTTCAAAGGCAGAACGGCGAGTTTTCGATTGTCCTGGCGAACGACCGTGCGATCGTCGGCCGTCGCCTGGTCTCGACCATTCCCCTAGCACGCATCCAAAATCTGTGTGGTCTGCAAACGCATCGAGAGCTGAAAACTGTGACGTTGCTGACGTTGTTCTATAGCTTTTCCGGTGAGAGAGGCTTCAAGCAACCGATCCTGTATAATTTTTCAAGCGAAGGGGCGTGGAAGCGCCTCACGATTCATTCCGATTTTTACGGCAGGTGCCACGGCCGAGAATTCTTCTCCGTCGAAGTCAATGCTGAGCACGTGGCGCACGACATTAGTACGGCAGATAGCGACTTTAGAACCCACACCTGCGACAACAGACTGTTTTTGGGTGACCTTCGGCTTGAGGGCGCGCATATGCTTGACAATGCCTACCCGATCTACACCGACCAGGCCGACGAACACGCGGCAAGCACGGTGGCCGCACTGCGCAAGTTGGGCATCGAATCGATTGGACGGCAAGGCAGATTTGACTATCAACCGACCGCTCGCGACTCTACCTTAAAAGCCGAAGCAGCGCTTCGTTCGGACCAGCCCGGTCAGACCTGGTCTAGATCGGATGCGAGCGCGCCCTAGACTTCATCAAGCAGATTGCAACACTTTGTACAGGGCCTGTTGAAGACGCGGTCAACGGGTGCTCGGGCAACACAGGACCCTTCGAAGCGGAAATTGGGCGTCACTCAGTGGCGGTCGAGCAGGGTGGGGGTGCGGGCGGCGGGCTCATGCGCCATCTTCCTGACCGCGCCAATGAGGCCGCGCAGGCGACCGCAGTTCGTGCAAAAAACTGGCGTGTCATCGAGGGCTCCGTCAGCACACTGAAACGTAACCGCCAGGGTCGCGCAGTTCGAGCAAACGGATTCGAAAGCTGTGGCCTGGGTCGAGCTCGCTCTCATCATCATCCCTCAATGGTTCGATCGATCTCGCAACTCGAGAGTGTCGCAACGGCTTAAAGTCGGATCCAATCGAGCGGTGATCAAATCTTCGGTTCAAATGGTTTTCTGTGCTCGCAGAGGGTATCAGGCCTCCTGTCTTCAGAGATGTCCGGTCGGGGCGGCGAGTCGACTTTCAATATGCTGCATCCTCGAATAGAGCCGGGATGGTAGCCAGCATGATCTTGGTGTCGAGTACCATGGACCAATTGCGCGCGTAGAATGCATCGCAGGCAACGCGCCGGCGGTAAGTGGTTGTACTGCGACCGCTCACTTGCCAAAGGCCGGTAATTCCAGGACGGCAGGCGAGGTAGGCGTCGACCTTGTACGCGTACCGCACCAATTCTTCTTCGGTGACCGGCCGAGGTCCGACGATGCTCATGTCACCGCGAATGACATTGAACAACTGAGGCAATTCGTCGAGGCTGGAGCGACGCAGCGCTGCGCCCAACAGCGTGACGCGAGGGTCTGCGCGTAACTTGCGAGTGGCCTTCCACTCGGCGGCGGCCGCAGGATCTGACTCCAACAACCGTTGCAGCCGCTCCGCTGCGTCAGGGGCCATGGTACGGAACTTCAGACAGTCGAAGGTCTGACCATTAAAGCCAACCCGTCTATGACGAAACAGCACCGGTCCTGGCGAGAACAAAATCAAGGCCGAGCAACAGAGCAACAGCAAAGGAGAAAGCAGCAGAATGCCAAAGGCTGCCAATACAAGATCAACCGATCTCTTTACGACTGTACCCACGGGACGCGGTGCCACGTGGGCGGGAGAACGTCTCTTTGCGGAAATGAAAGGCAACTCGCCGCGTGTATCGACCACATTGGCCATTGCGGGAACTCCATAAAACAAAACCTAAAATGCCTTCGAGCTCGTCCCCTCTTTTCTTGCGGTCTCATCGCCCCCCAATGCGAGCAGATTAAATTCTGACGGCGGTGCAAAATTAATACAAGTTTAAAGTTTCGGCAGAGCCAGCGGATTTTTTCAGCGTAATATTAATTGAGCTCGTGATGACATTGCGATTTGAAAAGGCGGAAGCAGCGCCTCTACCTTCCTTCAGTTTTGGTAATAGGAATAGCGGCGATCGGAGTAACCCTCAAATCGACGCATAAACGCTTCGTCGGTTTTGTTGAGGACGGTGCCAAGCAATCGCTCCGAAACAAGCGGCGATGACTGGATTGCCTTGAGGACCTCGTTGGTGGACGTGCCCCATTCAACCACCATCACAAAAGCGTCAAACAGGCTTGCGACCGCTCTGACGTCAGCGATGGGCAAGATCGGCGGCAAATCGCAAATGATGTAGTCGTAGTCCTCGCGAGCTCGCTCCAGTCCCAGCCTGACCGATGACGCACAAAGCACATCCGAGCTGTTCGAGGGCGGTGCCCCGGATGGCGAGGGGACGAAATCGAAGTTGAAATTGAGGTCGTTGATGATCACGTCTTTGAGACGCAACCGATCGACCACCATCCGTTGCAGCCCCAACCGGCGCTCGTAGCCAAGCATTTTGGATAAGGCCGGTTTACGCAGATCGGAATCAATCAGAAGCGTGCGGGCTCCGCTTTTCGCGAGGAATGCGGCGAGCGCGGCGGTGGCGGTTGTCTTCCCTTCACCGGGAAGGGCCGACGTAATGCCGATCACTTTTGGCTTGGCCGGATGCAAGTCGATGGCGACCTTGATGTAACGCAACGCCTCGGCCGTAGCTGAAAAAGGAGCGGCTTTGTTGATCTGCTGGAAGGCGCTGGCGTGACCGCCGCGCCATCGCGTCCGCAGCTTTGAAACAGCTGGGAAAGCGGCTAGGCAGGGCGTGCTCAACAGCTTCTCGAGCTGGTCACGTGTGTGGACCCTCCGGTACATGAATTGCTCTCGGGCTATTGCTGCGAGCGTGCCCAGGCCGAGCCCGCACATCGCTGCGAAAGCCAAGGCGATGGCGAGCTTGGGCGAGCTTGGCTTTGTAGGTGCCGACGCTTCCGTCACCACGCGGGCCTCGGTCGACGGAAACGACTGCTGTTGCACCGACTGGGTGAATCGAGACAGGAAGGCCTCGTAGATGCCACGATAGGTGTTTGCACCCGTTTCCAGCTCCCGCAGGTGAACCTGAGCTTGCCGCGTCGCCCCGGATTGCTGGAAGATCTCGATCATTCGCGTATCGATCGCCTCCTCCTGCGACTTCGCAATCTGGAGTTCGCTCTTATAGCTCTCCGCGATACGAGAGATTTCATCCCACATCGACCGTTGCAGCGCTGCCATTTCGGATCGCAGATTCCTGGCGGCCTCATGCTCGGCCCCATAGCGCGCGCTCCATTCGGCTTGCTTGTTTTGGTTCTCCAGGTATTTCTGACGTAGCTTGGTAATCACCGGACTGTTAAGCGCATCCGTGACAACCGGATCTGGGATCGTGAAGTTCTCCTTCTCAGGTCGTTGTTCGAGAATGCGTTGTATACGCTCGAGCTTGGCGCGAGCTTGGCTGGTGTCGGCGCGAGCTTTGGCCAGTGCGACGCCGAGCTGATCGAGCTCAACCTCGCTCGCCAATTTGCCTTCGACGCCAATGATAATGCCGTTTTCGGCCTTGAAGTCCTGCACGGCTTTGTAGGCATTGCTGGCCTGCTGACGGAGCTCGCTGATCCGCTGTTCCAGCCAAACGCTGGCGCGTCGGGTAGCCTCGTACTTTGCCTGCAGCCGGTATTCGATATAGGCATCGGCGAAAGCATTGGCGATCCGTGCAGCCTTGTCCGGGTCAAGCGAAGTATAGGCGATCTGCTCGACGTAGCTGCGGCCCAAACGGGTGACGCGCAGATTGTCCTTGAGAACGCCAAGCGCGCGTCGCTCCAGCTCGGCAGACGAAGGCCTTTCTTCGGACGGTTTCGTTAGCCGCAACCATCGGGCCAAGCGGCTTGTGATTGCATTGCCCGAGGCGACGAACTCTGGATCATCCGTGAGACGCAACTTGTTTATGACCGCTTTGCCGACCTTTTCTGACCTAGTGGTCTCGATCTCACTCTCCACAACAGCGTCGTCTACGCCTTGATGTTCCTGGGAATTCTCACTTCGTGGCGAAGTGATCCCCTTGGTATCAACGAACATGTCAGCCTGCGCCGTGAACTTGCGAGGCGCCATCCCGACGTAGAGCGAGCCAAGCGCCAACGAGGCGGCCGTCATGAAGGCAATAAGACGCCATTCGCGACGTAAGAAGTCGCGTAACAGAAGCAGAGATCTTGCCTGATCAGGGGCGGCTTCTGTCGCCGTCGCGTAGGGCCGAAATTCGCCGGCGATGTTCATTCCACGCCCTCAACTCAACTCGTTTTATGAACGCGTACAGTCCAAAAGGAGCGGCTCGCATCTGCTCGCGCAAACAAGAATTGGCATTTAAACAAAAAGCAGTATCGCCCATTAAATTGATGTTACAGAGCCTAAATGCGGTGCAGGCTGTGCTCAAGAAACAGTCAATTGAGGGTTGAGCTCATGCCGAGCGCTTCCTTGCTTTGCTGTCTCCGATCTGGCGCGTTGGGCGAAAAGGAAATCGATATGCGAACGCATTTTGCGGATGAATGGCTCGCGGCCAAACTGCTGGGCGTGAGCAACGATAGCCTCGGGCTCAAAGGTCATTCGCTCGAATCGGGCAATGCTATTGCTGATGGCATCAATGGTCTGCTCGTCGAAGAAGAGACCAGTCAGGTCGTTTGCGACTGTTTCGGTAGCGCCCCCCCGCCCGAAAGCGATCACCGGACGTCCGCTCGCCATGGCCTCTACCGGGACCATGCCGAAGTCTTCTTCTCCCGGGAAGATGAGCGCGCGACAGCGCGCGTAATGGTGCTTGAGTGCCTCGAACGGCTGCGGTCCGAGCACGGAAACGGTCGGGCCGGCGAGGCGGCGAATCTCGGACAGCATCTCGCCGCCGCCGATGACCACCAGCTTCAGTTTCAATTCGTTAAACGCGCGTACCGCAAGGTCGGGCCGCTTGTAGGACACGAGTTCGCCGGCCATCAGATAGTAGTCGCCGAGTTCGGAAGAGGAGCACGGCGAGAATGCTGCAGTATCCACTGGAGGATGAATCACGTTGGCGTCGAAACCGTAGTAGCGGCGGATACGGCCGGCGACGGTTGCGGAATTGGCAACGAAGCTATCGACCCGTGCGGCGGAAGCGACATCCCACAGTCTTAGATAGTGCGCAAGCGAGGGCATGGCCAGCCGCGCGAGCGAACCGGCGCTGGCTCGGTAATCGTGAAACATATTCCAGATGTAGCGCATGGGTGTGTGGCAATAGCAGACGTGGAGGGCGTGAGGAGGAGCAATGACGCCTTTTGCCGGTCCGGATTCGCTGCTGACAATCAGATCATAGTCGCGCAAATCTAGCTGCTCCAGAGCGAGCGGCATGAGCGGGAGATAGGTCTTGTACATGCGTGGAGCGCGCGGTAGCCGATTGATAAAGGTCGAAACAACGCGGTGTTTGCGAATAGTTTCGGAGACCACTTCTGGAACATAGACGTGCGTATAGATGTCCGCCTCGGGATACATCTCGCAAAGAGCTTCGAGGACTTTCTCGCCCCCGCGCATCCCCACAAGCCAATAGTGAATGATCGCGACTTTCATGCAGTCAATCCTTCGCGAATTGATCAAAGATGTGCTGTGATTGCGCATTGGGATCGAGCGGACATCTATGCTTCAGCGTGGTAGGACTTTAGGGGCAGGCGGACAGCCTTCGGCCGGACCAGGCCCGCGCCCGTACACATGGACATAGTCGATCAACAGCGTGGAAGGATTGGGTGTCTGATCGATCGGCCAACCACCGCCGAGGGCAAGGTTCACAAGAGGGTAGAGTGGACCGTCGAGTTCAGGTGGGGTTGGTTGGCTCCAGACCGGGGTTCTGTCGAAGAAGAACACAACGGCCTGGGGCGAGATATCTACGCCGAAAGTGTGGAAGTCTTGCACGAGCGCATCGTTCGGTACCGTGACCTTCTGCCCCTCGCCCCGGGTCTTCTGCGGTTGTTGCTTGTACCAGATGTGCGTGGCGGCCTGATAAGCGGATGTGAACTGCCCATAATACTCGATGACATCGAGTTCGACGTTTCCTTCCGTCACCGTGGCGGGCTTCAGAGCGGCAAGCCAGAATGCGGGCCACGTTCCCGGACCGGGCGGCATCTTCATACGTGCTTCGAAATAGCCGTACCGGGTTCCGGTCCCGGCGCCGGAAGCATCGGCTGCCGCCAGAAGACCCGACGTCCACTTACCGTTCCGATCCTTTGAAGCGGTGATGGTGAGAACTCCGTCTTCCACCTTGAATGGCCCCCTCGGTCCCGGATTGGCAAATGCCGCGTCGCCGAAATCGCCCGACCAAGGGGTGTGTGCGGTCCAACGGGCAGCGCCCAGGCGGGTCGCTGAGACACTGAGGTCGTTGAAGTCTTCAAGCAAGACGGGGTGAAGTTCACAGGATGCAGGCTGCTCGGCTGCGATCACAGAACTGAGTGAAATCCCGACCGTGAGCACGACCGACGTAGCTGCCCAGGTCGGGCGTTTTGTTGCATGCCCCTTCTCGGTCATCTCGCTCTCCTTGATCCTGCATCGTGCACTTCGACCATCACACCGCCCCTGCGCGGCTGCTGACCCGAACACCAAAGCCAAACAGCGCGCCGACATACACACTGGCGCCGAACAGAGAGATCACTCCCAGTTCAAAAAAGGCAGCCAGATGGATTTCAGGCAGCTTGTATCGCAGGCCCATCACCAGAAGGGTCATCACCGCAGATGCGGCGGCGATTGGCCATAGATTGGACGCCTCAGACGCGACGCTGGTTCCGACCAATTGCCGGGCTCCCATCAAGGAGAGGACGAACATGATGAACGAAACCGCGGCCCGTGCCGCCACCACGCCTGCAAGCGAATAGAAGTAGAAGCCCAAACACATAAGAACGATCTTGGTGCACAGCTCGACCATTGTTAGGCGAAACACCAGATGGGTTCGATTGGTGGCCAGCGCCAACGAATGCAGGGGCTGATAGAACGCGCTGAGGACGGTCGATAATGCGAGCCACCGCAAGTAGATTCCAGCCTCGCCCCACTGCGGGCCCAGCAGGACCTCGGCGATCAAGTCCGAGGTCAATGACATTCCGATGCAAGCCGGCGCGGCAAGTGACATCGTGAGCCGAGACGCCTTCGAATAGGCCTGACGGAGCCGATCCTGGTTATGGTTGATCTGCGACAGTGCGGCCATGAGAGGCTGCATCGCCGGGCCGATCAGGCTCTGCGTTGGCATCACCGATAGATCGCTGGCGATGGTGTATTGACCCAATGTGGCTTTGCTCGATGAATAGCCAAGCAGGATTCGATCAAACTGCCAGCTCAGGGCGATGATGATCTGGGCGCCGCTGAGCCAACCGAGAAAGCCCGAGAACTCCCGAAACTTCGACAGCGAGAGGTTTGGTCTGTAAGGGGCCAACAGGTAAGATATTGATGTGGCCCCTACGGACGCTGCGACGCCGCTGGCGACAATGGCCCAGTAGCCAGCGCCAAGTTCCACTGCTGTCGCGGCAATGATCGCCGCGGCGAGTTTGCCAAAGATCTCGGCAACAAAGACCGGCTTGAAAGCCAGGCGGCGGGTGTATTCGACCATTCCCGGACTGTACAGGCTGCGAGCTGAGGGTCCGATGGCGCCTACGATGATCAAGCTGGCCAGGCGGGAATCCTGGTAAATCTGCGCAAACGGCCACGCCACCAGCAAAAGCACCAATGTCAAGACGAGGCCTCTGAGAGCGCTCAAGGTGAAGGCAGTATCCAAGTGCGACTTCGTTACACTTGGCAAGCGGGTCAAGGCCTGCAGCGTTGGTACCTCCAGCACCATATCCGCGATGATCGTCACGGTCGCGGCGAGGGCGGTGAGGCCGAAGTCAGCGGGCGTCAGGATGCGTGCGAGGACCAAAAGAGTGACGAAATCGATAGCCCGGGCTGTTAGCCTGGACGATACAGTCCAAGCGGCTCCCAACAGGGTTTTGCGGGCAAGCACGACTCAATGTCCGCACGTTGCGACGAGGTACTGCCTGGTCGTCGATGCGGAAAGAGTGCCGGCTAGCGCGGCTTCATGAGGCAGCGGCGTCATCGCGAGTGCCTTTAGTTGGAGTTGCTGGTCGTGGGCCGGAGCTCTTGTCGGTCGGCATGATGGTTGCTGCGCGCTCGGGTTCAAGACGGCCCCTCAGAACGTCGGCGAAACCGAGCACGTTGCCGTGAAGTCGGCCCCGCCGATCGATGAAAGGTTCAGGTCTGGCGGCGCGCGCCAGGTTGATGGCGACGTTCCGAAAGATTTGCATGGTTGCCTGCCGAGGCGTCATCGTGCCTTTGCGCAGCAAGTAGATTGGATTGACGACTTGGGAATAGCCCAGTCGGTCTCCGGCAACACGGCCCACCTTCTGGCCCATATGCACGCCGCGGGCGCGGGGAGATTTGATCAGGCGGCCGCCTCGCTTTGCAAGCGCCGCGCCAAAATCCCGGTCTTCCTGCCATCCATAGAGGACGAGCCGCTCATCAAAGGTTATGTTGCCGATCGCAGACATGCGGAAAGCCATGTTGCAGCCGTACGGGCTGAATGGTTCGATGCGCGGTGCTTCGGGCGATAGCGTGCTTTCCGTCAAGATGCGCAGCGCTTCATCAAAGGTGAGACCCGGTCCGAGGATGCCGTCAGCATAGAGATAGCCAGTGAAGCCGACGACCTCTGGCTCGTCTCGGAACGTTTGCGCGGCCGCGGCCAACCAATCAGGATCCGCCAAAAAATCATCGTCAAAGAACACGATCACGTCGGCCTCATTATTGAGCGCGGCCAACGCGGTATTCCGCTGAGCCGGTAAGCCGCCGGGGCCGGTGACGAGCTGAACGCCGGGCAGCTTGGCGGCATCGCCCGCATCCTCACGGTTGACACAAGACACGATGACGGCGTCCGGCTTAAGGGTTTGGGTCTCCAGCAAGTGAGTCAGGGTAGCCGTCACCGTTTGGGGTCGTCCTCGTGTCGCGATTGCTACCGCCACTCTGGGCATGCATCCAACCGTGGTCTCACGCGCTCTCAGGCCCGATGTAGGCTCTCGCATCAGCTCGACATATCCAGCAGCAGTGCGCGCCCAGGAGAACATCTTAATGCGCTCGCGGCCACGCCCGACCAGTTCATCGCGCCGATCGCCGGATGTCGAGAGTTGCCGAATGCACTGCACCCATCGTTGTGGATTGTCGGGGGGAGCGAGCAAGGCGGCATCGCCGCACACTTCGCTCATGCTCGCCCGATCCGAGGCAATGACAGGACAATCACGCGCCATGGCTTCGACGATCGGAAGCCCGAAGCCTTCTGTCCACGATGGAAAGATCAAGCACAAGGCGCGATCCATGAGATAGGCGAGATCGTCATCCGTGACGCGGCCGAGCAGGGTCAGGCCGCGTGCGTCGGTTAGACGTTCAGGAGAAAATATGTCGGCGCCGCCGCCGGCGACGATCACGCCGATGTTCATTGCGGCGAGCTCCGGCGCGATGGTGCTAACCAGCTGCAGGTTCTTATGCGGAGCGCGCGATCCGAGCGCCAGCACGAACCGACCCTCGGCCGCAAGCTGGCAATCCACGCGCGCGAGGCTGGGGTCCCAGGCCAAGGCGTGCTCATGTCCATTCGGAAGCACTGGAATGTCCGCGGCGCGTAGCGGCAGGTGCTGGGCAAGTTGTCGGGCCGAATAGGCTGAAACGGTGCTGATCCTTGCCGCGCGCTTCGCCAGCAGCGGTTGCAGGGCGCGATAGATCGCGCGAAACGCTGGCCGATAGCTCTCGGGTGCATCGAACACGTTGGCGTCGTGAATACACACGACCTGATCCGCTTTGACGGCCGGCGCTGTGTTGCCGAGATTGAGCAACCGTCCGGGCCACCGCCCGGGAAGAACCAATTGCTCCCAGAGGTGTCCGCCGAGCGGCCCCGCCGGGATGAGCGGCATGGCCTGAAGCCGAGGATCGGGGGCGGCCGTGGGGGCAATGATCGGAACGCTTGCGCCGGACCCGACGAGTGCCTGATTCATTGCCGCCGTGACGCACCCGGCGTAGCGCTGCACGCCGCTCGTGGGCTGCGTCAGATAGCGGCCATTGACGGCAAAACTGCTGGATGCATTCATGCTTTGGCTCCCGATGGTTCGGACCGCGTGAGCAACACTCCTTCGAGGTGATCCCGCGGTGAAGCGCAAGCCAGCGCGGCGAGGGCGTAGAACAGCAGACCTTGCTCCACGGATGGAGCCGCCAACGTGTCACCGATGATGAGAGCCAAACATGCATTGCGCGCGGCTAGGCGAGCGTCGGTCTCATAAGTACGCGGGCCATTCAATGGTGCGAACAGGGCTGTTGCCGCGAAAAGGAGGTAGAAGGCAGTTCCAGGAATACCAACGTTGGCAAGCAGTGCGATCGGAAAACTCGATGTGCGGATAGTTCCGAGCCCAACGCCGAAACCAAAGGAGTCAAAGAAGTTCTGTAGGGCAGCCGCGTTCCACGAGCTGCGCTCGACGGCCGAGGTCGAAGAGGATTTGTTGAGAACCAACGTATCGACATAGCTACGCGCCGTTTCGCTGGCTCGCTCGTCGAGGAGCACGCCCAAGATCACGATGACCAAGAGGATCGGCGTGCATAGCACGGCCGCGGAACTGAGCGGACGGTTCGGTTGAAAGCCCGATCGCCGCAGAAGGCCGGCGTAGAGCATCAAGCCGACCAGTGGAGCCCCAGCAAATCCTGTCGAGGAGGTTGACAGAACGACCAGCGCCAGCGATGCAAGCGCCATCGGGCCGGTGAGCATTGGCATCCTGCCGCTCAGAAAGAGGGTGCCGGTGAACGCGAACGCTCCGAGAGTGGCGCGCGCGAATGCGGAAGCTTCGGGAAATGAACCGACGATCCGCTTTACACCGTTGACCTGATCATCGGCGTGCATTGTGTACCGGGCATTCCGCATGAAATCGAGGAGACTTTGAGTGCCTGTCGCATACGTTCCGATGTCCAGCATGGCGAGCAGGACGTTTCCGGCGCAATAGCCGAGTACTGCGGCGACAACGGCGCGAAAGCCGGCATGAGTCGTTGCGATCGCGGCCGTGATCCCGAAGCAGGCAAGATCCGCTGCCATGTAGACGGACTGAGTAAAATTGCTGGACACGGGCCCAAGCGGGACGGTTGAGCCGGTGTCCGCGTATTCCGATGCGCCAAGAGGAACGATCTGCGTTGTGCCAGCCAGTAAGCGCGGCATCAGGACAGCAGAGCCGACGCCAAAGATCACCAAGCACAACAGCCAGAATCCGGGTTGGCCGAAGCTGATGGCTCGCATCGCAGCGGCAGCCTCGTGGCGCCGAGCGAGCACTGCCGCCATGGCAAAACTTAAGAACAGGTGTGCCGGTTGAATGTTTGCGCCGCCGACGAGGACGGCGGCGGCCGCGCCAAACAGGGCAGTGGCCATCAGCACGCCGAAAGTGGCGCGATAACCGAGCGGCAGGCAGAGCAACCCGAGTAGGATGGTCAAAATCCCGATCGGTTCTAGCGACATGGCGCACCGCCGGGGTTTGACTCGAGTACGCTGCGACACGTCCTGACCATGGTCGCGGAGCCAGCGCGGCTGACCGGAGACGGCACGTGAAGTGCTGCTGGATTCGGCATCGGCTTTCTCAATGCTGGCGAGCCATCATGCCCCTGATAGAATGTATGGAATCAAGCATCGGCAGCAGAGCGTGCTTAAGGACGGGGAATTGCCGAGCTATTGCGCCCTCACGCCAGAGTTCAAATCGCAGCGATGCCAGCCTGCTCAACACCGGCTGGGGTTGCTCGACGCGCAATGCCTGCAGCACATCGGATCTGCCAAAGTCGACGGATCGGCCCGGCACTTCGAGGCATCGCAATTCACCGGCGGTAGGCCGCGTAATGGCCCGCTTGAGCCGAACCCAGGCGGCATCGGCATCGCGTAATGCCGCTGCCCCGCCGTCGATCGGAAGGCTGTCTACGTAACTGAGCGCGCCGGACAGCAATTCGTTTCCGAGGCTGGCATCGCTGATCCCAAACCGGATGTCGCCGCAATTGGCCGCGACATCCTCTCCCTCGTCGAAAAAAGAAGTGACCGAGGGGATCCTTGGCTCGAACAGGCTCTCAATCAGATGCCAATACCGCAGGACTGAGGAACGGACGTCGAGCGGACTATAGCGATTGCGCTCAACCAAGAGACCGAAAACCTGCTTGAAATGTTCTTCGCTGTGTCCCTTATAGTTTGATCGGGCAAACTGAATGGTTTCAATTTGTAGCGTCGGAAAGGCACTGGCCAATAGCCGCTGTGTGCTTCCGTAGAGACCGGTATCGCACAGCAGAATTCGGCGAGCATCACCCCGGAGTTTGGCAAAGTGCCGCTCGAACAACGCGTTCTGCACGCGGATGTCAGACAAAACCGCCTTCGCGCGATCGTCGAACAACATGGTCAAGAATACGTCTGCACGAAATGGCTGCTTCCATTCCTCTGGCAGCTCGTAGCGTCCTCCACCAAGGGCACAAGCTACATCAAGAAACGAGCGGCCGCGAAACTCACGGGCAATCTCCTCGAGCGCGGAAGCGCTGCGAACCAACACCGCAGAGCGCGCCGCAACGAGGCGTGAGACCATGAAGTTCTGCCGTGGCATGCCGAGCGGCAGCGAAAGCCGAGCGACGACTCGTTCGAAGACTTCCCTTATTCCAACACCGCCGCGGGCGCAAAACAGCAAAGTCGCCTCGTCGCATGCGTCCACTTCGGCGGCGTATAGCCAAATCAGCAAACAAAACTGAGTGACGATGGGCCCAAGGACAACACGTCCAAACGCGTACGCATTTTCGGGTGTCTCCGCTGCCGAGCATTTGCCGCGCCTTCGTTGCGACAATGCAGCCCCAGCGGCAACCAAACCGCCATTCGCCTTTCGTAAATAGCTGAACCAGACGGGCCGGGGTGTATGAATGACAGCTAGTCCATGTGCCGCGGCGCGACGGACGTCGGCGTGCAGATCATCGCCGATGTGCAGAATTCGGCTTAAGGACACCCCTTCTGCTTCGGAAACCCGGGCAAACAGGGCACCGTCACGCTTGGTGCATCTCTGATCGGCGCTGCTGTAGATCTGATCAACAACATCGCGCCCATGAAAATGCGAGATTAGTCTATCGAGGTCTGCAGACGACAGCATGGTGTCGCTGACGGCGACAACGCGGTTGCCCGCCGCTCGGCGTGCGCGCAGAAACCCGGCCAAGGTCCGGTTTGCAACGAGCGAGGTCTTCTCGATGTCGAGTTCAATTGCCAAGCGCGCAGCGCCCAAGGAATCCGGAAGACCCAGCAAGCGAAGTTGCCGATCGATCACGTCGGGCAGTCGGACTTCACCGGATCCGCGCACGGCGAGCGCTCGGAAGGCAATTCGCTCGGCTTCTTGTCTGGCTCTCGCCAGCAGAACAGGTTCGATTTGCCAGCCGCGCTCCCGAAGAAAGTTGCTGAATAAATGCTCACCTTGCACAATACGTGAGCGAGCGGAGCGCACGGTTCGCAGCAGAAGCGTATCAAAGACGTCGACGGATATCAGATCGATTCCATCGGCGGCTCTGACGCGCTCGGCTAGCCTATGTGATTTCATAAATTACCAAACTCCAACGCACCGAATGACGCAAAACACGCGTAACGGTCGCAAATTGATTTGTGCTTAGGCGGGCTCCGCAATTAGATGTTGCTCAGATCAATAAATTGCTTGTAGCATTTTGCGTGCCAACTCTGAGAGGGTTTCTATTTAAGAATTATATGGATTGGCGATTACTAGCGGAACTCTCGCGATCTCAGCTGACCATTCCAGTGATGGGTATTTAGAGCACAATGATGCGATCGCTTACTAAGCATGGAATGTCCGCGGTTGCTTCTGTTGCCTCCAAGGCTGCACAAAGCGCGTCGTTGCGCAGGATGATCTTCAATGGCATCCGGTTGCGGCGCCCTGAAGTGGAACGTTTTGGTCGCTTGGACGAGATCCGCTTCTTGGCCTATTGCTTTCTGAATCGCGATCGATCGCGATCGCAAATATTTCAAGACCTCTGGGTCAGCTACGAGCTCGGAGAGAAGCAGGGCGGGTTCTTTGTTGAGTTTGGTGCAACCAACGGCGTTACGAATAGCAACACCTGGCTGTTGGAAAAGGAATACGGCTGGCAAGGAATTCTAGCTGAGCCAAATCCAATCTGGCACGACGCGCTCGCACAGAACCGGGCTTCGCGCAAGGATCATCGGTGCATCAGCTCTAGTTCAGACAAGAAGGTACGCTTCTTGGTAACGAACGAAGTGGATCCGGAGCTCAGCGGGGTAGCCGAATTCGCCTCGGGTGATCATTTTGCAGCTGTGCGTTCAGCCGGACAAGAGATCGAAGTCGAGACGGTTTCGCTTAACCAGCTGCTAGCGGACTGCAATGCTCCTCGCAGGATTGACTACATGTCGATCGATACCGAGGGGAGCGAGTACGATATCCTAAAGAGCTTCGATTTCTCCCGCTACAGCATCGATCTACTCAGCGTGGAGCAGAATCGGCAAACGGAAGCTGCGATTCAGGCGCTTCTTGCGACGCACGGATACAAGCGGGTTTTCGAGGAGTTCTCGCAGTGGGACGGCTGGTATGTGCATTCGGAGCGCATGACCTCTCGGCGTGGCACGAATCTTGACGGGCAATTGGCGTAAGCCCCGTGCAGGTAGCGTTGGTCGAGAAAGCGAATGGCTGACCAGACCCGGACTGAGCTTGAATGAAAGAGTTTTCAGCACGAGCAAGAATGCCGCACATGTCATCGTTAGAGCCCGCGGCTGAAGCAAAGCGCGTCAATGTCGCGATGCTGCTCAGCTGCAGTTCCTTCGAAGGG
This sequence comes from Bradyrhizobium sp. BRP20, assembly GCF_020194215.1. Lineage (NCBI taxonomy): Bacteria > Pseudomonadati > Pseudomonadota > Alphaproteobacteria > Hyphomicrobiales > Nitrobacteraceae > Bradyrhizobium > Bradyrhizobium sp. BRP20. Next base: position 105,315 of record NZ_JADYVY010000021.1, on the reverse strand, counting down.
TTTTTTGGATGGGTGCAGGGTCAGACGCGCGCCAGTTATCTCGAGCGCTATCGAAACGATTGGGCGTGGTACTATGCTCGCGGTTTGAGCCGAAACGGGATTAGGCCGATGCTCTACATCCCCTCACTGCGGGAGTCGGGAAAGTTCGCCACCGATGTTGGGGTAGACGTTCGATTTCTGCCGCTCGAGAATTGGTACCAGCTGATCGAACGGGTATGGGTCAAGCGCCTGTCGCGCCGTTCGCGTTGGTCCCTATATGCTGAGGAACGGTTGAACACGATTGCATTTATGCAACCGCTTCGGAAAGCGCTGGCTGCGGATAGAATTGATCTGCTGTACGTGCAGGAATATTGGAGCGGCAGGTTCGATCACCTCGCAGGACGAATTGATCTGCCAATCGTCGGTGCAGATCATGGTGGACTATCGGATCGTGTCGTGAAGCTGTTTAAACGCGATAGCTTTCGCAAGGCGGCGTTGCTCTATGGTCAAACCGAGCAGGAATGTCGCATCGTCACTCGACATGGCGGTCGATCCCGTTTGCAGCCGAACGGCTGCGACGTATCGGAATTCTTTCCGGATGCGGCCGCGAGCCGTTCCAAGACAATCCTGACGATCACGCGTTTGACCAACAGGCAAAAACGCACGACCGACCTAATTCGCGCACTCGCCAACCTCCCCGAGGAATGGACGCTGGATATCGTCGGCACGGGGCCCGACAAGGACCTGATGCAGGGGGTTGCGGCCAAACTCGGCCTGTCGCATCGGGTGCGATTTCATGGATTTGTGGACCGATCCGAGGTGCGCGCGTTGCTGTGCCGGTGCGGCGTATACGTGATGCCCTCGGCGAACGAGGCGGTGGCACTTGCTGTACTGGAGGCAATGGCTTGTGGTGCGGCGGTGGTTCTGAGCCGCATACGGGCGTTTGAGCAATTGGTCACGCACGGAGTCAATGGAGTGCTGTTTCCCGTCGGTGACGTCAGAGGTCTATCCGCTGCCATCCTAGATGCCTGGCGCGATCGCCAATCACTTGGCCGGGCAGCAAGCGAAACCGTCCACGAAAGCTACAATGCGGAGAAGTTGTACGCGGAGCTTGCAGATAGTTTGCGAAGATCCGCTCATCAAACTGTAGCTACCCCGACGGAATCAAGCTTGAACTTGGAGTCTTTATCTTAGCGGCATGAGGCGGGAAATCATAGGCGACGGCTCCCTCATCGTTTGAGAAGGTTTGCGCAATGAAGGAATTATACGAGGGTGATGCTTACGGAAAGAACAATCCGACGTGGCACGAGGAGGATGCGCCGTGGAAGGCCAGTCACGTCGCGCAGATGATCCGGCGAAACAATATCCCAACCCAGCGCATATGCGAGATTGGCTGCGGGACTGGCGAGATCTTGTTGAACCTGGAAAGGACGTTTCCGGATGCGCGGTTATCGGGGTACGAAATCTCGCCCGATGCGTTCAGGCGCGCAGCAGAAAAAAGTACTCAACGCACAAAGTTTCACTTAAGCAACCTTCTCGGCGAACACGATTTGGAATTTGATGTTATCCTCGCAATTGACGTGATCGAACACGTTGAGGACTACATTTCATTTATAAAGCAGTTGCGTCGGTTCGGAACATTTAAAATCTTTCACATCCCGTTGGATCTCTCCGCGCAATCCATCCTGCGGGCTTGGCCGATTGCCGACCTCAGACGCAATGTCGGACATATTCACTACTTCTTCAAACAGTCGGCGTTGGCCACGCTCGAGGATTGCGGCTACACGATTGTCGATCATTGTTACACCGCCAGTCGGTTGGAATTGCCCAATCAGGCATTCACAAGTCGTCTCATGCGACTCCCCCGCCGCTTGATGTTTGCGTTCAATGCGGATCTCGCGGTGCGTTTGCTAGGCGGCTACTCGCTGTTGGTCCTCGCAAAATGAGGACCGGCGCAAGTCGGCTGGGTTGCGGTCATAGGCTGAGCCGGGTGATCGGCCTCAGTTGGAGGCGATCGATCCTGAATTGGAGCTGCGCTTATCCGCTGCAGCCAGCTCGTCTGGCGCAATCAGCTTGCGCTGATAGGCACGAAACAGCGCGCGGATAATGACGCCGACAAAGTAGCCGCCTTGCAAGATGGCTTGGGTGGCTAAGACGGCAAGAACGGTTTCAAGCCCGCCGAGGCGCTGATTAAGTGTCAGGAAGATCGTGACAAACAGGACAAGCAAGGCAAAGGGGAGCAATGCCCGAAATCGGAAGCGCAGCCCCAACACCGCTCCGAAAATTGCCAGTCCGATAGCCGCGTATTCCATTACAGTGCCCCGCGATACGCGAAGTCCCTTCGAAGAGCTGAGCTGAAACAACGTCCTTGCGATCGGTTTCGCACCCCCTCGCGCCGGCCGGAGTTCGACACCTCGCCTCGCTTGCCCAACCGACGAACCCGTCAAGTGACAGATCACCTGTTGCGAGAACGTAAACTCGCAGTGTGGCAAGATCTTGTGGCGGTGCAGCACTCTCGGAGCGCCAAAGCCAGTTTGGTGCATCCGAACAACAGCTTAGGTCAGCTTGCCAGGCCAAGCTCTGTGAAAGCCGCCGACGAGCCACAATAGCAAGCAGAGGAACCAGATCAAGTTAGAGGTTCCCCCCGTCAACGGATTTTTTCGGCACGGCGCTTTGGTGTTTCGGCCGATGTCACCTTGGCAGGGTATTTGCAGCGCAAGCATCGTTGGTTGTTTTTTAGCTTGAGGTCAATCGTCCCGGTGAACGCGCCGGACCAAGCACTGGGGTGTCTTGCCTCTTCCCTGGCTATTTGCCGCAGGTGTGCATGCGTATTGTACAATTACTCAATCATACACGCCGGCTGAATGGTCATGTGCATGCCGCCGTGGACCTCGCCTGTGCGCAGGTGAAACTCGGCCATCAGGTCGCGATGGTGAGCGGCGGCGGCGATTTTGATGCCTTGCTCGCGGAAAACAATGTCGAAAACATCCGCATTGGGTTGGAGCGGCGACCGAAGCAGCTGCTGCAGGCCACGCTGTCGCTCTATCGGCTGATGCGCGATTGGCGGGCAGAGGTGGTTCATGCCCATATGATGACCAGCGCTGTCGTCGCCTGGCCAATTTGCAAGTTGCTCGGAATCCCGCTCATCACGACCGTTCACAATGAATTCCAGTCAAGCGCAGTCCTCATGGGCCTCGGAGCGAGAGTGATCGCGGTTAGTGCAGCCGTTGGCAAGTCAATGCGAAGACGAGGGATCCCACAGTCCAGGATCCGCGTGGTCCTGAATGGAACAATCGGTGCAGCGCGTTTCGAGCAAAAGGATCGCACGCCAGCCTCGCTTCAATCACCGGCGATTGTGTTCGTTGGCGGACTGCATCCGCGAAAAGGGCTATCGGACCTCTTTTCTGCGTTCGATATGGTTTACGCGGCGCTCGGAGCAGGACGCTTATATATTGTCGGCGACGGTCCGCACCGCGAGCAATATGCCGTCCAGGTCAGCTCGATGGCATGCGCGTCGGCGGTGACCTTCTTGGGTCCTCAAGATAATCCTTTTCCGTTCCTGTCAGGGGCCGACATATTCGTGTTGCCGTCGCACGCTGATCCCGCTCCGCTGGTGCTGTCGGAAGCGCGGGAAGCTGGCTGCGCCATCGTCGCGACCGATGTCGACGGAATTCCTGAATTGCTTGAACAGGGACAAGCAGGCGTTCTCGTTCCCGTGGGCAACCCGCAAAGACTTGCCGAAGTATTGCGCTGTTTACTCCAGGACCGACAAGCCGTGCTGGAGTGGAAAAAGAAAAGTCAGTTCAATCTAGAGTTTCTTACAATTGAGCGAGTCGCTCGTCAAACGCTGGCGATTTACGAAGAGGCCTCAGGTCCCACTCATGCTCACGCCTGAAGCAAGCGATGTCAGTGACCCAGCTACAGCGACGACGTGCTCGAGAATAGAGGCTAGCGATGCTCCCCAGCTCGCCGTCATCATCACCTGCTTCAATTACGAGGCTTACATTGAGCGAGCGATCAAGAGCGTCTTAGACCAGAACTGCGATGCCTGCGAACTCCTGGTGGTGGACGATGGCTCAACTGACGCCTCCTGGGAGACGATCACCCGCTATGCGGTGACTGCATTTAAGATCCAAAACCGCGGGCAGCTAGGGGCCTGCCTGTTTGGGCTGGAAAAGACCCAAGCAAGATTCATCTTGTTTCTCGACGCCGATGATGAGCTCAAGCCAGGTTCACTGGCCAGAATCTTGGCGGAATTGGACGAGCGGGTTGCAAAACTTCAATTTGGTCTGACGCTCATCGATGCCGAAAGCAGGCCTATCGGATCGTTTTCGTCGCTCGAATCGTTTCGGGAGCGCGACCGATTGGTCAATGAGGTGCTCAAACGCGGCGTCTACAAGACGCCACCGACGTCTGGGAACGTATTTCGTCGGGACGTCTGCGAGCTGCTGCGCGAAGTGGACTATGACAAGGCCGTTGACGGGGTGGTTTTGTTTGTTGCTCCGTTCCTTGGGGACGTTGTCAGCCTTTCCGAAGAGCTGGGAAACTACCGCGTGCACGGCCTCAACGATTCGCAGCTCGGACAGCTTCCAAGCGCTTCGTTGCTACAGCGCGATATCAAGAGGTTTGTGGCGCGTACAGAGCATTTGCGCGCGATTCTCGCTCGAGTGGCTCCGGGCCGAAGATTGGTTGAGCCGGAGGGCGCCTTTTACTATCGCGAGCGCAGCTTCTGTCTCCAGATTGTATCGGGAAGCAGCTCACGCGCTTCGATGTTGCCGAAACTGATGGCCAGTGTTGGCTCTGAGCCTTTCCCAATCGTTCAAAAAATTGCGCTGGTTGCTTTCTTTGCGCTTGCGGCCATGCTGCCTCGCGAACCAGCCAGAGCATTGATGGCCTACAGGTCCCGAAACCGGAGACGATCGGGACTGCTCCGCTTTGCTTCGCGGCGCTAGATAGGGCGTTGCTAGTGGCCCGGTGGCGGTCCTTCTCGATGCCGCTGTTTAGGCCGTCGGACCGGTTGCCGCCACGTGCCGAGCTATCGGTTCCACCCTTCTATCAAACTAGATCATGGAAGCTGAAGAGTTGGCCGAGCACGTTTCCGATCGCGCCCGGCGGCAGGTTCGTTCCGTTGAAGCTGACGGAGTCCACGTAAAGATTGCGGTCAGTTTCGGGGGTGCCGTCCCAGCGGTCGTTGAGAAGGTGGACCAGGACAGTGTGATCGCCGGGTCCCCAATCGCCGTGCACGGCAATAGTCTCGGATTGACTTGCCGCATGCGATGCATGGGCCGTCAATGTCCCGCCGACCTGGTTGCCATCGACCGAGATGGTGTAGAGCGCGTCTCCAAGATAGGCATCTTCGCTGATCTTGAACACGAGTTGATCCGGACCGGCGCCGATCGATGTTGATGAGCCGTTTTGTGTTTGTGGAGGCGTACCGGTTGAATTTGTCGGCGGTGGGGGCGTTATCACCGGCGTGGTCGTGTCGGCCGATGCAGCATCATGGAAGCTGAAGGTCTGTCCGAGCGCGTTTCCGATGGCACCTTGTGGAAGGTTCGCTCCGTTGAAGCTGACGGAGTCCACGTAAAGATTGCGGTCGGTATCCCGGGTGCCATCCCAGCGGTCGTTAAGGAAGTGAACCAGGACAGTGTGATCGCCGGATCCCCAATCCCCGTGCACGGCAATGGTGTCGGATTGACCGGCCGCATGCGATGCATGGGCCGTCAATGTCCCGCCGATCTGGTTGCCATCGACCGAGATGGTGTAGAGCGCGTCTCCAAGATAGGCATCTTCGCTGATCTTGAAGATGAGTTGATCCGGACCGGCACCGATCGATAGTGATGAGCCGTTTTGTGGTTGTGAAGGCGTACCGGTTGAATTTGTCGGCGGTGGGGGCGTTATCACCGGCGTGGTCGTGTCGGCCGATGCAGCATCATGGAAGCTGAAGGTCTGTCCGAGTACGTTTCCGATGGCGCCTTGCGGAAGGTTCGCTCCGTTGAAGCTGACGGAGTCCACGTAAAGATTACGGTCGGTATTCGGGGTGCCATCCCAGCGGTCGTTAAGGAAGTGAACCAGCACGGTGTGATCGCCGGGTCCCCAATCCCCGTGCACGGCAATGGTGTCGGACTGACCGGCCACATGCGATGCATGGGCCGTCAATGTCCCGCCGACCTGGTTGCCATCGACTGAGATGGTGTAGAGCGCGTCTCCAAGATAGGCATCTTCGCTGATCTTGAAGACGAGTCGATCGGGACCGGCGCCGATCGATGTTGATGTCGGCGTTGCTTGGGGTGTGCTCGACGCAGTCACAGCACCGTAGGTCCCGGGATCATCACCTGCGGGAGACGAGACTGGCTCTAGAGAAACGGCTGTGGCCGACGGGTCGGCAGAATAAACGCGGATGTAATCGATCTTAATGGTGATAGGTACCTGCGCGAGGCTTGCGGGCTCTTGCGTAGCCAGATTCGCCAGAAGGTACATTGGTTGATGCATGTCGCTCGGCGTTGCGCGACTCCCAACCAGCTCCCCATCGATATAGAAACTGATCTGCTCATTCTGCCAATTCACGCCATAGGTATGATAGCCACCAGGATTTGGCAATTCGCTGTAGACCTGGAGCTGCGTCTGCCAGTTTTCATTCAGCATTCGGTCGGTTGTGTGAATGGTGCTGTATACCCCTTTGCTCCAGACGCCATAGTGCTCAACCACATCGAGTTCTTGCCACCGCCCGAGCCCGTTCGGGTCAGGAAGAGTTTTCACGGGCAGCAGCCAAAATGCATCCCAAGCACCCGGTAAGGACGAGAGCTCTGCCCGCATCTCGAAGTAGCCGTACTGTTGCGAGAAATTTCCCTGGGTTGTTATCAGTCCGGACTCCCAACTTCCCGGAACTCCGAATGGAGTACGATCCGGAACAGCGGTAATCGTAAGCGCTCCTTGGGAAACGGAGAAAGGATCGTATCCCGAGCTGGGGTCGACGAATGAGCTGGTGCCGAAGCCAACGTCGGACGCCGCATCGCCCCGCCATTCGGCTCTGGTGTCCGCCCATTTCGTGCCGGCGCCAGTAAGTGAAATGCTCCTGGAATTGAATTCATCGTCGAACGTCAGCTTGTAGCCGCTAAGATCGATCATCGAAAATCTCCGCGAGTAAAGCCCTGAGCGGTACGAACGAAATATCTGCGCGAGAAACGAATGCTTCGAAGTTGCTGCGGTGAAAGGTGCGAGAGACTTGATCGCGATGCGTTGATCGTTCGACGGCTCCGAGTATCAAACTTGCGTCAGTACACAGTTCACACGAATCGGATCGTTAGTGTCGGCATGTGAGGCCTGACATACCGCACGCCCTTCGAGAGCACTTAATGGACCGGATCACCGCGATCCCTCTCGACTATACGCCCGTTAAGCCTGGAAGTGCATGGTGACGGAAGCGCATCCCTGCACCAATTTTAGGCGATCGCCCCGGCGCGGACGCTGACCACGCGGTACTGCGTCAATTCTCTTGAAGCACAACAGACGCAGAGCAGTGGGCTTGGGCCGAGCCAGTCAGCTGCGGTCGGCTGATAGCGCGTCATAAGCCAACCCGCCATGACTTCGGACCAAGGCGCGCATGGACCAGGTCTCGTCGACTCTCGGCCATTCCACGGACTTACGATACGGTAAGCCTACGCGTCCAGAGTTGCGGGTCGTGACGCGATTGTATGCGCAGGGAAGCGTATTGGTCGGAAGCTTCGTTGACGTTGAGAATGGCCGTACTCAGATTGTCGAGAACCAAAATAGCTCTGCCTTCTCGGACAAGCAGAACCAGGTGGTTTTCTCCGGTTGCCCGAATGCCAACCTCCGCAAGGAGAAGAGACGAACTCGGCCAACCAGCTCGCAGCAGGAGATGGCGCTTTGTGACAGCATAGTCCGCGCAGTTTCCCTCGCTGGGAAAGATCTGCCAGTCATGGTCATTCCGGCTTGCCGCTAACGCCTTCGGCATAATGCTGAAATTGACCATGGAATTGATCTGGTTGAGCTGTCGCCATCGCTGACTACGAGAACGGAAATCTGTGATGCGCAGATCGCCATGTTGCTGGCAATCTTGGGGATATCGGACGCAGAACAGCGCGAACGAAAGGGGAGCGGCGACTTGCTGTTCAAAACCGCAATAGGCCGGTTGGCCGCAAATCCAATACATTATGGCAAGTGTGCTTGCAGCATATCGGATCATCACTTGGGTGCCTGACAGAAACGACTACACCATCGCTCCATATTGCAGGCGCAAAAATGGGAACGCTATATCAATTATGGGGCAACTGATGCCTAGCCTTGAAGCGTCGCTGCCGCAGCTGTTTGCCTAACCAACAACGCGGCGCTGGCGCGCGAACGTGGTCGCAAGGACGCAATCACCGCTCCAGAGAAACGGGACAGACTTCCACCTGAAAAATTGGCTTCGCTGTCCAGAGAATTGCTTAGTACACTGAGGGCGCCAGCGTCGTTTCGAGCAGCCGCCGGCCCAATTTGCGGTGCCATCGCGGTGGCTGTTGGACCCGCAGAATGCACCCGGCTCTCAAGCCGAGCGACAACATAGCTGCGATCAGCCAGAGATCGTCCATGACGGGCTAGCCTTGTTATTCGCGCCGCCTGAGCTTGTAGCGGTCGCTAGGAGCAGACGTGGAGCCGAGCCGGTCACCCGCGTGATACGATCTTAGTCATTGCCTGAGTGATACCGACGCGCGCGAGAGTGATGACCGAGATCCCGCAGACACCTCCAGCCACTTTGACCAGCCCATCCATGAGGTCACCATGCCTATCAGCAGTCAGCAGCTGCAAGGCCTCGAGGATAACTGCGCTGCCGACGACGATCAGAGTTATGAGGATAGTGCGATTTGAGTAGGCCAGCACGAGCACGAGACCGAGGACGAAGAATCCGGCAAAGCGCTCGAACTGAGGGGGCGCAATCATGGGACGATCGTGAATGGGAGCGAGCGTCACAAAAATCACGATGGCGAGAGCCAACCATCCCGCCGCGAGATACAGTTTGGCCATGTCTGTTTTCTAGAGTTCGAGATCGGTGGATGAGCCGAGGTGCGAACATTTGGCCTTGTGTCGTGAGGATTATCAAGCTTGTTCGACGATCAAAAGATAGGCAGATCGCAGCACAGTCGGTCGGCAGAGCCTGCTGCTCCTGCTCATCATCCCGTCCTGCCGTTTATTGAAATAACCTAGCGGGGCTTCGTCAGTAAGACCTCTCCGTAGAAAGGTAGTTGTAGCCTGGCCGATTTGTGCGCCCACCAATATCGGAAAGCTTTGACAGTTTCGAACGTCGAATGTTGCTGCTTTCCTTCAACAACATCAAGCGCCGAAGTTGTGCTCCGTTCAGGAGCGAGTCGAACAGGACGAGGATCTCCCGCGCTTGAACGTACACTTCCATACTGATGGCGTGTTGATCGAAACCGTACGATCGAAGGCGGGCTTCGATATCAAGCGCAGCAGCGCCGTCTAGTTGCCAATCCAGGGCGTTATTGATGGTATAGAGTTCGGCGACGTCCTGGAATTCCGGCGCAATACCGGTGAGGTCGACGCGGCGAAGCGTCATCTCGATAGCCTTCTGGCGGTATGTGCTCAAGAGCCTATGCCGCAGGATGCGATATCGCTGCATTTCCCACGAAAGTTCTGCGATGTATATCGCGAGCAGCCATTCGACGGCAGATCGGGGATTGAGGTCGCGGAAGATTGCGGACTGGATCGCTTGATAATGGTCGATATTCTCCCCAGGCAGAAGTTGCGGCGGAGGACAGAGCGCCTCGAACTCGGACGGTAGCGCGCCCGCAAACTGCGGCTGAGGTAGGCTGACAGGACCATTCATTGACCTTGTGCCTCCGATAGTAGATGCGAAGGCGGTGCAGCCCCTGTTGTTCCGTTCGCCAGATGGACGGCGCTGCCATCCCAAAGCTGCTTTGCAATCGGCAGCGGCGAAATTTGCAAGTTGGTCCACCAGGCTCTTTCGTCTCCGTGTCGGTGCAAGGATCGATGATGCGATCGGCAAAGCGGCACCGTGAACTCGTCGCTGACTTTGCGTCCCAGGGTCCGCGGCTGAACGAGAATGCCAGTCCTTTTTGCAGCAATCTTATTGCTCATGCTGCGGCCAAATCTGCGCCCTCCTATAAGTCACAGATCGAAGCCAATGGAGCGCGGTAACCCATTTGAGGACCCAACTTGCGCTCGCTCGCTCGCCACTCGGGACTCCGCTCGACTCTGAGGCTGATGCGGTCAATCGGGTCGACACAAGCATCGTCTTACGTATCCAAGCAACTTTCAGATAGTTGTACGCAATATCCGTGCGGCGAGAACAGCTATTGATCGCAGCGCCGATTGCGCCGAAGCTTGACGCCGACTGGAGGCAAGCCGAAGGGAGCGGCTGATGCCACAAACTCTCCAAGAGCAACTAGATCACGTTGAGCGTGAGATCGAACAGTACATCGAATTTGATAAGGCAGAAAAAACTCGCTTCAATCGCGAGTCTCACTTATGGACCGCGGAGGATCGCATCGAATGGCAGGAGACACAATCTGACAATGCCCAAAGACTTCGCGAGCTCTTCGAAATACGAGACGCATTGCGCGGCCAGCTAGGCCAGTAAAGCCGCAGTCGGATGTTGCGCCAAGTCGGAGAGGGCTTTGACCGAGAGCGCAAGAACCCCGGGTACGAGACCACGTTCGCACCAACTGCGCTGGGGACGTCAGGACAGACGGCATGACTTCAGAACAAAGAATGGAAGCGAACCGGCTGAATGCCAAGCGAAGCACCGGGCCAGAACGGATGCCGGAAAAGCGCGATCGAGCCGCAATGCCCGTCAACATGGGCTGTCGCGTCTAGGCATGGAGGACGACGTCAACTCCAGCCCATTGGCGCGCACAATCACGGCAGGCTACCCGGAGCATCAGAGCTCGTTCGCCATGGATGATCTCGTTCGAGCCAATCTGTGGCTCGGTCGCATCCGCCAAGCCCGCCAGGACATGCTTACTGCATTCATGGAATGTCCGAGTACGAAGCTGGCGAAGCGTCTTGCTGGATTGGAGCGCTATGAGAAACCGATCCGGGCCGCACAACGGCGGGCGCTGAAGCGCTGGCTTCAAGAGATGTGATAAAGAAGGGACGCGCGGGCGGCTGGACGCTGAACGTCGGGGCCTCGCGTCTAAAGAGCCTGTCGAAACCCGTGTCCTGTCAATCGCACGAACGATGAGGATTTCAATCTGGCTCAATCGTGCGCCAATCGAGCAAGGAGCGTGGCGGCATCGTGAATTCGCCACGCACGAATCGCTGGGGCTACCGCGCTCGTCTAAGCCAATGTGGGGCCATGCCGCGCCTCAAGCCCGCTCTCGACCGCTCTTCGTTCGCTGCTGTGCTTTTGCATGAACCGGTGAAGCTTGCCGTGCACCTGGCCCTGGATGCACATGCACAGCCTTGGCGGCCAGCGGCTCGCCGCATTCAGAGCAAACCATGACGGGATCGAACATCCTCTTGCAGCTCTTGTGCTCGTGCAGCATCGGCCGTCCGCGCGAGTCGACCATGTGCACGTTGCCCCAGTGCACGATCGACATGATGATGGGGTACAGATCCAGGCCCTTCTGCGTCAGGATGTATTCGTAACGCTTTGGTGCGTCCTGATAAGGGATTTTCCGCAGCACGCCGAAGCGCACTAGCTTCTTCAGCCTGTCGGCGAGCAGATGGCGGGTAATCCCTAGCGACGCCTGGAAGTCGTCGAACCGTCGGATGCGAAGAAAGCACTCGCGAAGGACGAGCAGACTCCAACGATCACCGATCACAGCGACGGTGCGGGCCAGGGAGCACGGCTCCTCTTCAAGTGCATCCCATTTCATCAAATTCCTCCACTTTTCCGACTGCCGTAAAATAAATTCTAAAACGGAACTTATATGATTTCAATAAGATACCTTTCTTAGCGGCATTGGATGACGACTATCATTATTGACAGTTCTATAACAGAACTTATGGTTCGGGCCGGGTCAGAACGAGGCGGCAGTCGAACGAACCGCCAGTATCGAAGGGAAGAGCGTTCCATGGCTGCTGCGCTGAAGGCCGAGTTTCACTTCGATTTCGGAAGTCCCAACGCTTATCTGGCCGAGCTCGCATTGCCGGATATCGAGACGCGCACCGGGATCAGGTTCGACTATGTCCCGGTCCTTCTTGGCGGCGTCTACAAGGCGACGGGCAACATGTCTCCGGCGGATTCGCTGCGCGGGATCAAGAACAAGCCGGAATACAATGCGCTCGAGACCGCGCGCTTCCTGCGCCGCCACGGCATCACGAAGTTTACGCCGAACCCGTTCTTTCCGGTGAACACGTTGAGCCTGATGCGCGGGGTCGTCGCGGCGGAATTTGAAGGCCTGTTCGAGCCCTATTTCCGCGCCGCCTATCATCATATGTGGGTCGAGCCCAAGAAGATGGACGACCCGCAGGTATTTCGCGCGGCGTTCCTGTCCTCTGGTCTCGATATTGACCGCATCATCGCGCGCGCCCAGCAGGATGACGTCAAAAAGAAGCTGATCGAGAACACCACGCGTGCCGTGGAGCGCGGCAGCTTCGGCTCTCCGACCTTCTTCGTCGGCGACGAAATCTATTTTGGCAAGAACAGTCTGCGCGACGTCGAAGAGGAAATCCTCGCGCAGCTCGCCAGCGCCCGGCGCAAGACGGCGTGATCATAACATCAAGGCAAAACTAACAGGCAAAAAGCCGTTTCTCAGGGAGGATGCCGTGGTCTCATTGACCCAGGAGACAATCGGGAGCGTGGACGGTCTGCCGAGCCGGATCCATCACGTAATGGCGCCGCACGTCGCAGCAACGCCGGATCGCGTGGCACTGGTCGACGACACGGCGACGCTGACCTATCGTGAACTTGATGCGGCGGTTCAGGCCACCGCTGACAAGCTGCAGACGCTTGGCATTCGCGCCGGCGACCGCATGATGATCGTCAGCGAGAATTCGATTCCGCTCGCTTGTCTGCTGCTCGCCGCGAGCTTGCTCGATGCTTGGGCGATCGTTGTCAATCCGCGGCTGTCCCCGCGCGAGGTCGACCAGATCCGGAATCACAGCGGCGCAAGGCGGGTGTTTTTCACTGCCGGAGTGTCGCAGGAAGCCGCTACCCATGCTGCACGGTGCGATGCGCCGGTGCAGGAGCTTGGGCCGTTGCGCGATATCGGGGCGACCGCCCTGAACACGGACACGGCGGCGGAGCCGGTCGAAGCCGATGGCGCCAAACAAGTCGCAGTTCTCATCTACACCTCTGGCACCACGGGCACGCCCAAGGGCGTAATGCTGACCCACCGCAACCTCCTGTTCAGTGCGCGCGGCACCGCCGCGTGGCGCAGGATGACCGCGGCTGACGTGCAATATTGCGTGCTGCCGATCTCGCACATCGTGGGCGTCTCGCTACTCACCATGACCTTGATGGTCGGCGCGAGGGTGCGCCTGGTCGCAAAATACGATCCGGCAGCACTGGTGAAGGCGATGGCGGAGGAGGGCATCACCATCCTCAACGGCGTGCCTGCGACCTATCAACGCCTGTTGGAGTACCGCCGCAATGCCGGCCTGCCAAAGCTCGATCGCGGCGCCCTGCGCTTGATCGCGGTCGCCGGCGCGCCGCTTGACCTCGAACTCAAGTCGCGCGTCGAGCAGGAGCTGGACTTACCGCTCCTGAATGGCTACGGGATCACGGAATGCTCACCGGGCATCTCGGGCGTGCGGAGCGAGTCGCCCAGGGCGGATCATGCGGTGGGGACAGTCCTGCCGGGCCTCGAGGCCAAGCTCGTGGGCCGCGACGGCAAACCAGTGGCGGGGGATGCGGTCGGCGAACTCCATGTCCGTGGGCCGAACGTGATGCGCGGCTATTATCGGGCACCGGATCTGACCGCGAAGGCGATCGATCCCGATGGCTGGTTCAATACCGGCGATCTGGCTCGCTTTGAAGGCGATGTTCTCTACATCGTTGGGCGCACCAAGGAGATGATCATCCGGTCAGGATTCAACGTCTACCCGGCTGAGATCGAGGCCGTGCTGAGCACGCACGAGTCGGTGGTGCAATGTGCCGTCGTCGGCCGGCCGGTCGAAGGCAATGAGGAAGTTGTCGCCTTCGTCCAGCTCATCCAGGGTTCGAAGGCGACGGCGCAGGATCTGCTAGCCCACATCGCTCCGCAACTCACCTCATACAAGCGACCCTCGGAAATCATCCTGATCGACGCGCTGCCAGCGACGTCCACCGGCAAGATCCTGAAGCACAAACTGGCTGAGTCGCTGCGCAGTCCTGGCTGACGCCTTGCCTGACAAGAAGCTCTCTCGGAACGGAGGAAAAGGCATGCAAAAGAGACACGAGACCGCAGCCGTGATCGGTGCAGGAGACTACATCGGTGCCGAGATCGCCAAGAAATTCGCCGCCGAGGGATTTTCGATCTATGCCGGCCGCCGCAACGGTGACAAGCTGGCGCCGTTGGTCAAGGACATCGAAGCCGCGGGCGGCGAAATTCACGCCCGTTCGCTCGATGCCCGCAAGGAGGAGGAGATCATCTCCTTCCTGAACGACGCGGACAAGCATGCGCCGCTCGAGGTCTGCATCTTCAACATCGGTGCCAACGTTAACTTCCCGATCCTCGACACCACCGAGCGGGTGTTCCGCAAGGTGTGGGAGATGGCCTGCTATTCCGGTTTCCTGGCGGGACGTGAGGCGGCGCGGCTGATGACGGCTCGCGGCGGCGGCAAGATATTCTTCACGGGCGCGACGGCGTCGCTCCGCGGCGGCAGCGGCTATGCCGCCTTCGCCAGCGCGAAGTTTGGCCTTCGAGCGGTCGCGCAGGCGATGGCGCGCGAGCTGGGTCCGAAGAATATCCATGTTGCGCATCTCATCATCGACTCCGGCGTCGATACGGAATGGGTGCGCCAGCGCCGCATCGAGGCGCTTGGCCCCAATGCGCTCGACAATCCCGACCTCTTGATGCCCCCGGCAGCCGTCGCCGGCGCCTACTGGCAGCTCTACCAGCAGCCAAAGACTGCCTGGACATTTGAGCTCGAGATCCGTCCGTTCGGCGAGAAGTGGTAGGGAGCCGGTTCGATGGAGTTGGCACTGTCGCCGCAAGATGCTGCGTTCCGCGACGAGGTTCGTGCATTCATCAGGGATCATTATCCCGAGGAAATGCGCGTTCCGAATCCCGAGACCGATCTGACCAAAGAACAGTCGCTGCTCTGGCATCGCATTCTCTACAAGAAGGGCTGGATCGCGCCGCTGTGGCCCAAGGAGTATGGCGGACCCGGCTGGTCGATCACACAGCGCTTCATTTTCGAGCAGGAGACCTCCCGGGCCGGGACGCTTCCGCCGCTGGCTTTCAGCGTCACCATGGTCGGACCCGTCATCTACACCTTCGGCAACGAGGCGCAGAAGACAAAATTCCTGCCGCGGATCCTGTCCGGCGAGGATTGGTGGTGCCAGGGCTATTCGGAGCCGGGCTCCGGCTCGGACCTTGCGACGGTTAGAACAAAGGCGGTGCGCGAGGGAGACTACTACATCGTGAACGGTCACAAGACCTGGACCACGCTGGCGCAGCATGCCGACTGGATCTTCTGCCTTGTGCGCACCGATCCGAATGCGAAGCCGCAATCCGGCATCTCCTTCCTGCTGATCGACATGAAGTCCCCGGGCGTCACCGTGCGGCCGATCATCACGATCGACGGCAGCCACGAGGTCAACGACGTCTTCCTGGAAAATGTCCGCGTGCCGGTCGAGAATCTGGTCGGCGAGGAGAACAAGGGCTGGACTTACGCCAAATTCCTGCTCGGCAACGAGCGCACCAGCATGGCCGGCATCGGCCGCTCCACCCGCTACATCAACAAGCTGAAGCAGATCGTAAAGGCCGAGATACCGGCCGACGATCCGGCGCATCTCGAATTTCTGCGCGACATCGCCCGCGTCGAGCTCGACGTGCTGGCGCTGGAGGCAACTGAACTTCGCGTGGTGGCACAGATGGCGCGCGGCATCGATCCTGGTCCGGCGGCCTCGCTGTTCAAGATCCGTGGCACCGAGATCTTCCAGGACATCACCGAGCTCACGCATCGCGCCATCGGAAATTACGGGCTTGCCATCCGCGAGCACCCGGCCAGCGCCAACCATTTCATGCCGGGTCCCGATTACGGCCACACGGCGTCGGAGAAATATCTCAACTCGCGCAAGCTCAGCATCTACGGCGGGTCCAACGAGATCCAGCGCAACATCATCGCCAAAGCCGTGCTCGGGCTCTAGCCACACGGATCGGGAGGAGCGGATGGATATTCAGTTCACGGAAGAGCAGGAATTGCTGCGATCCAGCGTCCAGCGCCTGCTGCGCGACCACTACGATTTCGAGGCGCGGCGCAAGATCGTGGCGAGCGAAGAGGGCTTCAGCCGCAAGCAGTGGGACGCCTTCGCCGAACTCGGACTGCTCGCTGCGCCGTTTCCGGAAGACGCCGGTGGCCTGGGCGGCGGCCCGTTGGCAACCATGATCATCATGCATGAGTTCGGCCGTCACCTCGTCGTCGAGCCTTTCGTCGAGACGGTGGTGCTGGCCGGCGGCCTGATCGAGCACGCCGGCACGCCGGAGCAGAAGCAAGGCTTCATCCCGGGCATCATCGACGGGAGCAAGATCTGGACACTGGCCTGGACGGAGAAGGAATCTCGCTTCGACCTTGCCAAGGTGACCACAAGGGCGCGGCGCGAGGGGAGCGACTACGTTCTGACCGGCGCGAAGACCATGGTGATCGCGGCGCCCTGGGCCGACTATCTCATCGTCTCGGCACGGACCTCCGGCGACGACCGTGACCGCGGCGGCGTCAGCCTGTTCGTGGTCGACCGGCGCGCCGCTGGACTGGATCTCCAGAGCTTCAAGACGATCGACGGGCGCCGGGCCGCCGAGGTTGGCTTGCGCGAGGTGCGCGGGCAATTGATCGGGCGGGAAGGCGACGGCGTCGCCTTGCTGGAAGCCGGTCGCGACCGCGCCATCGGCGCGCTCTGCGCGGAAGCCGTCGGCGCCATCGGCGAGCTGAACGCCGCGACACTGGATTATTCGAAGACCCGGAAGCAGTTCGGCACCACCATCGGCTCATTCCAGGTGCTGCAGCATCGCATGGTCGACATGTTCATTGCCCATCAGGAGGCGCTCTCCCTGATGCAGCATCTCAGCCTCAACCTTTCCGCCGGTGATCCCGGCCTGTCGCGGCTCGCCTCAGGCGCCAAATCGAAGATCGGCTATGCCGGCAAGTTCGTCGCTGATCAGGCGGTGCAGCTTCATGGCGGGATGGGAATGACCGACGAGCTCAACGTCGGGCACTACTTCAAGCGTATCTCCTCCATCAACATCCAGTTCGGCGATCCCGCGTTCCACGTGCTGCGCTACGCGCAGCTGGACGCGGCCGCGTAAACAGAAGAGGTCAGCATGACGATTGAGGCAGTCATCGTTTCCACCGCAAGGACCGCCGTCGGCAAGGCCTATCGCGGCGCGCTCAACAACACGGACGGCCCGACCATGGCCGGGCATGTGATGGCCGAAGCCGTGAAGCGCGCGGGCATCGCACCGGATGAGGTCGAAGACGTCGTGATGGGCTGCGCCATGCAGCAAGGCACCATGGTGATGAACGTGGCCCGCAAGGGCGCGATCCGCGCTGGCCTGCCGGTCACTGTCGCCGGCACCACCATCGACCGGCAATGCGCGTCTGGCCTGCAGGCCATCGCGGTGGCCGCACGGTCGGTCATGCTCGACGGGGTCGAGGTCGCGATTGGCGGCGGAATCGAGTCGATCAGCCTCGTGCAGAACGAGCACATGAACAAGTTCCACGCCATCGACGACGAGCTGATGGCAATGAAGCCTGAAATGTACATGTCGATGCTGGATACGGCGGAGGTCGTCGCCGAGCGTTACCAGATCGGTCGCGACAAGCAGGACGAATACAGCCTCGAGTGCCAGCGCCGCGTCGGCGCTGCGTTGCAGGCCGGCCGTTTCGACGACGAGATCGTGCCGTTCACGACCAAAATGGCGCTGCTCAACAAAGACACGAAGGAAGTCACCTTCGAGCAGGTGACGCTCACCAAGGACGAAGGCCCGCGTCCGGAAACCACCGCCGAAGCTCTCGCCAGGATCAAGCCGGTGTTCGAGGGCAAGACCATCAGCGCCGGCAACGCCAGTCAGCTCTCGGACGGCGCTTCGGCCTGCGTGATCATGAGCGACAAGATCGCAGCCAGGAAGGGGCTGAAGCCGCTCGGCATCTTCCGCGGCTTCGTCGCCGCCGGCGTCGAGCCGGACGAGATGGGTGTCGGCCCGGTTGCCGCGATCCCGCGGCTGCTCAAGCGCCATAATCTGAAGATCGACGATATCGATCTCTGGGAGCTGAACGAAGCCTATGCGGTGCAGGTGATCTATTGCCGCGACAAGCTCGGCATCGATCCGGACAGGCTCAACGTCAATGGCGGCTCGATCGCGATCGGTCACCCCTATGGCATGACCGGCTCGCGCCTCACCGGGCACCTCTTGATCGAGGGTCGTCGGCGCAAGGCGAAGTACGGCGTGGTGACCATGTGTATCGGCGGCGGCATGGGCGCGGCCGGTCTGTTCGAAATCGTCCACTGAGCGGCAAAGGGGAGATCATTCGTGAAGACAGCAATCACTGAACTGTTCGGCATCCAGCATCCGATCATCCAGGGCGGCATGCACTATGTCGGCTTTGCCGAGCTCGCCGCTGCGGTGTCCAATGCCGGCGGCCTCGGCATCATCACCGGCCTGACGCAGCGGACGCCGGAATTGCTGGCCAAGGAAATCGCGCGGTGTCGCGACATGACCGACAAGCCGTTCGGCGTGAATCTCACGTTCCTGCCGACCTTCTCGGCGCCGCCGTATCCCGAATATATCGCAGCGATCAGAGAGGGCGGCGTCAAGGCGGTCGAGACCGCTGGCCGCAGTCCCGAACAGTACATGCCCGCGCTGAAAGCGGCGGGCATCAAGGTAATCCACAAATGCACGTCGGTCCGGCACTCGCTCAAGGCCGAGAAGATCGGCTGCGACGCCGTCAGCGTCGATGGTTTCGAGTGTGGTGGCCACCCCGGCGAGGATGACATCCCGAACATGATCCTCCTGCCGCGGGCCGCCGATGAGCTCAAAATCCCGTTCGTTGCCTCGGGTGGCATGGCCGATGCGCGCAGCCTGGTCGCTGCGCTCTCGATGGGCGCCTCGGGCATGAACATGGGCACCCGCTTCGTCGCCACCAAGGAAGCGCCGGTCCACGACAACGTGAAGCAGGCGATCGTCAAGGCCAGCGAACTCGATACCGTGCTCGTCATGCGCGCGCTACGCAATACCGAGCGTGTCCTCAAAAACAAAGGGGTCGCCCAGCTCGTGGAAATCGAGCGCGAGAAAGGCGCCAGCCTGAAGATCGAGGACATCCACGACCAGGTCGCAGGCGTCTACGCCAAGGTGATGGTCGACGGCGACATGGACGCCGGCGCCTGGAGCTGCGGGATGGTGGTCGGCCTCATCGACGACATTCCGACGGTCAAGGAGCTGATCGATCGCATCATGAGCGAAGCGGAGACGATCATCCGTCAGCGGCTGACCGGCTTCCTCGAGGGCGAGGTCGAGACGGAGAAGGCGCGCGCAGTCGCCTGATGCTGTGCCTCCGGGCACGGCATGGTCGCGAGCCGGCATGACGTGCCGGCCGAACATGGAGATCTGATCGCATGGGCGCACCTGTCTGTCTGATATCCGGCGTTGGCCCAGGCACGGGATCGGCGCTGGCGAGACGATTCGCCGAGGGCGGGTATCGCCTCGCGCTTCTCGCCAGGAATGAGGAGCGTGTCGCCGCGCTGGCGCAGGAGCTACCGGGCGCAAAAGCTTATCGATGCGACGTGTCTGATGCCGCGCAAGTCGAGGACGCGGCATCCGCCGTCGAGCGAGATCTGGGCAGTCCCGGTGTCGTCATTCACAACGCGGTAGGTGGCGCGTTCGGCCGGTTCAGTGAGATCGATCCGCAAATTCTCAACCGGAACTTCCAGGTCAACACGATGGGGCTGCTCTATCTGGCGCGGCGGTTTGCCCCCTCCATGACGCAGGCCGGCCATGGGGCCATCGTCGCGACCGGAAACACATCGGCGTTGCGGGGCAAGCCGGGCTTTGCCGGCTTCGCGCCGACCAAGGCGGCACAACGTATCCTTGCCGAGGCAATCGCGCGTGATCTCGGGCCGCAGGGCGTCCACGTCGCCTATGTCGTTATCGACGCCGTAATCGACCTTGAATGGACAAGGAAGCGTTGGCCGGACCGGCCGGACGACTTCTTCATCAAGCCGCGGGCCATCGCGGATGAGATCTGGCACGTCGTTCACCAGGACCGCAGTGCCTGGTCGTTCAATGTGGAGATCAGGCCGTTCGGTGAAGCCTGGTAGTTGGTAAGTCAGCAGGACCGCCACTCAAATCATAACAAGCTCAGGAGGAAATTTAGATGTTGATGAGGAAACTCGCGCTTTCCATGGCCGCGCTTGCGGCATTTGCCGCGATGCCGGTTCATGCCGACACGCCCGGTGTGACGGAATCGGAGATCAAGGTTGGGGCGACATTCCCGTTCAGCGGCCCGGCGTCTCCGCTCAGCAACACCGGCAAGGGCCTCATTGCGTACGTTCGTTCGATCAACGACCGTGGCGGCGTCAATGGCCGCAAGATCAACCTCATGACCTATGATGATGCCTACAGCCCGCCGAAGGCCGTCGAGCAGACCAGGAAGCTGATCGAGGGTGACGAGGTGGCACTGCTGTTCAGCCCGCTGGGGACACCCGGTCTCAGTGCGACCGTCAAATATGTGAACGGCAAGAAGGTGCCACACCTTTTCGTCGTCAGCGGGGCGACCAAGTTTGCCAATTTCACCGACTTTCCGATGACGACCACGGGACTGCCGAGCTACAACACCGAAGGCAAGATCTACGCGAAGTACATCAGCGAGACGAAGCCCGACGCAAAGATTGCGATCCTGTACCAGAACGATGACCTCGGCCGGGATTTCGTCGCGGCGTTCAAGGAGGCGCTGAAAGCCGATTTCGACCGGAAGGTGGTCGCCTCGCCCTACGAAGTTACCGAACCCACCATCGAGTCTCATGTGGTGTCGCTCAAGGCCTCGGGGGCCCAGGCCTTCGTGATCGCGGGCACGCCGAAATTCACCGCGCAGGCAATCAAGAAGGCGAGCGAGATCGGCTGGTCGCCGCTGACCATCATCAACTATGTCTCGAGCTCGGTCTCCGCTACCATTGTGCCTGCCGGAGCGGACAAGGCGGTCGGGGTTATTGCAGCCACGGTTACAAAGGATCCGAACGACAAGCGGTGGGCCGACGACCCGGGTATGAAGTGGTATCGCGAACACTTCGAGAAATATCTTTCCGGCTCCGACATTGGCGACAACAATTACCTGTTCGGGACCCAGCAAGGTCAGATCCTGGAGCAGGTGCTCAAGCAATGCGGCAACGACCTGTCGCGCGAGAACATTCTGAAGCAGGCGCGCAGCATCAAAGGACTCGTGCTTCCGACGCTGATGCCTGGTATTGCGATCAACACCGGCCCGAGCAACAGTATGGCGTACACGCAGCTTCAGCTGCAACGCTGGACCGGAAGTTCCTGGGAGCAGTTCGGCAGTGTTCTGAGTGCTGACCAAAACTAATCAGCACCAGAGCGCCCGTGATGCTGGGCTCTCCGTATCGGAGTTGGGGGCTTGGAGATTGATTTTCGACCTCAAAGACTCCGCTTCGACACGGTCGGCTGACCGATTTCAGCCGAGCATTCTCGGACATCCAAACAACGCGGATTAGTCGGTGCAGCCGAGGTTGATGGCATCGCAGGCGCAAATGGAACCTGCATGGGGCTGCCGGTAGTCATACACTCGGCCGGCAGCCCCATCGACAGTCCGCATTCGTCGTAAGCAGGCGCTGAACTCCGGCCAGACGTCTGGTCAACCTTCCGCAACCGACATCTCGATGGCTTGAGCGCGGGCGATGAAATCCGGCCGACCAGGAAAGGCCACAAGAAGATTGAGTGGACTATCTGCCGTAAAGAGCGAGGAAAATCCAACCCAACGCTCGGGAGCGCCTTTCGGCGCTCCCTTTTTCCTGTTCGGAACGCTTTGCAGGTTTGAGAGCCGGGATGTGCCGCTTATCTTGATGCGGTGCTTGAGAGCGGTGGTCCGCTCGTTGCTGCGCTGTTCGCAAATACTGTTCAGTGGTGACCCGCAAGATGACGGGGCAACCTGCGAGTCTACGATCCCGTTCCTGGGCGCAGACCTGCCCAACGCGCTCACTTGCATCGTCACGGCCACTCAGGCAGCGACAGCGATCAATTGCTTCCGCGGGGACTAACTTAGTGCCGCCAAGATCTTCGAGCTGTAGCCCGAGACCAGGGATGAAGAGCTCGGCGTCCCTGGCTGGAGGTTCGGGCGTCGCGCTGGCAATGACATCATCTCTTAAAAAATGCTAGCAAATAGAATAAGTTGATATCAACGCAATCAGTTTTGAGGCAGCGCCATCATGGCGGCCGTCACCATTCGAAACCTCTCCGAGGAGGCACACCGCGCCCTGAAAGTCCGCGCGGCGCAGCACAATCGCAGCACGGAGGCGGAAATGCGCGCCATTCTGGAGGCCGCCGTGCGTCCCGAGAGCCGGCTGCGGCTCGGCACCGCCCTTTCGGAGATCGGCCGGAAGATCGGCCTCACCAATGCGGATGTCGAGGCGCTTGAACGTGGCCGCGACGCTCGTGCCGCCGAGCCGATGCGGTTCGAATGATCCTGCTCGATGCCAATGTCCTCTCCGAGGCGATGAAGCCCGAGCCGGATCCATCGGTCCGCGACTGGCTCGACGCCCAGGCAGCCGAAACAGTGTTTCTCTCCAGCGTCAGCATCGCCGAGCTCCTGTTCGGCATCGGCGCTCTGCCGCGCGGCAAGCGCAAGGACAGGCTGGCAGCTGCGCTCGATGGCGTCTTGGACCTATTTTCGGCCCGCATCCTGCCCTTCGATACCACCGCGGCGCGGCGCTATGCCGATCTCGCTGTCAAGGCGCGCGCGGCCGGAAGAGGCATCCCAACCCCCGACGGCTACAACGCCGCGATCGCCGCCGCGCACGGGTTTGCCGTGGCATCGCGCGATACGAGTGCGTTCAATGCTGCTGGTCTGACGGTCATCGATCCCTGATGGTGACCAGCTGAGAAGAGGTATCGAGCAAGCGCATTTACCGTGACGGCAGAAGCGGCGAGCTTCATGAGACCTCGCTTGCGCGCCTATAGATTGCGGACGTCTGGGTTCTCCGGCGCGTTACCGCACGTACCAATATCCCCACCAGCGCTGGGACACCGGCCGTGCCTGCGCCTTCATCGCTGCGACTTCTTCGGCCGGGCGAAGCTGCGGGCCATAGACCGCCGGCGGGTAAACATCATCCCACAGCACCAGCCCGCCCTGGGCGGCGGCCGCCCGGTGTGACGGAGCAAGTGCGAGCTCGGCGGCCGGCGCGACGGAGACCGTTACGGCAAGGCCAAGGGCGGCCAGGGCAATGGATGGAATAAGGGGACGGAAGTTCATTGGATTGAATCCCTCATGAAATGCGATGGGTGATAATGCGACGGGTTCCGGATGGTTGCAAGGGCACGGGCAGGCCGGCTGACGCCGAACTTCCGGTTGCAGGGGCGCATGGTCTCGCAAGGCGCTCCGGATCGACCGCGACGGGCCTTGATGCATTGGGCTGCGAGAACGTCTCTTGGATAGGTGGTCATCATATATAGAGAGTGTTCGATGATCACCTCCGGCCGAGACGAGATCAGGCGGAGGCTGGCAGCGTTGCCGCGCGTGCGGCATGCATGCAAAGGAGACCGAACCTTGAACATTTTTTCGGCGCTCGTGAATCCTCGAGAACCATGATGTCGACACACTGCTCACTCTTGATAGGACGCGCACGATCCAGGACGACTCTCATGACTTCTGCGTTTGTCTCCGCTTCCATTTTCGGCGCTGGCCTCATTCTCGGATACGCGCTGCGCGCCTGGCGCGTCCAACGAAGAGCCGTGAGCTCATCCAGCAGCGCCTCGCGCCGGGCGTCGCGGCCCGCTCCGACCTCGACGTTCGGCCACGCCCGGCGAGCCTTCTAGGCATCGTCCCATTCGATGGCGGCATCCAGCTTCACACCGAACCGATGGGACATGACGACATGAGTGAGCCCAAGAAGGATGCGCCGCGACGCTACATCGTGGACGGCGCCGGACAGCGCGTGCTTGTCGGTCTGACGATCTCGGAAACGATCGAGTTCGAAGCGCTGGACAAGCCGGACACCCGTCCCGGCGCCGAGCTGCTCGGGGAGGCGGCGCGCGTCCGAGAGGCCAGGCATGGCGAACGTTGGGTGGAGCTCTACGTCAAGCACGAGCGAGCTTGGAGTGACTGGATGGCCCAGACGCGTGCGCGGCCGGCGCAGTCGCCGTTGCTCAACTAGAGATCGCGAACGTCCATTTCCTCCTCGAGACGGTCTCGCGCATCGGTGGCAGGCGGCTGAAGCTCATCACACCGCGAGCATTCGGCTTCCCTGGATGCTCATCAGGGTGAGGTTGCCGGTCGCATAGGCGCCGGTGTCGATATTGGCGCGGTTGGCCAGTAGTTCGGCGCTCCGGACCGGCGTATGGCCGTGGACGATATATTTGCCGAACTGCTCCTCGCTCTGCAGGAATTCCTCGCGAATCCAGAGCAGATCGCGCTCGGTCTGCTCGGCGAGCGGCACGCCCGGGCGAACGCCGGCATGGACGAAGAAGAAGTCTCCGCAACTGAAGCTCAGCCGCAGATTGTCCAGGAATTCCAGATGCTCGGTCGGCATGGCGCGAATCAAGTCGCGCAGGATCGATGCCGGCTCGTCGCGCCTGAGATCGGGCGGAGCAAGCCCGTAGGACATCAATGTCTGGGTCCCGCCGAAGGCGATCCAGTCCTCGAACAGGGAAGGATCTTCGAACACCCTCACCAGAAAGGCCTCGTGGTTGCCCTTGAGGAAGACCGCATTCCCCCGGCGGCTCCGCTCGACCAGGATGTCGAGGGTTGAACGCGTATCCGGGCCGCGATCGATGTAATCGCCCATGAAGACTTCGATGGCATAGCGCGGCCGGCTGCGCGCAACGTCGGCGTCGATCACCCCCAGCATGGGCTCGAGCAGATGCGCGCAGCCGTGGATATCCGAGATCGCGTAAATGCGGACGCCGTCCGGCAATTGCGGTTTGGGAAGCGACGGGTGGGATCGCGCGAAAGACTTCATGGCGCTCATCGATCGGGTGGTCGGAAAAATATCCCCAAGTCACCGGCACCGGAGAGCGTCCATCCAACGCGAACAACGCGAGTTCCGTGGGGCCGCAACTCGTTTTCGGTCCCGATCATGCCAAAAGAAGGGCACGGCATTTTTTGCCGAATTGTTTTTAATGGCGGCAGGAACGAGATGGGGCCGCAGGAATTGCATCGCTGCTCCGAAGTGCGCGGCAAGTATGCATGACTCGCCGCAGATTCTCGCATACATCCGCAGATAGAAAATTCGAGGAAGCTCTCGCGAGATATCCGATGTTGCGTTCGTCGGCAGCAAGCAGCGCCTCAAACTTGAGCGAACAGCGGCTCGTGCAACGGTAGCGTCGCATTGGATGCGGAACTTGATTCAAAATAGGGCAGTTCGTTCGCTCGTATGTCAGCACTGTGACGAGATTTTCGGCGCATCGAATTTCGCCGCTCATCTCAACGCGACACATCGTTCGTGCGCCGCAAAAGTTTCGCGTGCAGCGCCACAATGTCGCTGCGATCGAGCAACACTTTCCGTGCGGGGAAGTGACGAGTCTTCAGCATCACGATGAGCGTCAGACACTCTCTCGATACGCAGAGGTTCGAATGGCTGTTGCAACTTACGGTTCTGAAAGCGCTCATGCGCTGTCATCTGCGCGCGGCAGTGCGCTTCAGAGGCCCTTTCAGGTCGTCGTCATCGCTGCTGACTTTCTGTTGATCCTGCTGAGTTACGCGGCGGGGGCTTCGCTGTACGGCGTAGCGGTCGCGTCGCCGCCCGACGGTGCATCGGTGGGAGCCGGATTGTTTGTCGGTGTGGTGTTCGTCGGGATCGCCTATTTCCGGGACGTCTATTCCACGCACCGCCTGCTCAATCTGGTTTGGCAGCTTCGAATGGCGGCCTTTATCTGGCTGACGTCGCTCACGATCCTCGCCGTTGCGGCCTTCCTGCTGAAATCGACGGACAATCTGTCGCGCGGCACCGTCATCGTCTTCGCCGTGATCGGCGGGCTCGGCCTGATCAGCCTGCGCTTCGTCTGGCAGGCCGTGTTCGGCACGAGCTTTGCCAGAAGCCGCCTGGTCGACCGCAAGGTGATCCTGCTCAGCCTGAAGCCGCTCGACTTCACCTCGAGCCGCTTCAAGGATTTGCGCAGGAACGGCTTCGACGTCATGCGCCATTTCGTGCTCGGAGAGGACCGGGATGACGGCCAATGGGAGCGGCAGATTCGCGACGTCATCCGTCAGTCGCGCGCGGCCGATGTCGACGAATATCTGCTCGCGATCGACTGGAACGAATTGCCGATGCTGCGCAAGCTCGGGCCATATTTGCGCGCCGTTCCGCAGCCCATTCGCCTGCTGCCGGACGATTCCGTTGCCGACCTCGTGACCCGTCCGTTCCTGCCGGTCAGCGGAACCGTCGCGGTCGAGATCCAGCGGCCGCCGCTAACGATTCTCGAGCGGCTGCAGAAGCGCTGTCTCGACGTCGGCGTCGCTCTGTTCGCGCTCGTGCTGCTGACGCCGCTGCTGCTGACGGTAGCCGTGCTGATCAAGTTGGATTCGCCGGGACGGGTCATATTCCGGCAGTCGCGCCGCGGCTTCAACGGCAAGCCGTTCGAGATCTGGAAGTTCCGCACCATGACGGTGTCCGAGAACGGCGAGACGGTGACCCAGGCGACCAAGGGGGATGCTCGGGTCACCAAGATCGGGCGCTTCCTGCGCATGACCAGCATCGACGAGCTGCCGCAGCTCTGGAACGTGCTGCGTGGGGACATGTCGCTGGTGGGACCGCGTCCGCACGCGCTCGCCCATGACAATTACTACGACGAGCTGATCAGCAAGTATGTCTACCGCCATCACATGAAGCCGGGCCTGACGGGCTGGGCCCAGGTGAACGGATTCAGGGGCGAAACGCCAACGATTGATCTGATGGAAAAGCGGGTCGAGTACGACGTCTGGTACGTCAGCAATTGGAGCATCTGGCTCGACCTGAAGATCATGGCCCGCACCGCGTCCGCAGTGATGTTCCAGGAGGCCTACTAAGCGCTTTAATCTCTCAATCGCCGGAACCCCAGCCCGAGGGCCTCAGGTTTTATTTCGCGGCGGCCTGCGGAAGAGCCGCATGATCGCATCGCGCAGCGCGAGCAGCGGCGGCACGAGCACGAAGAAGGCTCCCATTGCGACGGAGACGATGACATGGCGGATCGAGAAAGGTTCGTCCTGCTCGATCTGGCGCCGGCTCGGGTCGATGGGCGCGGGTGAGAGCGTCGTCGCCATGGGGTGGCGGAGCGGCTTGCGTGGAGGGACCACGATCAACACGAACAGAATGTTGAGCAGGACCCAAATAGTCAAAATCGTCAGGACGATCAGCATCCGAGCCTACCGGAAAAATAACTGCGAGTAATGAGCCGAGATTAGCCCCGGGGAACCGAGAAAGAAAGATGCCTAAAGTTTTGGCATTTTCAGGCATCAAGGCTCGGATCGTCTCGTCTTATCGACGGATGATGGCCCACAAGCGCACTCTCTTAGCGACCACCGTATCCGTCAATCCTTGCTTTTGGCTAGAGCAATAACTGCAAGTTGTGGATTCCGGACGAATACGGACTGGCGAGCAGTTCCGGTGCGCCCGGAGTATGATCCGGAAGGTGCGTAGCGGTTTTCCGAAAAGATCATGCTCAAACAATAACCCAAGGCGCGATGACGATTCGTCCTAATCGCATTCGCGCTTTGGCGCGATCTCCGGTCGCGTGCGTGAAGGGCGCGTGTGACGCCATTCCAGCGACAATTCGCCAGGCACGAACAAGGCCCGCTGCCAGAAATGGCCGCGGGCCTTGAGGGCGCTCCAGCTCGGCTGGACTTCGCTCTAGGCGTGCTCGACGTAATAGCTGTTGTGGTGCTTGCCCTTGTAGGCCTCGATGCGCTTGAGCATCTTCGGGTTCGCGCGGTTGAGCACGGCGCCGATCAGCTTCTTCTGGAGGACCTCCGAACCCGAAACCGACTCCTGCAGAGCGGTTCGCGTGGTCTGGCCCCATTCGATCACGTAGACCATGGCGTCGATCAGGAAGCTGACGGCCTTGGAATCGGCCACCGGCATCACCGGGGCGAGATCGATCACGATGTACTCGTAGTGCTCCCTCAGCACCTTGAGCAGCTCGGCCATTGCCTTGGATCCGATGACGTCGGCCGAATTGACCATGCGCGAGGCCACTACGGAGGGCAGGAAATCCAGTCCCGTCTCCTTGCTTCGCTGCACGTGGTAGCCGAGGTTCGCGGGATCGTTGAGAGCCTCCACGAGGCCGGTCTTGGCGTTGGGCGCGAGCTCCCGCGTCAGCGAGCGCGTGTGCAGATCGCCGTCGATCAGAACCGTGCGATGCCCGGTGAGGGCGATCAGCTGCGCGAAATTGGCGGCCACCGTCGTCTTGCCCTCCTTTGGAAGCGAGGAGACGATGCCGATCACCTTGATCTCGCGGGTCAGACGCGCGACGTCGATTGAAACCTTGATGTTGCGCAAGGTCTCGGCAAAGCGTGAGAACGGATGATCGACGACGTAGCGGGAGAGATCGGGAGGGCCGGTCTTCGCTGACGTCGCGAGCAACGCGCCGGCCTTCGTCGGCGGACGTATGTCCGGCAGCACGCCGAGGCATTTCACGCCGAGCTCATCCTCGACCTCGCCGGGCGTCCGCAGCACGTCGCTCAGCAGTTCACGCGCAAATGCCGCGCCGAAGCCGAGGCAGAGGCCGCCGACCAGGCCGCCCACGAGGGCGAGGACCGTTCGCGGCGAGCTCTTGCGGTCCGGCTTGGTGGCGGTGCTGATGAGGCGGGCCTCGCTGAGGGGAAAGCTCTGGTTCTGCGTCGCGCTCTGCAGCTTTTCCAGGAAGTTGTTGTAGAGATTGCGGTAGGTGTCGGCGGCACTTTCGAGATCGCGCAGCTTGACCTCGGCCTGGCCCTTGTTGCCGGCCTGGGCGACGAGGTCCTTTACGTTCTTCTCGAGCGAGGCCTCCCGGCTCTTCGCGATCTCGTAGTCGCTGCGATAGGCGTCTGCGATCCGACGCACCTCGTCGGCGATGTTCTTGCGCAGCTCGTCCATCTTGTTGGCCAGATTGACCGCCGCAAGGTGGGTCTTGCCGTAGCGCCTGGACCAGTCGGAATATTGGGCCTGTAGGTCTAGATATTGAGCGCGCAGACGGGTGATCACCGAGTTGTTGAGGGCATCCGTCACGGTCGACTGCGCAACATCCTGATCGGAAATCGTGTCGATCCGGTCAAGCCGGGCCTTGGCTTCGGCGGTCGCAGCCCGCGCCTGAACTAGCTGCGTGTTGAGGTCGGACAATTGCTGCTCGGACATCAGGCCGCGGCTGGTTCCGACGATGTTGTTCTCGGCCTTGAAGGTCTGGACGGCGCGATCGCTGGCCGATGCCTGCTCGCTCAGCTCGAGGCTGCGCTGCTGCAGCCATTCGGTGGCCCGCTTGGTGGACTGATATTTGGCCTCCAGGGCGCCGACGAGATAGGCATTGGCGATCGCGTTGGCGATCTTGGCGGCTTTGTCGGGGCTCCGCGCTTTATAGCTCAGCGACAGGACATATGTCGTCAGCACGCGCTCCGTACGCAGATTCTTCTGGAGCTGCTGGACCACCGCATGCTCGATTCGTTCCTGGCTCGCCGGCTCGCGGGAGCCGAACAGCGAGGTCACCTTGCCGATGATGATAGAGAGCAGGCCGGGCTTGGAGCCGTTGAACTCCGGGTCTTCTGTCAGCTTCAGGCGGCGGACGACGGACAGAATGAGGTCGTCCGAGTTGATGATCTCCACCTGGCTGTCGACGTAGCCCGTGTCGATCAGGGCGCTGCTGGCGTTGCTGTCCTTGTCCAGAACTTGCGTCTGCCGCGTATCCATCATGATGCGGGCATTTGCCGTATACATGGGCTGCGCCATGGCCAGGTAGGCGATCACCAGGGCCAGCGAAGCTCCCGTGCAGACCGCGATGATCGGCCATTGGCGGCGAAGGACGTCGGCCACGCGCTCGAAGCTGAGGACCGCCCCGCCGAATTCGATGCCGAATCGGTGCCCCGACTGGAAATGTTCCCTAGGCTGGTACATGTGCTAATTCGCTGCCTTTGACGATCATGGATCAATTCGGAAGGGGGACGGGCTTGAATGGATTGGCCAGCTTGGTTCTCCACTCGCCTTCGAGCAGTGCTCCGCCGCGGCCCGGCTGCGGCGAGGTCTTGATTTGCGATTGGACCTGGACGCCGGAGCTGTCGTCTCCTGCGGCGGAATAACCGGCCTGCACGTTGAGATCACCGATCCGCTGCACGAAATCCCTGATCTTGCGCGAGGCGTCCGGCTTGGTCGACGTGCAACGTGTTTCGGCAATGCGCAGCGCAGCGCCGATGGACGAGCGATCGGTTGAGGTCGAGGCCGAGATGAGCGTCTGCACGGACGGCAGCACCGACGGATTTGTGGCGACATAGCGCGCGAGCCAGTACCGCAACTTCTCCTTGTCATTGCGCAGCCGCTCCAGGAGCGAGGAGGGCGACTTCACGAAGGTGTCGAGTTCGAGTTGCGAGGCGCGGTCCGAGAATTCGACGCACTGCGCGCGGCAAGCTTCGACACTCGAGACAATCAGCGCAAAACCGATCAAGACAATCGCCAGCCATCGCGGCTGTGCATGACGACGTGTTAGTCCGCGGCCCATCCGTGTTCCTTGCTTCTGTTGCAATCGGAGAACAGGCGAAACTTGGCAGGTAACTGTGTCATCTTTTTGTGCGACGCAAAAGCCGATGCAAACCGTCGACAGAACCAACGGCGTTGCCTGCCTTCTCGCCGGTTGCAGAAGAAAGATTTACAATGCCTGCGAGATCGGCAGATCGCGCTCAGGAATCTTGCAAACTGAAAATATATCGGGCACGCGGCACGGCCGCTCGTCGCAAAACCGGCACAAGTCGTGACGCGCGCTTATTGTTCCCCCGGGCGAGAGAATTTTTCGTGCGACATGTGCACGCAGACAGATCAATGGTGCTGCGAAGAGCATCGATCGCAACAGTGCCGAATTTCGCGCACACTTTGCGCGCAAATACTCGCAATCATCACATCCGGATCGGCTTGCGCGCCGAAGCAGGCGCGCATCGGATGAAAAGTGGCATGAACTTGGCGCTCGCATGTCCGAATGATCTGCAAGCTTTGAAATTATTGTCGGTCGTCATGCATCGAATGCGGCTCCGTGATTGCAGAGATTGATCACGCGTTGAGACCTGATACACACTGCTGCGGTGCAACAGCTACGGAATGTTGATGTGACGGAGTTGGTTCATCGTGAGAAGGCGCACGTCCTGCCGCTCGACAGCATCCGGGGGATCGCTGCGACTTCCGTGGTGATCCACCATCTGCTGCTGATGCCGACCTTTCTCGCGGCATTCCCGCACAACGCCTGGATCAACTGCTCCTTCTTCAGGAGTGCATGGCTGCTGGTCGATCTGTTCTTCGTTCTCAGCGGAATGGTCATGGCGCTCAGCTATGTCGAGAACGACTTCACGCGCTTCTCGCTGCGCGAATTTATGGTACGGCGCCTGGCGCGAGTCTACCCGCTGCATATCGTCATGCTGCTGGCAAACCTCGTCTTTCGCCTGCTGCGGATCGGCCTGGTCATGGCGGGGGTGGTCGTCGCCGCGCCTGCGGCGTTCGAAGTGAACAATGCCTATTCCTTCGGCCTCAACGTCCTGCTTCTCCACTCGATGGGGTTCATCGACTATCTCAGCTGGAATGCGCCGAGCTGGAGCATCAGCGTTGAGTTCTACACCTACCTGGTGTTTGGTCTGATCGTTCTCATTGCCCTGCGCATGCGCTCGCTGCCGTGGTTCTATGTCCTCTCCGGGCTGCTCGCGGTCGGAAGTCTCGTCTTCATCATCTTCGTGCTCGAAAAGAAGAGCATCGAGCTTCAGACGGATTTCGGCTTGCTACGCTGCTTCGTCGGCTTTTTCCTGGGCGTCTTGATGGTGAGGATCGTCGATCGCCTGCCGGCCAAGCCGGGGCCTGCCGCGCAGGGCGCATTGCAATTCGTCGCCATGATCGCGAGCATCGTCCTGGTGTCCCTGGCGGAGGCCAATCCTGCCGCGACCTTCCTCGCGCCAGTGATGTTCGCGATCTTCCTCGGCAGCCTGCTGGCCTTTCCGGATGCGCTGTTGGTGCCGCGGATCCTGGTGGCCAAGCCGCTGATCTGGTTGGGGCGTCGTTCGTACTCGATCTATATGGTGCACGCGCTCGTGGTGCTGCTGGCCGAGTATTTCGTGCGGGGCGTCGGGGCGGGGCGAATCGCCGCCCTGGATTCGATCTGGGCAGGCCTGCCGGCGACGCTGAATCTGGTTGTTTCACTGGCCGCCGTGCTGGCGGTTTCGCACCTCACCTATCTCTACGTCGAAATTCCCGGCGGCAGGCTCCTGCGAAATGCATTCGGAAGCCCCCCGGATTTTGCGCCATCCCCCGCCCGATCGGCGCGGCTGAGCAACTGAGCCGCGCATGAGCACCTTCGCGCTGCAACCCCGCAGGATGATGCTGATCAGCCTCAATATCGAGGCGATCGCGCTCGCAGCCTATCTGGTCCGGGATGCCTTCGGCGGTATGATGCGGTACTACACCAGCATCATGCATTTGGACGCGCTTTGGTTCGTGCCGGATGGCATTGCGCTTCTGTGCCTGGTCCAGTTCATCGTGCATTGCATCTTGCGCAATCGCAGCATCATGGCTGCAGTTGTCCTCGTGCAGATCATGCTGTCGCTGGTGCTCGGCTACTTCATGCTGGGGACGGTCAACGCGGCGATGTCGTCGTTTAAGATGATGCTGCCGGTGTTCGTCGGATTTTGTTTCTGCGACACCAGTCTGGGCTCCTACAAGAAGTTGCTGTCGGTCATCGCCGCGACGTTCTACCTCTCGCTGATCGGCGTGCTGCTGACGAAATTCTACTTCATGCCTTGGGTCGGATACAAATATGAGTCCTTCGGCGCCGTTCGTGAGGCGGGTCGCTTATGGTGGGCCTATGGCGGTGACGATCAGCGTCTCACGGGCTTTGCTGCCGAGAGTACCATGGCGGCCTTCTTCATACTCGTGTCCTTCGCAATTACGTCGATCCGTAAGAGCACGATTTGGTGCCTTCTGTACGGCTCTCTTGCGGTCTACATCATCCGTCTGACGACCAGCAAGACGACCATGATCGTCCTCGTGCTCTACTTGATCCTGCTGGTATTCGTGCGGATGCTGCCGGAGAAGTCGCGCTTCCCCGCGATACGGAACATTGCGTTGTGGTCGTTTGCCGCGATCCTGGTGCCGTTCTTCATGATCGTGCTTGCTTCGGGTACCGCCGCGGTGCCGCACACGACCCTGTTCAGCATCGTCGACCGCATCAACAACAGCTGGCAACTGCCGTTCGTCTATCTGAGCCAGCTCATGCCCGTTGGTCTCGTGACCGGCTGCGGCGTGGGCTGCTTCAACTATCCGCAGAAGCTGTTCTCGCCGCTCGCCCCCTTCTGGGTTCCCGTCGACAATTTCTACATCGGCACGTATCTGATGTTCGGACTCCCGTTCGTCGCATTCATGGTGATGGTATTCCGGGCGACGTTCGGCACGACCGACGTCTACAAGCTGACGCTGATCTTCGTCGTCAATTTGTTCACCATAACAGTCCTGAATTACGGTCCGGCGTCCGGCCTGCTGATCATCGCGTTGAGCTTCAGCGAGGTGTTCTCGCGGCGTGCGACCTTCGCGCGGGCAGGCGACGCCGTGCCAATCATCATGCGGCCACCGATGCCGTCATTAGAAGGCTTCCGCCCGGATGTACCGGCGGCGAGCGGAAGCAGGTGAGAACGAACAATGCATAAACGGCTCGCATTCATCGACACACTGCGCGGCATTGCCGTGCTGGCCGTCCTGGTCCAGCACGTATTCGAGGTCATCCTGGAAAAGCACCCGACGGGTGTCTATTACGGGCCCCTCCACGACATATTCGGCTACTACATGAACTTTGGCCGGTTCGGCGTCGTGTTGTTCTTCTTCGTGAGCGGCTTCGTCATTCCGTTCAGCTTCCCGGACAGCGCCACGCCTGTGCGCGATTTTACGATCAGCCGCTTCTTCCGGCTCTATCCGGCTTATTGGACTTCGATCGTTGTCGGGCTCGTGTCGGTGCAGCTGCTGGATTCGAAGAGTTTTCCGCTGGGGCAGATCGCCGCTAACGTGACGATGTTGCAGACTTTCGTGAACGTCCCGAATCTCTGGGTGTTCTATTGGACGCTGGCGATCGAGCTCTTGTTCTACGTCGGATGCACCATTCTCTTTGCGATGGGGCTGCTCAACCGGCGCTTCACGGCGGTGACCATCGTCGTTGCCGCCGCGCTGGTGGGAACCACAGCTGCACTTTTCGTTGAGAGCAGGGCGGTCTCCTCGGTGATGGAGGTCGGCTTGAACCTCTCGGCGATGTTCCTGGGCAAGATCATCCGCGACACCGTCATTGGTGGCAAGCTGCGTTGGACGCATGTGACCGTCTGCACGCTTCTGTATGCGGTCTTCGCCGCCACCCTGTCCGACCGCCGGTTCGGCGGCGTGTATCACGAGAATTTCTTCTACAGTTATTCGATCGGATCGGCCTATATCTGCGCGGCGCTTGTCTTCATCGGCTTTGCCGTGTTCGGCGAACGGATGGCCTGGCGCCCGATGGCATTCGTCGGCGTGATCAGCTATTCGGTCTATCTGATGTCGCCGTTCGTGATTGTCTACGTCCATCGCCTGGTATGGTTCGGCGACGGACCCCTCGGATGGTCGATCTTCCTGGCCGTCATCCTGGCATTGTCGATCCTCGTCAGTTGGATGACATACACGTTTATCGAGAAGCCCAGCATTTCCTTCGGGCAAAGATTCCGCTCCGCGCGAAGAAAGCCTGTCGTCCTCGAGCCAGTGCTCAGTACCCAGGGTGCCGCAGAGTGATCAAGGCACCTCACCAGCCGGGCGCCGCCTATGATGGATCGTTCCTTCCGTCGGTCCAGGGCCTGCGCGCCATCGCGGCGCTGAGCGTGCTGATGGACCATTTCTACGATATGCCGAAGGGCGGGATGTACGACATCCCGAATCCCGGCTTCCTGCCGCCGCTCTGGTCCTGGCTGCAATCGGTGATCAATGTCGGCGGGCACGGCGTCGAGCTGTTCTTCATGATCAGCGGATTCCTGATCCCGGCCAGTCTGATACGCCACGGTTCGCTGTCGCGGTTCTTCTTCGACCGTATCCTGCGCATCATGCCGGTGTTCGTGGTGCTGCACCTTGCGCTGTTCGCGATCGGGCCGATCGTGGCCTACAAATTCTTCCGCGGGATCGATCTCACCAGCTATCTCGGGATCTTTGCGGCCAACCTGTTCTTCGTGCAGGACGCGCTCGGGTTGCCCATTGCCCAGCAGAATGCGTGGACGTTGACCTATGAGTGGGCATTCTACATCTGGTTTGCGCTGACATTCTCGATGTGGCGCGCTGGGGGCAGGCTGTTGGCGGCGCCTCTCATCCTGCTGGGCGTGGCCTGTCTGATGCGCTGGCCGATCACCGCGTTCTTTTGCATTGGGATGCTGTTCAGCGCGACGGGATTTCGCATTTCCATTCCCGGACGGCTCGGTCTGGTCGCAGGGCTCGTCTGCGGGGCCGCGCTGTATGCGAGCCTGGTGCTGTTTCATCCGTTCGTAGGCCTCATTCCCGGATTTCTGCTGTTCGCCATGGTGCTCGCCCCGGAATCAGGCCTCGGGAAGGCCCTGAGCACGCCGGCGCTTCAATACATCGGCAAGATCAGTTACAGCCTCTATCTCGTGCACCCCTTCGTGCTCTTCCCCTTGCAGGTGATTGGCCTGAAGCTGGTTGCCGCCGGCGTCGACCGCTGGCTGCTATGGGCGGCTTTCATCGGACTCGGGCTGGTGATGTCACTGGCTGCAAGTGCGATCAGCTATGAACTGATCGAAGTCCGGCTGAGGCGCTTGCTGGACGGCGCGTTCCGCAGCACGTTCTTCCGACCGCTGAAGGTGGGGCAATCGGCATGAGAGAGCGCGTGTCGCGCTCACTTCACGGTACGACCGGCGACCTTGTGATAGGATCCAAGCAACCGTTCGGCAATGTGGTCCCAGTTCAGGGGGCCGGCCGCGGTCTGCCGCGCGCCGTCAGCCAACGTTGCGGCGAGTGAATTCGACGTCAGTACGCACTCGAGTGCATCGGCGAGCGCAGTGGCATCGCCGGGAGGAACCAGGAGACCATTGACGCCGTCCGTCACGACGTCGGGAATGCCACCGGTGGCGCTGGCGACGACGGGACGCGCATTCCCATAGGCGGATGCGAGCACTCCGCTTTGTGATGCATCCTTGTAGGGCAAGGCAACCACTGTAGCAGATTGAAATAGACGTCCGGTATCCGCAGGCGAAATGTAGGCATTGATGGTCTTGACCGTCGGCATTGCCTCCATCCGGGCGCCGAGCCGTGTCATCTCGGGGCCGCGCCCGGCGACGATCGCTTCATGCGCGACACCGCGCTGGGCCAACATATCGATCGCGTCGATGAAGACGTCGAGGCCCTTGTAAGCCCACATCCGTCCAAAAAACAGGATGCGTCCGGGTTCGGGCTCGGTGAACGAGCTTTTGTCCGGCGGAACCATCAGCACGCCGTGCATGCTGGAAACCGTCTCACCCTTGAAGTCGGGCGAGGCGCGATGAAAATCGGCAATGCAGCTCTCGCCGTGCGTCGTGACGATCGAGGCGGCCGCACGCATGCGCCCGCGCCAGGCATCTTCACGGGGCGAGGTGCCGGAGCCGCCCTCCGAGTGCGGGATAGCATCGTGAACGGTCAGCACCAGGGGAATGCCGAGCGGACGCAGGAGCTGAATCAGCTTGGACGTGTAGATCTCCGGAACTTCGTGACAATGGATCACGTCCGGGCGAAAGGAAATTATGTCGATGAACGAGGCAGGGATGCCGATTGCGCCGCCGCGCCGCAGGCTGAGGTCGCGAATTCGTGTCTCGAACGGCGCCGTCACGGCGATATCGGCAAGCTCCCATTGCTGGTTCGCGTCTTTGCGGTTGAGCACAAGCCGAACGTCGCAATGATGCGCCAATCCCGATGCGAGGCGGTAGGAATATTCCGCAAAATGCGGCGCGTAGATGGCCACGCGGAGGCGCTTGGCCATGTTAGTTCTTTCCGCTCCAGAGGTCGATCGGGAATGCATTCATCAAGGCACGATGATCAAAGTTGAGGCGCGCAGCTCCCCCCATCTCGCGACCTTCGTCAATACTCGTCGCAAACTCGACGGCGAACCGGCCGGTGCCCTCATAATAGTCATGATACTTGAACTCAGCCTCTCCGCTGCTCAGCCGTACGTATCGAGCCGGTATCCCGAATGCCTCGGCGACGATGATGCCGTGGAGCGAGCTGGCCAGAACCAGTTCCGCTTCGAGAATGGCGTCAATTCGCCGGTTCCAGGATCCCAGCGGTGAGACCACCGTATCGGCGGCAGGGTCGACGATGTTCAAATCGTGCAAATTCGGAACAAACACCCACGGCTTCTTGGCAGTAGGGCGAAAACGATTTGGAAACAGCTGAGGAAGCAGCAACGCCGGGTCTCCGAACACTTCGGGAACCGCGATGCCCCGGCGCTGCAGAACCTCCCGGGTACGGGGGCCGCGCACGGCTCGCACGTCCAAATGCTGCACGCGGTGGTTGAGGTCGCCTTGGCCGGGGCGTCCGTTTACGCCGCTTCCCCAGATCACATCGCCATTTCGCGCGTAATGGAGCACGGAGCCGATCGCGAACAAGCGCGCTTGCCGCGGCACCTCATCGGCGAGCGTATAGCCGAATTGCCGCACGAGCTGGTCAACGACGACGATCGAAAGATGATCGCCGAAATTGATCGTTCCGTCGTCGGGACGCCAGAAGAACAAGTCCACGTGCGGATAAGGCAGTTGATGAATAAAGTCGCAACCGACCTCGTTGATCAGCCGTCGTAGATTGCCTCGAAAATTCATGCTGCCTCGGATGTAGCTGCTTTCTTGCCGTAGTGTCCTCGTAAACAAGGCGACTATTGGACCATAGCAGCCAATGGCTCGTCGACGAATGTCGACCTAACCCCGAATTGTGACAGGCTTCCAATTGCGCCACGAGATTATCAAGCCGCGCTCGATCGTTTCGGGCGTCATTTGGTCGGCGCTCGATTCCGCGGTCGGGCAGGCGCTCACGCTCGCAATCTACATGATCATGGCGCGGCTGCTGTCGCCGCAGATTCTCGGCATCGTGGCAACGGGTGCGCTGGCGCTCGAGTTCTGCCGGGCAGTCCTGATCGAGAGCATCGCGATTGCCGTCCAAGCGCGTCCGGATCCGAAGGATGAGGATTACACTGCCTCGTTTTGGCTCATCGCGGGCCTCTCCTTGTTTGCAGCACTCGCACTGTTCGCCTCGAGTGACGCCATCGAACGATTCTCCGGTCTTTCGGATCTTGCCATCGTTCTCAAAGGATTTTGCATCGTGGTGGCCGTGCAAGGCCTGTCACGGACGCACGAAGCCTGGCTGACGCGCAATCAACTCTTTCGATCCCTCGCCATCCGTTCGATTTCTTCAATCTCGGTTGGCGGAGCCGTAGGGATCGCGCTGGCGATACAGGGGTACGGGGTCCTTGCGCTGGTCGGACAACTCGTCTCGACTTCGTTGATCTCGCTGGTCAGCCTTTGGGTCTTGACGCCCTGGCGCCCTCGGCTCCGGGTCAGCCGGCAGGCTGTCATCGATCTCCTGAGCTATGCGCGCTACGTGGCGCTGACGGGAATCACGAACTTTGCCAATGCCAATTCCGATCTGATTTTCGTCACTTGGTATACCGGCGCCGCCGGCGCGGGCTTCTACAGCCTTGCCAAGCGCCTGGTCAACGCCGTGAGTACCGTGATCGGGAATGCGTTGAACCGCGTGTTCTTCTCGACCATCGCCGGCCTCCAG
Source organism: Bradyrhizobium sp. BRP20 (assembly GCF_020194215.1). NCBI lineage: Bacteria > Pseudomonadati > Pseudomonadota > Alphaproteobacteria > Hyphomicrobiales > Nitrobacteraceae > Bradyrhizobium > Bradyrhizobium sp. BRP20. The sequence continues at coordinate 66,053 of NZ_JADYVY010000021.1, read as the reverse complement.
CATGACCGGGAAGCATCGCGTTCGACGCTGGTCGACTTCGTCAAGTACACGTCACTGCTGACGGCCCCGCTTTTCGCGGGCATAGCGGCTCTGGCGCCGGATCTCATCGTCGGTTTCTTCGGATCCAAGTGGGGTGAGGCCGCCCCTCTACTCGCGATCATGTCGATCACCGGGTTTTTGACGACGATCGGCCTCTACAATCACTCTGTGATCCTGGCATTCGGCAAACCGCACTGGCAGACTTGGCTGACGCTGATATACGCGGTTTCGAACATAGCGATCTTCATCGTCGCTGCGCCGTTCGGCCTTGTCGCGATCGCTGTCGGCTACGTCGTTCGCGCCCTGTTGCTGTATCCGCTATCCGCCGGAGCCTCGATGCGGATCTTGTCGCTCGGCATTAGGCCCTATGCTGCGGCGCTGATGCCCGCACTTGCGGGCTCCGCAGTGATGGCATGCGCGGTGGTTGCCGCCTCCATTACCATGCCGGCCATGTCGCCATGGCTGCGTCTCGCCGCGCTCGTGCTGCTTGGTTCTTCGGTCTATCTTGCCGTCGTCATGGCGGTCGCCCGGCCGGCCGTGGTGCGGATATGCCAGGAAATCTGGGGTCGTGTGCGGCGATCGTCGAGGACCTAGCCGCAAGATCCGGCCTGCACGCACCAGCTAGCTTGCGTTGGCTGCCTGTCTGGCCTCGGCAAGACCGAGCGGCTCGGACTTCGGGACGCGGGCTGATCTTGCCCCGCCAGGCGCAAGCCGGTTGATCAATCTTCTAGCGGGATCTTCGACATAGCGATATGTCACGTCGGCAACGACTGTCAGAACGATGCAGCAGACCAATGCAAACATTGGAAACACACTCGGTTGAAGTCCGAAATAGTGCCAGGCCGGCTTGAAAAGCAGGATCAGCAGCACTTCGTGAACCATGTAGATCGCATAAGACGTATTGCCGAGGCGGCCAAGCCAGTCGGAGCCGGGAAACCGCGCGAAGGCGCTTTCTCCAATGGCTGTGACGAGGATTGCGAGAGAGAACAGTATGATTGCAAGGTCGGGCTTCGCAAAGAAGTTGAGGACCAGGATCGAGACGGCAAACAGCGCTATTCCGGCGAATGCGACCGGCTTCTTGCGATAGTCGCTCGAGAGCCTGAACAGGACAGTCAGGAGAATTCCGTTCAGGAAGCTCGGAAGCGCCCGTAACATCCCGAAATCGAAAGTTGCCCCGTACATCTGTGAGCGTTCCTGCCAGATCGGCAGGTGAGCATGGGCAAGGATTCCGTAAGAGAGCGCGACGATGATCGCGAGCATCAGCGGCGAGATCCTCCCGGCCAGCAGCATGAACAATGGGAATAATAGGTAACAGAACAGCTCGGCGCTGATGGACCAAGCCGGCGAGTTGAAGCTGAGATGATCTGTGATGCCCCATGCTTGCACGAGGAACAGGTTCTGAATGAAATCCGTCCAGCTCGCGTGCGAGGTCGGACCGGATATGCCCATGAGGGCAAGGCCCGCGAATATCAACAATGTGAGCAGATGCAAGGGGTAGATGCGCGCGATCCGCCTAACGAGGAAGCGCGTATAGGAGCGCAGGCCGGTCGAGCTTGAAGGATAGGAATAGGAGATCACGAAGCCGGACAGGATGAAGAACATGTCCACGAACAGGCCATAGGACCCGTTCCAGGCCGGCGAGATGCCCTTGTCGATCAGCTTCAGGTGGAAGATGAAGACCCCGAGCGCGGCGACGAAGCGGTAGAAGTCGAGAACGACAAAACGTCTTGCTTCACTGGCTTCCATCGGGGCTCGGTTTCCTTGCACGGTTCGTCGCTTTTCTAGAGACGAATTGTGACGCAAGTTCGCAAGCGCGGCGGCCGATGCGGCACAATCCGACCATCCCTCCGAATTCATGGGGCTCATCCAATTGCAGATGGCAGAGAGCCCTTCGCTCATCGATGAGGCAGGCGCCCGACCAACGAGCGATCAGGGGCCGGGACATGGTCCCGGCCCCCAGCGACGTTGGCGCCCGTTTGGGCAGATTTCGCCGTGCTTAGACGAACACGAAGTCGTGGCTGGTCAGGCTGGAGACGTAGACGTTCTTCAGCAGAATCGAGTCGGTGGCCGAGAACGTGATGAGCGCGTTCGTGCCGGACTGCGTGATCTGGAGGTGGCTGTAGTCCTCCGCCAGCAGTTTCGAGATCGCGATCGTGTCGTGCGTCGTCCCGCTGCCGGCCTGGAAGTTGAGGATCTGGTCCTGGCCGTGGTCGTACGCGATGGTCGTCGAGTTCGGCGCCGCCGAGAACACGTCATTGCCGGCCCCGCCCTGGATCGTCACGCCGCTGGCGACGGCCGTGACGTTGTGGGTGCCATCGGACTTGGTCTGGTCGATGAACTGGAGCGCCTTGGCGGTGTTGTAGTTCTCGTGCTGCGTGACGCCGGCCTGTCCGTTGAAGTTGAACAGGAAGACGTCCCTCGAGCCGTCGGCGTGACTGGCGATCTCCTGGGTCTTGATGCCGGCACTGTCATAGATGTCGGTCAGCTTGCTGCCGTCATTGTTGATGACCTGGGTATAGTCCAGAGTGCCGTCGGCGTGGGTCCTTGTGATCTCAACGATTTTGCCCGAGGCATCGAGGTGCTGGTGCTGCGTCGTGTAGGACTGGCCGGTGATGTTGTAGTTCCAGTTGTCCGACGTGCCGTCGGCGTTCTTGATATAGGCAGCGGTCTTGATCCCGCCGGTGTAGACCGTGGTGGAACTGTAGCCGTCGCTCTTGGTCGTCACCTCGCTGGTGATGATTCCGTTGGCGTCATACCAGCCCGAGGTCTTGGTGCCGTCGGCGCTCTGCACAAGGGTGAATGCCAGGCTGTCGTCGGCGTGGGTCCGCACGATGTGCGTAAGGAAACCGGTGGTATCGTAGGTATCGTGCTCTTTCGTGTAGTTCTGACCGATGACGTTGAAGAGATAGACATCCCTCGAGCCGTCGGAGTGATAGTCGGTTTGTGTCTTCTTGACGCCTGAAGCGTCGTAATTGGTCACGACGCTGCCACCGTCGCTGCCGACGACCTGGGTGTAGTCGAGCGTGCCGTCGGCGTGCCAGCGGGTCACCTCCGTCGTCTTGCCGGTCGGATCGAGATGCTGGTGCTGCGTGGCATAGCTCTGGCCGGTGATGTTGTAGGTGTAATTGTCTTGGCTCAGGTCGGCATTGGTGATGTAGGCCGCAGTTTTCAGGCCGTTGGTATAGACCGTTGTCGAGCTGTAACCGTCGGCCTTCGTGATCACCTCGCTGGTGAGGACTCCCTTGGCATCGTACCAGTCCGTTGTCTTGGTTCCGTCCTTGCTCTGCACCAGCTTGAACGCCATGCTGCCGTCCGCGTGCTTCCGGATCAGCGTCGTGAGGAAGCCGGTTGCATCGTAGACATTGTGTTCGGTCGTGTAGTTCTGGCCGGTGATGTTGTAGAGGAAGACATCCTTGCTGCCATCAGCGTGGTACTCGGATTGTTTCGTCCGTACTCCCGTCGAGTCATAGATGGTGACGACGCTGCTCCCGTCGTTGTTGACGACCTGGGTATAGTCGAGCGTGCCGTCCGCGTGCTTGCGGGTGACGGACGTGACCTTGCCGGACGGATCGATGTGCTGGATCAGCGTGGTGTAGCTCTGGCCGGTGATGCCATAGGCATAGTTGTCCAGACTACCGTCGGCGTTCTTGATGTAAACTTTTGTCTTGACGCCGTTGCTGTAGAGGGTTGTCGAGGCGAAGCCGTCGGCCTTTTGGACCACCTCGCTGGTGAGGCTGCCGGCGGCATTGTACCAGTTGGTCGTCTTGGTGCCGTCGGCGGTCTGCATCAGCTCGAAGGCCAGGCTGCCGTCGGCATGCAGGCGCGTCAGGGTCGTGAGGAATCCGGTCGAATCGTAGACGTCGTGCTGGGTCGTATAGTTCTGGCCCTTGATGTTGTACGTCCAGACATCCTTGCTGCGATCGGCATGGTAGGCGGTCTCGACCAGTTTCACTCCCGTGGCGCTGTACAACGTGATCACGCTGCTGCCGTCACTATTGTAGACCTGGGTCGAGTCCAGCGAGCCGTCGGCATGGCTGCGGATCACCGAAGTGACCTTCCCCGAAGCGTCGAGATGCTGCACCTGGGTGGTGAAGCTCTTGCCCGTGATGTTGTAGGTATAGTTGTCCTGCGAGCGGTCCGCGTTCTTGACGTAGGCGGCTGTCTTCACGCCGTTCGTGTAGAGCGTGGTGGAATAATAGCCGTCGGGCTTCTGGACGACTTCGCTCAGCAGGGTGCCGGACGTGTTGTAGGTGTCTGTTGTCCGGGTTGCGTCGGTTCCGACATGAACGAATTTCGTCTGCACGCCGCCGGTGTAGCTGATCACGTCCTTGGAGCCGTCGCTGTATACGACGGTGGTCGAGGTCGGCTGCCCGCTTGAATTCAGGCCGGTGTCGGATTTCGAGAGCAGCTTTCCGGTCGAATCGTAAGCCCGCGTGCTGGTCCAGGTCGCCGCCGAGTTCGTCACCGAGAACGAATATCCGCCCTGGATCTTGGACAGCGCATTGCCGTAGTGGGCGATCATGTAGTCCATGGTCGCCTTCGAGGCGACCTGCAGGACGTGGGAGTCGGTCAGGGTGATGGTCTGCAGCGCCGTCGATTCGCTCAGATCCGACAGTTGCGGCACGATCTCTGCAGCCGTCCCGCTGACGCTGGTCCTTGTGTCCGGCGCCGGCGGCGTGGTCGGGGGCGCGTCGATCTCGATGATCAGAGGATGATCGCTGACCGGAATGGTGATGGTGCTGACGTCGGTGTAGCTGGCGATCGCTGTAGTGCCGGTCAGCGTGTCGTACACCTTCACGGTATGATGGACCGCGCCGAGGTTCACCGTCACCGTCTGGGCCGCATTGGACAGCTCGGTATCGGTGGCATCGTTCCAGAGCTTCGGCTCGGCCCAGACGACGAGTTCGTAGGCGCCATTGCTCTTGCCGAGCACCATGCTGTTGCCGGTGGCCGGCATGTTGCTCAACGTGTAGTTCAATGGGTCAGTCGGCTGCAGGCCGCCCTTGCCGTCGTCGGCCAGAATGGTCGTCAGGTTGTGAATCGCCGTCGCGGCGAGCTTGGGCGTGCCGTCGGAGTTGAACAGGCCGAAATTGGCTTCGGGATTGGTGTTGGCTGCAGACGAGTCGCGGTCGAACAGCTCGTAGAGGTAAGTTGCACTCACGCCGGCCTTGTAGGCGACGACAAGCGTGTTCAGGATCGATTTGGCCTGCACCGTCTCGTTGGCGCCGAGATACTGGGTGTTGTTTTGCGTGGTGTAGCCGGTTTCCGTGATGACGACAGGCTTTCCCGGAGCCGCGGCCATGACGGCGCTCAGCGTCGCCGCAATGGAGTTGCTCGGATTGACGCCGGTGCTGACATAAGCGTGGGCGTTGGCATAGTCGACCGAGCCCGACATGTTGCCGAGCTGGCTGTAGCCCTGGGGGTCGTTGTAGGCCAGTGACAGATTGTAGACGGGGATGCTGGCGAGCGTCGCGTTGGCATTGACGGCCTGATAGAGCGCACTCTGGAACTGGGCCGCGGCAGTGAGGCTCGAGCTGCCATTGTAGCTGAAGGGCTGGTGATTGGCCTCGTTGAGCCCCTCGATGGCGCTGATGCTGCCCGCGTGGGTCGTCGCGAACTTCTCCAGCGAGGCGATGTATTTCTCAAGTCCCGCCGTCCCCGTCTGCGGCAGGGCGGAGGAGACCAGGAAGTCGAACTTGTAACCGGCGGCGGCAAGACCCTCGACCACCGGCTGCGCAGCGGGGCTGGTTCCCATCGCGTCGCGGAGATGGGTGACGCCGAGATACTTGAGGTCGTCGACCATCATCGCGAGATTGTTGTAGCCGGTCCACCCGAAGCCGGCATGCGTGTTGACGCCGATGGAGTTGATGAAGCCGCTGGCGGACAGGATGGTTTGATCGGACATTGCTCACTCGAATTTCAGCGCGAACGAAATTGCTCGCAGGGATTTGCGTTCAACCTTCTCTGTCGAGTGTGAATTTCAGATAAAAATGGAAGCTACAAATCGCGAGGGAAACGCGGTTCCTTGCGTAGGAACAGATCGACTCGACTCGCAGCAGAATGTTGATGCGATGCCTGTGCAGCGTGGCGTCAGGAAGGCGCTTTCAAGATTTTCGCGATCTGCGTTGCTGAATGTATGCGCATGAGGTGCGAGATCATCGGATTTGCACAGCGAGCCGGCAGCCATGCCGCTTTCATGGACGCGTAAGTTGATTGTATTTATCGTACTGGTTGTGTCCGTATTTTCACGGATGATGGCCCCGCCGCTTCTCGAAAGGTTGACGGTTCCACCCAGGAACAGGCAAGCGATGAGTGCGGCGAATTAGCTGCGGCGGGCCAGCATCAAAAAGTCGCCGCGCCATCCGACGATCGCCGTTGCGAGCGCGGCGATCACGATCTTGCCGGCGAGCCACGCCGCGGGCTCGGTCGGCATCGCGCCGAGCGATCCGATCAGCACCGCGGCCGCGACCGCCTGCGCGACCAGGGACCAGCGCGGGAATGCCTCGAACCGCAGCGTGGGGCCGAGCGCGGCCACGATCGTCACGAGCGTGGCGAGGCAGGCGCAGCCGACCGCCTGTCGCGGCGACAGGCCGGCCCATGCGGCGGCCAGCGCGACGGCAGCGACGATCGCGAGCTGGCCGGTCGCGACGGCCACGAGCCTCGTTGCGAGCTTCTCCAGGTGCGGAACGACCGCGACGGTTGCCTGGAGATGCGTGTGCAGGAAATAGAAGACGGCGACAACGGGTGCCGTCGTCAAAAAGCCGTCCAGGCTCTCCCGCGGCACCAGGATACGGGCTGCATCCGGAATGAAGCCGATGAGACCGCCGAGCAGCACGAGAGTCGTGCAGACCATGAACTCGAACATCCGCCGCGTCGATTGCACTGACTTCACGACGGTTCCGTGCTCGAAATCCTTCACGACATCGGGATAGCTGACGGTGTGGATCGCTGCATTGAGGACCCAGAACGGGCGTTGCAGCAGGTCGAGCGCGATCGAAAATCCGGCGCCGGCGCCCGTCGCGCCCAGCCGGCCTATGATGATGAAGCGAAGCAGCACCGGCACCGACAGATGGATGACGGACGCCCCCGCCGCCAGCATGCCGTAGCGGGAGAAATCCCTCCAGTCGGCCAGCATCGTCCGCAGCGGAACGCGCTCCAGCGGAGTGCGATAGGCCACGAGCCCCGCGAGCAGGCCCAGGGCGTGGCCCGCACTGACGCCGAGCAGCGCCGCTTCCGCCGTTCCCCAAATCGCCGCTCCCGCGGCAGCTCCGGTCAGAAGAGCGGTGGCGCGAAACGCCAGAAGAGAGGAGGCGACACCCAGCCGGTCGGACAGGCGGACCGACAGCAAATAGAGATCGGTCAGGCCCTGCAGCACGGAGATGCCGAGGCCGAGCGCGATGATCCCGGCCGGGAGCACGCTGGCCAGAGATGCGCAGCTGCCGACCACGACGAGCGCGCCCGCACTCGACAGGCCTGCGGCAAAGAGCGACCATCTCAGCCGCGCCGCCTCGTTCTCCCCGGCTGCTGCCAGAAAACGCAATCCGGCGAGCTGCAGCCACTCGAACATCAGGACGCAGAGCAACTGGCTTGAGGCCAGTGCCAGCGAGAAATTGGTGTAGTCGGCGGCGGGCAACAGATGGCTGATCGCGAAGATCAGGATGATCGCCGCGGCGCTCTGATAGAGGTAGCCCGCCATCGCGAAGAGGCGTGTCATCTCGGAATGAGGCGCTCCTTGCCGACGGCCCGGGGCGCGTCAGTCGTTGCTGCGCGCACGCGCGACATTCGCTGCTCGCGCAATTGCTCATACAGATTCTTGTAGGATGACAGCACGTCGGCAAATATCCACTTGTTGGTATCGGCGATCAGGCGCCGGCTGATCTCGTCGATCTTGTGCGGATCAGAGGCGACTGCGAGCATGCTGTCGGCCAGGGATTGCGGATCGGCTTCGGTCAGCCAGCCGGTCACGCCGTGCTCGATCACCTCGGGCATGCCGCCGAAGCGCGTTCCGAGCAGCGGCCTGCCGGCCGCCTTGGCATCTGCGACGACGAGTGGACCGGGGTCGTGCCAGATCGATGGCGCGACCACCACGTCGACCTGCCTGTAGAAATCGTCCGGCGCCACGAAGCCCATGAACTCGATGCGCGCATGCGGCGCGATGGCCTTTAGGCGGCGCTGCTCCTCCTCGCTGACCCGGCCGGCGATCATCATCCGGATGCGGTTGGGGGGCAGCATGGCCAGAGCATGCATCAAATTGTCGATGCCCTTCTCCTCGGTGAGCCGGCCGATGAACCCGAACGTCACTTCCGTGGTGCAGACCGGGCGAGGGTAGGGCTCGCGCGGCGGCTCGGTCGAGGCGTTGCGGATCACGGTTAGGATCGGCGTCTCCGCGAACATGCCCATGTCGGTGTGAATCGACAGCACGCGCTCGCTCACGCCGACCACCGCGCTCAGCCAATGCGTCGCGCGCTTGCGATGAAAGGTCAGGATTCCGCAGCTCGTGCAGGTGTGCTCGCAGGAGCGCCCCTTGTCGAAGCGCGAGCAGCGCGGGCAGGTCAGATAATAGTCGTGAAGCGTATGCAGCACCGGCACGCCGAGCTGGGCGGCAACGCGCCAGATCGCGGTGGTGAGACCCGACAGATTGTTGGAGTGCAGCACGTCAGGCTTGAAGGCCCGGATGCGTTCCGCGATCAGCGGCGCCTGCATCTGCCAGTCGTCGACCGCATGCCAGATGCTGCGCTTTACGATGTTCTTCGGAAGCGAGAAGGGCAGATGGAAGTTGCGCACTGGCGCAGAATAGACGTTGATGCCGTTGCAGCTTTCACGAACCTGCTCGGGCGCGGATGCGCTGCGGATCACCTCGACCTCATCTCCGCGCTGCACCAGGCCTTCGGCGAAGCGCCGCGCGAAGATCTCTGCACCGCCGACGATCTTCGGGGCCTGAGGCGTCGGATAAAGCGTGGACGTCAAAAGAACTTTCATCACCTAACCTCATGTCTTGCAAAATCGCGCTTACCGCGCCGGCCTTATCTCCAGGGCGGGAATGGCACCGTTGCTCGCTGCAATGAGAACCGGTGTGCTCGAAACCGGAATCCAGGCACCGGACGCGGGTCTTGCGGCCGAGTCGCACGGCATCGCAAACGTTACGCCGTCCTGATCGCCCTTGATCCGGACCTCGTAACGCCGGTCGGGAGTCTCGGACCAGACCGCAACTCTGCCGCCGGACGTCGTTGTTGCATTGATCGACACGACGCCGTTGGCGAGCTCGCGCTTCTCGGCGCTCAGGCTGGAGCGGATGAAAGCCCAGGCGCCCTGGACCGCGCAGGCGACGGGCTTCGGCGAATTGTCGAAACGGTAGAGCCCGAAATTGTGCTCCAGGTCCGATGGATTCTGCCCGCTGTCCTTGAGCTCGTAGAACCACATGCCTTTGAGCCAGCGCGTCGCGGTCGACGCCCACAGGATGAGCTGCGCACTGTTGTCAGCCTGGGCCTGCTCGCTGACGCCGCACTTGTTGGTGGCCGCGGTGGTCCAACCCGTCTCGGTGACATAGATCGGGAAGTCGGGGTTTCCGCTGGCTTGGCCGACGAGCCGGTGAAACGCCGTGAGTCGCTCGATGATCTCGGCCGAAGTCCGTTTGCTCGGGCCCATGCAGAAATTGTAGAGATGGATCGAAGCGCCGTCGGCATACTGCAGAATGCCCGTCCGCAGCATCTTCTCCGTCCATGTCCAGCCCAGATCATCGCCGAGGGCGCCGACCAGAAACGGCGCATTCGGCGCGGCGCGCTTGACCGCCGGGCGCGCGACTTGCGCCAGCGCCAGATAATTCTCCGGCGAGAACGCGGCGTCTTTCTTTGCCGCCAGGTTCCACTCGTTCCAGAGCTCGAACAGGGGATGCTGCGCTACGACGGATTGCGCCGCCGCTGCCGCATAGTCGGCGAACCGCTGCCGCGCCTCATCAGTCGTCGGCGGCGAGGAATTCGGAACGAGATGGTGGCCGAAGGCGAGGATCAGCAGCGGACGTGCGACGCCGGACCTGACCTGCGCTTCGAGCCTGCCAAGTCGGGGTGTGAAGCCCATCCGGCGTCCCCCAACCTCGAACTCGGACCAGGGAAAATCATCGCGAAAGGAATTGAGACCGAGTTGCTTGATCTGGGCGACGTTTTCCGAAGGCACGTATCCGCGCGCGCTCACCGGGCCGCCCAGCCCCTGATGCGTGCCGACCCCCAGCAGGAATCGGGCATCGAGCGGTTGCGCCTGCTGTGCGCAGACCGAGACCGGCAGGAGGATGGATGCGATGAGGCTCGCGAGGCGGAGACTGTCGCGGACCAAGGTGCGTGGGGGCGGTGCAGCCATCAGAAATTCTTGGAGAGATCCGACTGCAGTCCCGCCTTCGCCTCGACCGGCGTCCGCTCGCCCTGGAGGAGATCGGCGTAGACCTGCTGCAATTGTCCATGCGTCTTCTGAACGTCATAAAACTGCTTGAACCGGTCGTAGCCGCGCTGCCCCAGCACCTTGAGATCGAGATCGAGTGCGCGCCGGAAGCCATCCACGAGCGGCTGCACCGCGACGGGTTCGCAAAGCACGCCGGTCACGCCATCGACGACGATCTCGGGCAAAGCTCCGCTACGGAACGCAAGGATGGGTTTGGCCGCCCGCATCGCTTCGAGCGCAACGAGGCCAAAGGCTTCCCAACGTGACGGGATCACGACGAGGTCGGCGGCCTCGAGCTGGGTCTCGATGGTCGGGCGGTCGAGCCATCCCAGCAGGGACACGTTGGACGGGACGGTCGGACCTTCGTACTTGTTGACGACGGAGGCGCCGATCATGCGGACGTCCAGCACATCCTCGAGCGCGCGTGCCGCTTCGATCAGCAGATCGAACCCCTTCTGCCGGTCCAGGCGTCCGATGAAAAGGACCTTGACCTTCTTGGAGGTCCAGTCAGCCGCGACGGGCTGCGGCGTGCGGCTCTTCGAGATGCCGTTGTGGACCACGGTGAGGCGGTCGGCGGGAATTCCCGCGCGCACCGCCTCGCTATACTCGTCGCCGGAGATGCAGATGATTCGGTCTGACGTGCGCGCAAGCAGGTTCTCCACCGCCTTCGTCAGCAAATGACTGAAGCGGCCGGTCTCGCGCGAAAATGCCCAGCCGTGCGGACAATAGACGACGCGCGGTCCGCCCGAGCGGGCCGCCAGCGCGGGCCGGAGCACGAGCCCCGCAAGGGACGAATGCAGGTGCACCACGTCCGGTCTGAAGGCATCCAGCGCTTGCATGCTTGCACGCAACATCTGGAATAGGCCGGCGACGCTGCGTCCGGATCGCTCGAATGTCGTGATCTGGTTGTCATCGATCGCGCCGAGGTCGCCCCGATGATCCGACGGCACGACATAATGCACGTTCTCGGCACCGAAGCTGGCCTGCTGCTGAGGATGCAACTCGTTCAGATAGCTCGCGATCCCGCCACGGATCGTTTCGGCGATGTGCAGCACTTTCATCGTCTGCCTTGCATAGGGCCGCGTTGGAGAGCCGGACATCTGTATCCCTGTTCTGTGTTCGCTAGTGCGAAACACAGTTCCTCGAATACGTAGCGATATTGGGGCAGCGATGTGGTCATGTTGCGCCAAGGCGCTCGCGCTTCCGATCATCGCAAGAACGAAGAAGAAGTTTCATGGAACCGTGTTGAGAGGCGCGAGTTGCAAATCGTTTGTGCAGAAACCATTGCGCGCAATAGGCGAACCGCGCCGTGTTTCACGCAGCGCTGGCGACGTTCGCCGGCGCTGCGAGGTGATCGAGCAGCGCCTTCGCCGATTTCTTCCATGAATAGAGTGCAAGCCGATCCTGTTGCCGCCTGCGTTCCTGGTCCGAGATTGCGCCGATTGCCAGTCTTTCGAGCATGAGCTGCTTCAGCGCTTCGGCATCCGTGGCGCCAAAATATGCAGCCGCGTCGCCGCACGTCTCCACGACGGCGTCGGCCGTCGAGGCAATCACCGGGCAGCCGAAGATCATGGCTTCGAGTGGGGGCACGCCGAACCCCTCGTAGAGCGAGGGAAACACGAAGGCCGATGCGTGTGCATAGAGAGCTGCAATCTCGCTGTCGGTCAGACGGCCGGCCTGCAGCAGGCCGGAGACCCCTTCGCCAGAATTGTCCTGAAAGACCTTGCTGTTGTCGCCGCCGACGATGACCAGCGGAACGTCGGGCCGATCGAGCAGCTGGATGGCGCGGATCGCGACGGCCAGATTCTTGTTCTTGGTTTTCGAGCCCACGAAGAGGAAGAACTTCTGCGGCCGAACGCCGAGCCGGGCGAGAATGCCGGGATCGGGCTTCGTGGCCGCAAAGTGTTCGGCACTGTTGGGGAAGACCGGAATGCGCGATGGCGAGAGATTCAGCACGCCTGCAAGTTCCTTGCGCGAAAATCCCGACACCGTTGCGATGCTTGCGTGCCGGGCGAGCATCCGCCCCATCGTGCGATGGACGGTCAGATAGCGCCAGTTGAAGAAGTCGGGCCTGCGAAAGACCTGGGCATCGTGAATCACGACAATGTGGTCGCGATGGAGGACGGGCCCGGAATTGGCCAGGCTGATCAAGCGGCCTCCGGCGGCGGCGCGGGCGAGATCGATTTGATCCCACGCGTGCCCATGCAAACGGCCGACAGCCCGAATCTTGATCCGGTCGAGGTGAAGTTCCTCGCTTGCATCCGCAGGCTTGAGCAATTGCCAGTCCGCGTTGCGCAGCGAAGCCGGAGTCTGTTCCGACGCGAGCAGCCCGTCCATCGCTTTGACCATTTCGGCGGCATAGCGCTGCACGCCTGTGAGCTTTTGCGACAGAAAGCGGCCGTTGATGGAGATCTTCAGATGAGTGCTGTTCGTTGGAGAGCTTCTTGAAGTCTGTATCGTCATATTGTCCTAGCTGTGCGCGGATCGGGCCAGGCTATGGCCGGTACAAAGCAGCGCATCGGCACGGAAATATGACAGTCCGTTTCTCGTGCCTGAGACCCATTCATATTTTGGGCTTGCGGACGCCTGAAGTTTGATTTGGTTCCGACTCATATTCCTAGCTGCATCAGCGGATTACTAGGGTCGCCCTCCGGCCCCTTCCTTCAATCGCCCTTTGAGCGGCTAAGCCGCTCAACTTATTCCGGCGGATTTGTACGTCTCGCCAAGGCCGTGTTGTAGAGGAAGCCGACGGCTTTGGCCCGCTGAATGGCTACTTTGTGCCGATGACGAGCGGACCGTGCATCGTCCCCGCTCATCAGCGAGCCCCACAGCTCGTCATCAGCCCTCTCAAATAGATCTCGAAGGATTCGAGCCAGGGCGATGTCGCTGGTCTTCAGGGATAGCTTAACCGTGTGTCCTCGTACGTCGACATCTCGAAGCTCTGTCGGCACCCGGCGCCGATAATAATAGTTGGCCTTGAGGCAAAGGAGAAAACGGTCGGGATCGGAAGCGCTCTTTCGATGTCTGCCCATGTCCTGAATCTTTTCGTGGAGCGCCTGGTGAGGGCACCAGCTCATCAACGTCCGGCTGTGCGGGAACTCGTCCCGTGTCTGGGGCAGAACGCTGGCGGGGATGGATGTCAATTGGCGGTGCCTTTTAAAGCCGCACGGTCGGCTTGCCTCGTTTCCGTTTCGGTTTTTCCGGGCCTGCGCTCGACCTCACGACGAGCTTGATTCCTTCTTCGATTACTGACGTCGAGTACTTTCCGCCGAAATGTTCGCGTTCCTTCAGCACTTGATGCGCTGCTCGGCGGAGCGCTCCATTCACGATTTTCTCCAGGCCTGCCGCATATTCGAACTCGCGGTTGCGCTCCGAATTTCCTCGCGACAGTTCAACTTCTGGAAGACTGAGTGTTCGCTTCTCGTCCTCAGCCGCAAGAAAAGATCCGCTCAAAGACGCGAGCTTCCTCTGGGCACTGACCAGCCTCAAAACGATTGGCATGATCGGTGCGGCCGATCCGCTTCCAGCTAGCGTCCTCAGCACTGCCGCAGCAAGATCGGCCAAGTGACTCAGGGCTTGCTGTTTTGCATGAAGGATTTCGATGTCGCGATCAGAGTTTTCGCTCACGACCCTGAAGGTAGTCGGCTTTTCCTCATCGTTTGTCACGGCAAGAATCTCCTGCTGAATTGCCCATAAGATTTGAGCTTCGCAGGGTTTCATTGGCTGGCGTCATCGTCCATAGGGGTCCATGGTTTCGAAGGAGATCCGTTTTCATCATCCAACTGGGCAGGTGTAGGGAGAGGATATCTCGGGAGTTCGAAGCCCAAGATTTCAGAGACCCAAGCGATTCGTACGTCGTTGATCATGTCGAGATGTTGCGAGTGAAGGTGATACAAGTCGGTCGCCGGAGATGGCACGATGTGTCTCCACCAGGTCGTGCCATTCACAAGATGCACCAAGAAGTGTACCTGGTTGCCTTGCCGAGATAGAACCTCTCTTGACATTTGTAGTTGCTCGGCTTGTTGGTAGATCAAATACAGGCCACGCATTTTGCCGATCTTGATGTGAAGCGCGACGCAGCCTTGGGGGAGATGCGCACCGCCAGCGATACGGCGATCAGTCTCTACAAATTTGACTTCGTCGTTTGCGGTGATCTCGCCCACGACAGGGACGGCCTTAGTCGCCCAGGCATAGGCATCGGACGCGTAGCTAAAGCCTAGTAGTTCGTGGGGTACGCGAAGGATGCGACCAATTTCCACCGCGCGGTTGGCGTCGAGCCATGTGTCGCATTGCTCTAATTTCCGAACGGTTTCTCCTGACACTCCGAGTTTACGCCCTACCTCCTGTCTTGTGAGGCCAGCCCGAATACGAAAGAATCGGATCGAGTTAGGAGGCGGTGGCGTTACGAGCCGGCTTCGCTCCTTTTGTGAAACAGGACTCATTGTCTTTGCGCCTCCACACTGGTGGCCGCTTCAGTGAGAGGAGACGTCTCCCCGGCGTGCGAATGGGCTGGGCTTGTAGCCCATAGCTCCTTTGCAACTTGCAAGGGTTCAAGTTGCAGGTTGGTCCACCATGCGCGCTCGTTCCCGTGGCGATGCAGAGCCAGGTGGTGAGATCGACAGAGTGGAACGGTGAATTCATCGCTTACTTTCCTTCCCAACGTGCTTGGCTGGGCAAACTTCAGGTGATGAGCATCAACTGGCGATTTTTGACAAACGAGACAGCCTTGTGCGCGGATGAAGGCAAGATGAGCTTTGCTTCTCTTTCGCGGGCGCTCCTTGGGAAAGGCAAGAACCTGATCTTCATGGCACACGTCGTGAGGATCGCCGCGCTTCTCGCTGGTAACCTCCCGCTGTAGACTGGTGTGCTGAGGCTTTGTCGGATCGGCGGAAGTCCGTGACGCTGGGTTCACATCCGACAGACCTATCGCCTCATCCTCGACAATGAGGCCGACCAAGCTGAGGAGCGCGTAGTGGCGAGCGCCAGTGAGGGTCGATTGCGGCGCCTTAACGTCCACGAGGACGGGGAGATCAGAGGAGATCCATTCTCCAGAAACGTGTGCGAGTAGGGTCCTGAGGCACATTTGTCCCGTCACCTGCTCGGTCCGGGTGGCCTGAATGATGGCAATCTCCTGCCGACCCAGTGTTCTCCGCACGATGTCAAAGCTGGTCGCCAATGACGACTGTGCAAGGTTCAGCAGTTCAGCGTGAGCGCGGGCGATGGCGGCCGCAATGGTGTCGATGTGTTCGCTGGACTGATGCATGATGGTCTTACTTTGGTGAGCGGGAAGTTTGGCTCGCGCGGAACGTGTGAGTCTGGCGCGCTGAGATCCCACCCTGTTTCCCGGTGGAATCATCTTCGAGCCTGCTTTGAGTTCTCTAGCTCGCCGGGTGCATCGCGGGCTCTGAGGTGTGAGGTTGGAAAGTTCGCCCACTGTCCGGAAGCGGACATGTCGATGACCTTGATCGAACTTGGCCTTGGTCTAGGGGCTTCAATTCCGAAAAGAGCGGGCGACTCGCCTGTCTGAACGCAACGGACAAATTTCTTCTCAGCTGTCAGGAGAAGATGTTGATAGAGCGGATCGGCAGGTACGGTCATTTCGATCCATTTCCCGTCTCCGGTGATGATCGAGAGAAGTGCAGACCGTGCAGCCATGACCCACATGGAATGTTGCAGATGCGCCATGTGTAGGTCCGCAATTTCCGGCTCGGAGAAATGCCCGGATGGCAAAAAGCACGCGCGGAAGACCGCCCCCGTATCTCGGACAAGGCCATTAAGGTCCGCTCTCATCCACTTGTGGATCGGATGTCGGACCGGACGCCGGAGTTCTTGGACTTTGTGGCCGCTCGCACGCTCATACAGCCTGCGATTGAGGTGCTCGGTGACGTTGCCGAGCTGGACGATCAGGTCGTTACCGAGGTCCAGCGGAAAGGCCTCTCCGCGCTTTTCACGCCAAAGCCCGATGAGCTTGTCTTGATCGTCTCCCATAATCACCTCAGCGTCGGATCCGCCAATGAAGTCCATCCGGGAGTATAGGCGTCGCGTCGGGACAACCATTGTCCTCTCCATCTAAAAACGACAGATATGATTATAATGTACATTTTGGACAAATCAATCGCTTTTCGACATATTTTCTTAGAAAGGTGATTTGGATGATTTCTCCGATGCAGTGCCGTGCCGCGCGCGGTCTTCTTGATTGGAGTCAGCAGGATCTTGCTGATCGGGCCAGAATTGGGATCGTAACCGTACGACAATTGGAGGCGGGGATTCACGAACCGCGACGATCCACACTCCAGGTCGTTCGAATGGCTTTCGAAGCCGCCGGTGTGCAATTTATCGAAGAAAATGGGGGAGGGCCGGGCGTTCGGCTGAGCAAGCCTATGCGGTGACTACCAGTCGCTGGTCCAACAAGAAGAAGACCTCGACGATCAAGGCTGAACGCTTACACAATCCGGACGCGGTTCTAGTTCGAGACTGCCACAGTGGTTTTTTTCATCGCAAAGGGCAGCGTTACATCGCTGGCTTGCGTCGGATGCGGCTGCCCCCCTTGGAACTACACCCACTTTTACCGGTGGCACAGCCCTTTCGGCAGAACCGCGAAGTCATTTCCTCTCGCCGCCAGCATGAGCGCTAAGAGAACCAAGAGGATGAGAAGTCCTCGCATCTCAATGCTTCGAGCTAAGGCAAAGCTGCGCGTCCTTCCCGGTTCGCTCGAACGCTAGGATAGCTGAAATGGCAGCGCCTCATGTGATTGGCCTTCAAACCTTGTCGGCGAAGAGTTGCGCGCGGAAAGCGAGCACGGTCACGCCAACGGACGCACTGTAATTGTTGAATATCGCTGGGCGGACGGCGAGAAAGACCGCCTGGGAGCGCTTCGCCACACGAAGACCGCCTTCACGACTGCAGGCGATTTAGGACCCAACGTCATCGTCACGAAAGCGAGAACTACCGGCAACGGGGTTCTAATGAGGGGACATCCCGGGAAACCTTCTGGTCAAGGGACATCGCAAGTCGATGATACGAATTCGGCACTTCGTGACACGGCAATCGCCTTCACGCGCCCAAGCCGCTAGGACACGAAGGTCAGCGCCACAATGGCGAACCCACCCGCAACGGGTTGTTGGGGGAGGGGACAAGGGGATATCGCACCTCCATGAGACGAACTAGACTCATCCCGAAGACTGCGCACCACTTAAGACGAATTCAGCGCGCATGATTGGCGGCTATGTCAGCTAATCTTACATGTGGCAACCAGATGCCTTGATAACGAAACGAAGAGATCCTTAGTCAGCGTCGCGGCGCGCGTGTTGAATGCATTGACCTCGTCCATAGTATTGACTCATGCAGTGCGCAGCAGTCGGTACTTGTAATAGCGGAACACGTAGGACCCAAACGGAGGATCTGCGTTTCAACTCATCGGCTGGATCATTCGTTAATGGAAATCAACCTGGAAATCTAAATTAGCGCATCGCCCCGCTTGGATATACGCGAATCGCTGTATCGTTGCTTCGACGGGCCGAGCAGTTGGAGTAACAATGGCAGTACCAGTCGACGCGCAGAACTAGTGCTGCGTACGTTTCGCCGGCCAATATCCCAGATCATACGCCGCTCGTATTGCATCCGATGCGCAGGCGTTCGCCCTCTTGGCAAAACTCGCCAATTTTTGATCGCTTAATAAGTAGCGTGTGCGACTCGCGCGAGCGAGTTCCTGCATCAGAGCATTGCCCCTTCTTATGGTTTCTACCCACCACGCGTGAGAACGGGGTGTAGAAAGTTGAACGCAGCGGTTCGGAAAAAAGTTCGACTTCACCAGATCACGTTTACTTTGCAGAAGGGAGAAATCATCAATTTCGGAAAGGGCGATCATGGTTGCCTTCTTGATTCGCCGGACAAACCCACACTCTCACTCACCACACCTGCACCGGAGCGATAACCAAGTGCGAGACGACATGCAGAGGAAAGCGGCGCACCCGTTAGGTGACAAGCTACCAGCCCACCTCATCGGAATCTTCAACGAGCCAGCTCTTCTGAAGGGCGAAAATTCTGCTCTCTATTGGGACATGGTTTCGGCCATCATCGACGAGCAACAGCCGCACACATTCCTCGATTGGATCTGCATACGAGACCTTGCCAGCAGCCTTTGGGAAGAGGACATTTTTCGACGCGCTACACACGCGATAATCAGCGGCGGACAACGCCTGGCAGTGCAACAATTCCTCGCGGAGATTGCCCCAGGCGAGGAGGGCGTCGAGCGACTCAATAAAATCAAAGATACGCCCGCTCATAGGGCGGCCAGGTTCTTTAGCGCCCGCAAGAACGATAGCGAAGAAATCTGCTCTCAGCTGACCAAGTATGGTATCGGGGAAGCGGAACTCTTCGCTCGATCGGCGCAGAATAACAATGACGCCATCCTGATGTTTGAGGGAATGGTCACAAGACGCGAACGCGGCCGGCGAAAACTCCAAAAGGAAATGAGCCGACGCGGGTCTTCCCAAGAGGTGAAGTCGGAAGCATATGCCGGTGCAAATGCGCACAGCCAGCGGCCACGAGGGTCTTGCCAAGAGGTGGAAACGCCAGAGAGCATGGGTTTCGAAGCGCATCATCGTGGTCAATCCGCGGCATCCCGAGAGGTCGCAGCGACAACGAGCGAGGAAGTTCGGGATGAAGACCAGCGCAATGTGGAGCGGTTGGGGTCTTGCCAAGAGGTGACAGCAAAAATGGTCGGCTCCCATCATCATGGCCACTGAAAAGCAGATCAAGGCGAACCGGGAGAATGCAAAGCGGAGCACGGGTCCGAAGACCTTGGCCGGACGTCTGAAGTCGAGCCGCAATGCCTTGCGCCATGGCCTGTCTATTCCTGCATGTGCGGACACTTCGCCGCTCCCCTCTAGGTTCGTGGAGCTTTTGGCGCTGGAAGCCGCCAGCCAGTTACAGAAGTTGGCGGTGGTCGAATTTGCGCAAGCGCAAACTCTCTTGCAGCGCGTGGCAGCTGTTCGCAAAGGGCTGCTGAGCGAGCTAGATTTTCAAGCTCCCTCTAACGAACAGATCCGCCGCTTGGCAGCATTGGAGCGGTACGAGTGTCGAGCCCACCGGCAACGCCGTCGAGCGGCCGATCGACTTCAGGACACGGAACTGATGAGATGATGCAGGTGAGAGACCGATCGCAAAATTTGGCAGAACGAACCCAATTCGACCAAGCTTATAGGCCCGTCTTCCAATGGTGAGTTGCTTGATCCAGTTGGGTGTCGGAGAACAGTTTGCAACGTCTGGAGATTGGTCCCCATGACCGAGGACACCCACTCCTTCCGCTGCGGCTCGCTCAGCGTGACCGTCAAGGCGCACGGCGCCGAGCTCTGCTCGCTGAAGCGCGGCGGCACCGAATTCCTCTGGCAGGCGGGGCCGGAATGGCCGCGTCATGCGCCGCTGCTGTTTCCGATCGTCGGGCGCCTTGCCAACGACGAATTGCGGCATCAGGGCAAGACGTATCGGATGACGCAGCACGGCTTCGCCCGCGACAGCCGCTTTGCGTGGGCAGAACGCGGCGAGAGCCGCTGCACCCTGGTGCTCGATGATAATGAGACGACGCGCGCGCTCTATCCGTTCCCGTTCCGGCTGACGGCGGCCTATGCGATCGATGAGTCCGGCCTCGATCTGACGCTCACGATCGCCAACACCGGCAAGGAGACGTTGCCGGCTTCGCTCGGCGGTCATCCCGCCTTCAATTGGCCGCTGCAGCCCGGCGCGGCGAAGGAGAACCATGCGCTGACTTTCGCGAGCGCCGAACCGTCTCCGGTCCGCCGTCTCGAAGGTGGATTGCTGCGGCCGGCGGCGGAGCCGAGCCCGGTCAGAGGCACCTCGCTTCCCTTGTCGGACTCCCTGTTCGTCGACGACGCCATTATCTTCGACCGCATCGAGAGCACTTCGGTCCGCTATGCCGCGGCGGGCGGTGCATCGACCGGGCCATGGCTGAAAATGTCCTGGCGCGGATTTCGCGAACTCGGCGTCTGGTCGAAACCGTCAGGCGCGCCGTTCCTCTGCATCGAGCCCTGGCGCGGCTACGCCAGTCCCGCCGGCTTTCAGGGCGAGTTCACCGACAAGCCGGGACTGATGCACATCGCAGCCGGCGCGGAAGAGCAATTGTCGTTCCGCATCGAGGTCGGATCGTCCTGACGCCGGCGAGCTGATGATGCCTAGACCTCGATGCGCGTGAGATCCTCGCCGATCACGACCGGTCCTGCATAGTCCCGCCTGACGTCATCGAGCAATGCGCTCAGCATGGCATCGTCGGTGCGCGGGCGGTGATGGGTCAGCGCGAGCTTCTTGACGCCGGCCTTGGCCGCGATCTTGCCGACGGTGTCGCCGCAGGCGATCGTGTGTTTCGCAAGCCGGCGGAAGTGCTCGTTGTTGATCTCGGGCGTTGCGAGAAAACAGACCTGGACCAGCAGGTCGGCGCCTTCGGCCAGGCGCTCCAGCCCTGGGCAAGGGACCGTGTCGCCGGAAATCGCAATGACCTTGCCCTCGGCATCGAAGCGGTAGCCGAGACACATCCAGCGCGCCAGGAAGGCCGGCGACATGTCGAGGCCGTCGCCATGCGAGACCAGTTCGGCGCTGATCTTCCAGCGACCGGTGTCGAGCACGGGGCCTGGAATGATGTCCGTTGCGGCGACAGGCTTCCAGCCGCCGAAGGTCGGCTCGCCCTGGTCGCGCCAGGCGATGTCCTTGTCGTAGACCTGCGTGACCAGCGTGTTGACGAGGCGTTCGGTGTCCGGCGGGCCGTAGATGCGCAACTCGTCCTTGCGCCCGTGCATCCACGAATTCAGCATCACATCGTAGAGATCGCCGATGTGGTCGAAATGGTGATGGGTGAGGAAGACCGTGTTGATGGCGCCGAGCGGCACGCCGGCCTTGTGAAGCTGCACCATGACGCCACGGCCGGCGTCGAACAGGATGTTCTCCTCGCCAAGCCTGATCAGCGTGGTCGTCGCCATGCGGCGCGGGTCCGGGCGCGGGCCGCCGGTGCCGAGCAGTATGACCTCCATGCGCCACCTCCGAGTGCAGGCTTTTGGAGGCACAGTAGATGCGAAGCTCACAGGGGAGCAAGCCGCAGAGCGCCGCCCGAAGTACGATCTGCTTTTCCGAAAATCGGGAGACTGCCGGCGCGACGGTGCGCAAAATGAGAATTGTGGGCCAATTCATACTTAATGTGCCAAGAGCATGACCAATATTGTTTGCGCATCACAACGCGCCTAGTATCGCGGCAGGCAATTTCGGGGGCTCGAACAGGCTGTGAATGCCCGTTCACATGACGGCGCGTTGCGCGGCGACTTGAATCTGCAGGTCGGGACGCAGGCACATGGGACCGCCAGGACGGCGGTAGCTTCCGCTCGTCCGCCCGGCCGCGAGCGGCTGATCGTCGTCGAGGACGATCCGGTGACGCGGACCATGCTGGTCGACTATTTCAGCGACAACAATTTCGACGTGGTCGGCGCCGGCACCTGCACGGAGTGCCGTCAGGCGCTGCGCGCGCGCACCGATCTCGTCTTCCTCGACGTGCAACTGCCTGACGGGGACGGCTTCGAGCTCGCCAAGGAGATCCAGGCCACCAGCAACGCGGGCATCATCTTCGTGACGCGGCGCGACACCGACGTCGACCGCATCCTCGGCCTCGAGGTCGCCGGCGACCATTACGTCACCAAGCCGATCAACCTGCGCGATCTGCTCGCGCGTGCGCGCAGCGTGCTGCGGCGTCGCTCGATCGACCGCAAGGCGGCGCGCAACCACAATTCGATCGCGTTCGGCGACTGGATCATCGACCTGACCCGGCGCGAATTGCTCGGCAACGACGGCAAGCCGGTGGCGCTGACGCGCGCCGAATTCGACCTGCTGGCGGCGCTCGTCGGCGCCGACGGCAGGCCGCTCAGCCGCGACTATCTGATCGAGGTGGTCAGCAACCGCCAGGCCGAAGTCGACATCCGCACCGTCGATGCGCTGGTGGCGCGGCTGCGCCGCAAGCTCGTCGGCAGCGGCACGCCCGTGATCGCGACCGTCACCGGCGTCGGCTACAAGCTCGCGCTCAGCGAGCGGCTGTAGCGCAAGATCCGGAAAAGCGTGCAGCGGTTTTCCGGCAAGATCATGCTCAGACAATAGCAACATCGCCGTCAGCGCGATGCGACGCGCTTCCAACGTGCTTCGATGCGCGCCTTGATCCGGCTGACCCTGGCCTCATGGGCCGCCCAATAGGCGCGGCTGGCGGCCGCGGTGCCTTGACGATAGCGGGCATAGACCGCCTTCGGCTGCACCGGCATCTTCGGGCGGCTCGCCGGTTTCACGGGCGCCGCAGCCGCAACCGCAACGGCAGCTGCAACCTTGGACGCCGGATCCGGAGCAGCCGCAGCTTCGCGCTCTCCCGGCATCGCGCTCATCGCGACAAGCCGGTTGCGGGCCCGGTTGCAATAGACCTGCGACCGCGCGCTCATCTCCACTTCGCCATGACCCGCCCGGTATTTCATCAGCGCGCGGCAGAGGTCCCCGCCCGAAAGCCGCCAGGCTTGGCTGAGATAGAGCACCCCGTAATGGATGTTGACGTCGGGTTCGGCCAGCTCCGCGCTGCTGCCGCGGAAGCCCAGCATCGCCGCGGTCTCGGGGCGCACCTGCATCAGGCCGATTTCGCCCGCGCTGCCGATGACCGCCGGGTTGTAGCCGCTTTCGACGAAGACGACCGCCTCGGCGATATCGGCCGGCAGATTGGTGCTCTTGGTTTCCCTCTCGATGATCTTCCGGATCGTGGTCCGCGACGACGGCGTTTCCCCGGCGCCGAGCTCGCTGCTGCCGTCAGCCGCATGTGCGCCGATCGGAGCCGACACGAGCAGGACGACCGCGACGTGCCTCCACGTCGCGCCGAGAATGAAGCGTGCCCAATCCCGCAGCATGGGCTTGTCATAGAGCGCCGGAG
Source organism: Bradyrhizobium sp. BRP20 (assembly GCF_020194215.1). NCBI lineage: Bacteria > Pseudomonadati > Pseudomonadota > Alphaproteobacteria > Hyphomicrobiales > Nitrobacteraceae > Bradyrhizobium > Bradyrhizobium sp. BRP20. The sequence continues at coordinate 42,634 of NZ_JADYVY010000021.1, read as the reverse complement.
TTAACAAACCGGCCTCAGGCGTGTGTGCGTCACGGTCGCGCGCGGGCGCTCTGGTCGGTGGATCTGGCCTGCGACGGCTCCTCCAGCTGGTCATCGACCGCATAGAGCGTGCAGCTGGGCGACCATTTCATGCAGGCTGCCAGCGAGTCGCGCCGGGCCTCCTCAGTCGTCGCCCGTCCGGCGCGCCAGCCGTAGCCGCCGTTCGGCGACACCGCAAAGGCCTTGTGCGGCAGCAGGCTGGCGAGATAGCGCGCGAACTCGGCCCGCGCGGCCTCGTTGAGCTGGCGTGGCGGCGGCAGCGGATCGGGCAGGCTCAGGAGGTCATGGCCGAGCCCGCGCTCGCGCAGGAAGGCGTCGAGATACGGTGTCCATTGCGGCCGGCCCGCGACCGAATAGAGATAATGCCCGTCTTCGCCGTAAGCCGGCGCCGCGACGAACCTCGCATTGCCGCCGCCCGCGCGAAATCCGTCATGGAGCCGGCGCGCGAAGTCGGGACCGAAATAGGAATCGTTGCTGGCATAGACCCACAGCATGGGCACGTGCGAGGTCTTGCCGAAGGTGGCGAAGGCCTGCACCAGCCCATCCGGATTGCAGACATCGTCGTCGTTGCGCGAGCCGCGGCCGCCGGCAAAATTGATTGCGGCGACGAGGCCCGCCGGCGCCTGTGCGCTCAGCGCCACCGTTGCAAGGCCGCCTGCGGAATGGCCGGCCGCGATCATGCCCGATGTCGTCACGTCGCCCCGGTGCGCCATCGCATCGATCGCGGCGCGCAGATCGGCAACCGCGACGGCGGCCGCCGGCAGGTACGCGGCCTTTGCGCAACCGCCGACGCTGTCGACGCGCCCGCCCGGCGAGGTGCCGTAGCCGCGCCGCATCACCACCAGCGCCGCAAAGCCGCGCCGGGCGTATTCCAGCGCGATGCCATAATATTTGTGCGCCGACATGGTCGCGCGGTCCTCGAACTTGCGCGGCGAGCCATGGCTGAGCAGCGCCAGCGGATAGCGCTTGGTCCCGACTGGTCGGACCAGAAAGGCCTCCAGCCCCTGCGGTCCGGCCTCCGCCATCGGGATGCGCAGGTCCTCGGTGTAGAACTCCGCGGCGCGCGCCGGTGCACCGGCCAGGATGAGGCCGGCGATCAGCACGAGCAGCTTGCGCGATGGGATCATCAGACGATTCGAAAGGGCGGTGCTGCCGAGCATAGCACGAACCTGCTCATGGGGACTGCAGCGCCTCCAAGGAACGCCTTCCCCCTCGCGCGTGTTGTGGCCTTGGCGGGGGCTTAGCCGATGCTATGGTGTCCCGCACTCACGACAGGACGAGGGTATTCCAGTGGCTGATGTTCATCCCGCGGCGGGCAAGCAGGCCTCGCCGGACGCGCTCACCAATATTCCGCAGCTGGTGACGGCCTATTTCGCCGGCAAGCCGGATGCGTCCGATCCGGCACAGCGTGTGGCATTCGGCACGTCGGGCCATCGCGGCACCTCTTTCAAGAACACCTTCAACGAAGGCCACATCCTCGCGACCACGCAGGCGATCTGTGATTACCGGAAAGAGAAGGGCCTGACCGGCCCGCTCTTCATCGGCATCGATACCCATGCGCTGGCCGAGCCGGCGTTGGTCAGCGCCATCGAGGTGTTCGCAGCCAACGGCGTCGAGGTCATGATCGACAAAGATGGCGGCTACACGCCGACGCCCGTCATCTCGCATGCGATCCTCACCTATAACAAGGGCCGCACCTCTGGTCTTGCTGACGGCGTCGTCATCACGCCGTCACACAATCCCCCCGAGGACGGCGGCTACAAATACAATCCGCCTCATGGCGGCCCGGCCGATACGGACGTGACCGCTGCCGTCGAGAAGTGCGCCAACGCCTATCTCGCCGGCGAGCTCGAGGACGTGAAGCGCATCGACTATGCCAAGGCGCGCAAGGCCGCGAATGTCCACGCCTACGACTTCATCACGCCTTACGTCGCCGATCTCGGCAATGTCGTCGATCTCGACCTCGTCAAATCCGCCGGCGTCAAGATCGGCATCGATCCGCTCGGCGGCGCCGCCGTGCATTACTGGCATCCGATCATCGAGCGCTATGGCCTCAACGCCAATGTCGTGAACGAGGCGATCGACCCGACCTTCCGTTTCATGACGGTGGACTGGGACGGCAAGATCCGCATGGACTGCTCCTCGCCTTACGCGATGGCGAGCCTGATCGGCATGCGCGACCGCTTCGACGTCGCCTTTGCCAACGACACCGACGCCGACCGTCACGGCATCGTCACGCGCACCGGCGGGTTGATGAATCCGAACCATTACCTGGCGACCGCGATCTCCTACCTGTTCGCGCACCGTCCGGACTGGGGCAAGGATGCGGCGATCGGCAAGACCGTGGTGTCGAGCTCGATCATCGACCGCGTCGCCAAGAAGCTCGGCCGCAAGCTGGTGGAGACGCCGGTCGGCTTCAAATGGTTCGTCGACGGCCTCGTCACCGGCGGCTTCGGCTTCGGCGGCGAGGAGAGTGCAGGGGCCTCGTTCCTGCGCCGCGACGGCGCGGTGTGGACCACCGACAAGGACGGCGTCATCCTCGGCCTGCTCGCTGCCGAGATCATGGCCAAGACCGGCCGCGATCCCAGCCAGATCTTCAATGATCTCACCGCCGAATTCGGCATGCCGCATTACGCGCGCATCGACGTCGCCGCCACCGGGCCGCAGAAGAACATCCTGAAGTCCCTCACGCCGGAGCAGCTCGGCCTCAAGGACCTCGCTGGCGATCCGGTTCGTGCGACGCTGAGCAAGGCGCCCGGCAACGGCCAGCCCTTCGGCGGCATCAAGGTCGAGACCGATTTCGGCTGGTTCGCCGCGCGGCCGTCCGGCACCGAGGACGTCTACAAGATCTACGCCGAAAGCTTCCGCAGCCCCGAGCACCTGAAACGGATCCAGGAGGAAGCCCAGGCGGGCCTAGCCAAGGTGTTCGCGGCGTAAGTTGTTCCGAGAGGTCGCCGCTGTCTTACCCTCCCCAGGGGAGGGTAAGCGGAGCCGGAGCCGGACGCGGTCATTCCCCCGTTATGTATACAATCACAAGCATAAAGGTATTAAGGTAGAGCTGATTCCATCTTGAACAATTCCATCCCTCAGCTATTGTATACATAACGTATTCATAAGCCGTGGGAGTGAGACATGACAAAACCCTTCCCCATGAACGCCTGGTACGCCGCGGCGTGGGACGCCGACGTCAAGGCTGCGCTGCTGCCGCGGACCATCTGCGGCAAGCATGTCGTGATGTATCGCAAGGCCGACGGCACGGTGACCGCGCTGGAGGACGCCTGCTGGCATCGCCTGGTGCCGCTGTCCAAGGGCCGGCTCGAAGGCGACACCGTCGTCTGCGGCTATCATGGCCTGAAATACAACGCGCAGGGCCGCTGCACCTTCATGCCCTCGCAGGAGACCATCAACCCCTCGGCCTGCGTGCGCGCCTATCCCGTGGTCGAGCGTCACCGCTACGTCTGGCTCTGGATGGGCGATCCCGCACTCGCCGATCCCGCGCTCGTCCCCGACATGCACTGGAATCACGACCCGGCCTGGGCCGGCGACGGCAAGACCATCCACGTCAATTGCGACTACCGCCTCGTGCTCGACAATCTCATGGATCTCACCCACGAGACCTTCGTGCACGGCTCCTCCATCGGCAATGATGCCGTCGCCGAGGCGCCGTTCGACGTCACCCATGGCGAGAAGACGGTGACGGTGACGCGCTGGATGCGCGGCATCGAGCCGCCGCCGTTCTGGGCCAAGCAGCTCGGCAAGCCCGGCCTCGTCGACCGCTGGCAGATCATCCGCTTCGAGGCGCCGTGCACCATCGCGATCGACGTCGGCGTCGCGCCGACGGGCACCGGTGCGCCGGAAGGCGACCGCTCGCAGGGCGTCAACGGCTTCGTGCTCAACACGATCACGCCGGAGACCGAGAAGACCTGTCACTATTTCTGGTCCTTCGTCCGCAACTATCGTCTCGGTGAGCAGCGCCTCACCACCGAGATCCGCGAGGGCGTCTCCGGCATCTTCCGCGAGGACGAGCTGATCCTCGAAGCGCAGCAGCGCGCGATGGACGAAAACCCCGATCGCATCTTCTACAACCTCAACATCGACGCCGGCGCGATGTGGTCGCGCAAGCTGATCGATCGGATGGTGGCGAAGGAAAACGCCCCAAAGCACCTTCAGGCCGCGGAGTAGAACATGGCCGAGCGTGAGGTCGACCGCTCCATCTCGCAGACCGTGAAGGCGCAGCTCGCGCTGCGCGACCAGATCCTGTCGGGCGCCTTGCGGCCGGGCGAGCGCATCTCCGAGCTGCAGGCGGTGGAGACCACAGGCGCTTCGCGCACACCGGTGCGCATGGCGCTGGTGCGGCTGGAGGAGGAGGGGCTGTTGGAGGCGATCCCCTCCGGCGGCTTCATGGTGAAGGCGTTTTCGGAGCGCGACATCTCCGATTCCATCGAGCTGCGCGGCACGCTGGAAGGCCTGGCGGCGCGCTTTGCCGCCGAGCGCGGCGTCTCTGCGCGCGAGCTCGAGCCGCTGAAGGAGTGCCTTGCTGCGATCGACGAGCTGCTGCGGCAGGTCCCGATCTCGGTCGATGCTTTCTCGGCCTACGTCGCGCTGAATGCGCGCTTCCACGCCCAGCTCACGGAGCTGTCGCGCAGCCCCCCGCTGATCCGGCAGATCGACCGCGCCTCGGCGCTGCCGTTTGCCTCGCCGAGCGGCTTCGTGATGGCGCAATCGGCGTTGCCGGAGGCACAGCAGATCCTGATCATCGCCCAGGAGCACCATCGGGTCGTGATCGACGCCATCGAGAACCGCGAAGGCGCGCGCGCCGAGGCCGTCATGCGCGAGCATGCCCGGCTGGCGGTGCGAAACCTGCGGCTCGCGCTGCGCAACCGCACCCATCTCGACCTCTTGCCGGCGCTCGCGCTGATCAAGACCGCAACCGATTGAGGGCAGTCACCATGCGCTTCATCGAGACCTGGACCCCAGCAACGCTCGTCGCCACCCGCGATCTCACCCCGAACGTCCGCGAATTCCTGATCAAGCCGGATCAGTTCGAGGCCGCGGCCTATCCGGTCGGCAGCCACATCAATGTCAGCGTCACCATCGACGGCCTGCCGGAGACGCGGTCCTATTCGCTGGTTGGCGAGGCCTCGTCGCACGGCCTCCGAATTGCTGTGCGCCGCGCGGAGGATTCCCGTGGCGGCTCCCGCTACATGTGGTCCTTGCAGCCGGGCGCGCGGCTCGACATCACCCAGCCCGCCTCGCTGCTCGCGGTGGACTGGACTCGCGAGAATTATTGCCTGATTGCCGGCGGCATCGGCATCACCCCGATCCTCGGCGCCGCGCAGGCGCTGGCGCGGCGCGGGGCGGATGTCACGCTGCATTATGCCGTACGCTCGCGCCGCGAGGCCGCCTATCTCGACGATCTCGCCGCGATGCTTGGCGATCGCCTCGTCGTTCATGCCAGCGAGGAAGGCAGCCGGCTCGATATGGACGCGCTGTTCGCCTCATTGCCGCAAGGCACGCTAGCGCTGTTCTGCGGCCCGATGCGCATGCTCGACGCCGCACGCCATGCCTGGATCGGCGCCGGCCATCCGCTCCCCGATCTCCGCTACGAGACGTTCGGCTCCAGCGGCACGCTGCCCACCGAAACGTTCACGGTGCGCCTCAAGGACTCCGGTGTCGAGCTCGAGATCCCGCGCGAGCGCTCGATGCTCGACGTGCTCAATGCCAGCGGCTTTGAGGTGATATCCGATTGCAAGCGCGGCGAATGCGGCCTCTGCGCCATCGACGTGGTCGATGTCGACGGTGAGATCGACCATCGCGACGTCTTCTTCAGCGACCATCAGAAACAGAGCAACCAGAAGATCTGCGCCTGCGTCTCCCGCGCGCGCGGCACGATCACCGTGGATACGCTGCTGCGCGCGGATGCGGTTTGAAGGAGGCCGGAGCGGGACTCTCCTAGGAGCAAGTAGACGGCGCCGCGGGCTCCACCTCTCCCGCTTGCGGGAGAGGTCGCGCCGAAGGCGCGGGTGAGGGTTCTCTCCTCTGGGGGAATCCCTGTAGCCCGGATGGAGCGGAGCGAAATCCGGGGCGGTGTTGCTCCGGCGCACACTCGTCCCGGATTGCGCTCCGCTCCATCCGGGCTACGAAGGACCAATCGGTAGAGCCCTACGCCGCGTAAATCGCCCGGTACTTCTTCGTCTCCAGCAGCGCCATCACCCCGTCCGCGGCCACCGGCCGGCTGATGAGATAGCCCTGCACCTCGTCGCAACTGATCTGCCTGAGATATTCGAGCTGGTCGGCGGACTCGACCCCCTCCGCCACGACGCCGATCCGCAAATCGCGCGCAAGCGAGATCACCGATTTCACGATGGCCGCGCAGTCCGGCTGCACCAGCATGTCGCGGATGAAGGACTGGTCGATCTTAATGCGGCTGAACGGCAGCTTGCGCAGGTAAGTCAGCGAGGAGAAGCCGGTGCCGAAATCGTCGAGCGCGAGGGTGACGCCGAGCTCCAGCAGCGCGTTCAGGACCGTCGCGGCCGAACCGTATTTCGCCAGCAGCATCGATTCCGTGATCTCGATCTCGAGCCGATGCGGGGCGATCCTGGCGTCGGCGAGCGCCTGCACGATGGTCTGGAGGATGGCCGTGTTGTGAAACTGCGCGGCCGAGAAATTCACGGCAACCCTGATGTCTTCGGGCCAGTCCGCCAGCGTCGCGCAGGCGCGGCGGATGACCCATTCGCCGATCTCGTGGATCAGCCCGGTCTCTTCGGCGACTGGTATGAATTCACTCGGCGGAACCAGCCCGCGCGAAGGATGCTGCCAGCGCAATAGCGCCTCGAAGCCGGTGATCCGGTTGGTGCCGAGATCGAGGAACGGCTGGAACACCAGGAACAGCTCGTTGCGCGCAATCGCGCCTGCGAGGTCCGCTTGCAGCGCCTTGCACTCGCGGGACGATCTGTCGTCGGCCTGTTCGAAGAAGCAGACCGTGCCCGGCCCCGCCTTCTTGGCGCGGTAGAGCGCGGCATCGGCATTCTTCATGAGGTCGAGCGGCGTGTTGCCGTCGCGTGGCGCCAGCACGATGCCGACGCTCGTCGCGCCGACGATCTGCCGGCCTTCGATCTGGAACGGCTCGCTGAAGGCCGCGACGAAGCGTTCGGCGATCTCGAGCGCATCCTCGGGCCGTGTCAGATTGGCCATCACCAGCGCGAACTCGTCGCCGCCGATCCGCGCGACGTGCTCGGCGGCGCGCGTGCAGCGTTGCAGGCGGCTGGCGACCTGGACCAGGAATTCGTCGCCGGCGGGATGGCCGAACTGGTCGTTGACCTCCTTGAAGCGGTCGAGATCGAGCAGGAGCACCGCGAATTCCTCGCCCGATAGCGCCAGCCGCTTGAGCGCGGCATCGAGCGTTTCGTTGAAGGCGACGCGGTTGGGCAGGTGGGTCAGGGGATCGAGCCGCACCGTGCGCTCGGCCTCGATCTGCCGCATCATGCGCCGGGCGAACGAGAACGAATTGACGAACACGCCGCGCAAAAGGACGCTGCCGTAGACCACGACGAGAAAGGCGATGAGGAGAAAGGCGAGATCGCCGTTCTGGCCGAGGCAGATGGCGATGCCGAGGAAGATCGGCGCCGTGAAGGCGATCGCCGCGATCGGAATGGTGGCGAAGGCGAGCGCGCCGCCGGCCAGCATGCCCGCGCACAGGCAGGTAATGACGAGCTGGCCGCCGCTGGAAGCGTCGGCGAAGAAGGCGACCGGGACGATGCCCCAGGCGGCGCCGAGGATGAAGGCGTTGCGCACCAGCCGGTACATCGCGCGACGCGAGACGAATTGCGGCTTGGTGATGCGGCGCGCGACGTGGGATTGCAGGCCAAATCCGATCGCGGCGGCGGCGACAGCCGCCGCCCAGATCAGGGCGGGCATCCTGTCCGGCGACTGCCACAGCGCGATGGCGAGCACGATGGCGTTGCAGGCATTGGCCAGCATGATGCCGACCGAATAGCCGAGCACCAGCGACATCTGCTCGGCGCGGATATGCCCGGCCACGGCCTCGTCCGTTGCGGGGCCGCCGAAGGCCGACAGATCGCCGGCGAACAGCCGTGCGACATAGCTGGTCGTTTGAGTCCGCATTCAATAGCCTAGCAGCACGGGCCGTTCTTTTCGGCTCGATCCGGAGAATTCGCCGTAAACCTTTGACGAACTATGAATTATCCCCGCTTGCCGCGCCGGCCGCGACCACTACTGCGTGCTCTTCACGCAGTATCGATAACAAATCGATACAAATGCCCGACAGGCCGGACATCAAACGGGGCGGGGGCGCGGTCTCAGCTGGGCGATGGCGACCCCGGAGATCGCGAGCAGTCCGCCGACGATCAGCTTGGGCGTAAGCCGGTCGCCGAGAAACAGTACGCTCGAAAGCAAGGCAAACACCGGAAGTAGCAGACCGAAGGGCGCGACGCGCACCATCGAGCAACGGGCGATCAGCCAGAACCAGAGGCCAAACCCGACAATTCCCCCGGCGAAGATCGTGTAGGCGAGCGCCAGCCAGCCAAGTTCGCCCGCCGTCACAAGGCTCGCCGCTTGTCCATGTTCAAGGAGCAGCGACATCAACATGACCTGCGGTACCGTGAGCAGCGAGGACCACCCCATCAACATCAAGGGATCGAAGGGGCCATAACGCTTCGTCAAGACGTTGGACACCGCGAAGGCGAAAGCCGCTCCGACTACAAGCAGCAGCGGAAGCGGGTTGGCGGACTGGTCAGGCTCCGCTGCCAACACCGTCACGCCGACGAAAGCAAGCATCACTCCGGCGCAGGTGGCGAGTGACGGTCTCTCCGCGAGCAGCAGCCATGCGAGCAGGACGGTGAAGGGCGTGGCGAGTTGGTATGCGACGGCCGACATGCTTCCCGAGCCGAGCCCAAGGCCAACGTAGAACAGCCCGAAATTCAGTCCACCAAGGAAGAGCGAAATGGCTGCGACAGGGCCGAACTGTTGACGCGTGGGCCTGTCCACGAACGGAACAAGCAGCAGCGCAATGGCCAGAAAGCGCAGTGCGAGGAAGAAGAGCGGTGGAAACTCCGCAACGCCCACTTTGATGGCCACGAACTGATAACCCCAGATCAGGGGAACGGCGATCGCGCAGACGATCTGGATGGCAGACATGGCGGATGTCCTTTTTAAAGACCGATCAGTCCAAATATGGGCGCACCATCAGCGGAGGCGTCACGGGGTTGCTTACCTGAGGAAACGACCGATGAGAGCGTCGACGGCCGCTTGCGATGTGGTCCGTGCCGGTGCCGTCTTGCCGACCACGCGCAGCCCTTCAACGAAACAGACGAGAACCCGGGCGGCCGTTGCGGGCTCAACACCATCGGCCAACCTGCCCGCCGCTTTCGCGCGGGACAGTGCATCGGTCACTTTGGCCTCCATCGCCTTGAAGAAGCCCGCAACGCGTCGACCGACGTCGGCATCCCCGCCAGCCAATTCCATGGCCGTGGCCACCAGGAGACATCCACGCCGACCGTTGCTCCCGCTGGTGCGCTCGACGTAACCGGCGAGGTAAGCCTGCAGACCCTCGACCGGATCGTTTCGGGGGTCGAATTCGCCATCCATCCGCGCCAAGGCATCCGCGATGTAACGATCGAGCGCCCGCAAGAACAGCGAATGCTTGTCGCCGAAAGCGGCGTAGAGGCTGCCCCGCGACAGCCTGGTCGCGCGCAGGAGATCGGGCAGCGCCGTGGCGTGATAGCCGCGCGACCAGAACACATCCATCGCGCGTTCGACGGCGGCGTCCACGTCGAAACTTCGCGGCCGGCCACGGGGCATCGGCGTTGCAGTATTTTGCCTCATGCCGATATATAGACCGATCAGTCATTAAATGACAAGCCCAAGCTCCGGGATCATCAGCCTCCTATCCGGACCTCAACACCGGAATCTGCGCTGATGTTTTCTTCTCGTCAGCGGATCGAGACGCCTCCTCGATCGCGTGATACGTTTCGTGGACCGGCAGGTCACCGTGCGCCGCGTCGGCACCGGATGCGTTCGAAATTCCGAGGGCCTGTCCATGAGCGAGCCTTCAGCCGATGTGTCGGCAACGGTCGAATACACGATGGACAAATGGCGGATGGACCGGGTCCCCTGGGCCCTGTGGGCTTGCGTCGCCGGCCTTGCGATCGCGGTTCACGCCGAGAGCCGTGGCCAGAATGGAGCCGTTTTGGCCCTCGTCTATCTGGCTCTGCTGGCTCTGGCGTTCGCAGGCTATGCACTGACGAGCCTGATCGGGCGGTCCGGCCTGCCATTGCTTCTCGAATTATTTATCGGCCTCCTGGTCCTGATCATCGTCTCTGCCCTCATCGGTGGGATCAGCCTGATGGTCAGCGGGTCGACCGGCGGCTCCAGCTATGTCGGCACGATGCGCAGTCACTATTGGACTCATCTCGTGAACCCATCGCTGAACGTTTTCGGCTGGATGTTGCTCTATCTGGGTTTCGGATGGATCGCGTTTTCAGCTTACCGGCACTTCTACGCGGATCGGGCGGTCGTCTCCATGTCTTCCGCGGGCATCCACTTTCACAGGCCATGGCTCAAGGGTCTCTTCATTCCCTGGCAGGAGGTGCGCGGGGTGGGCCATCTGGTCGTTCCCGGCATCTCGGGGGTGCCGTATGTCAGTCCATACGCTGCGGCCGTCACGGTCGGTCAAAACTTCTATGAGCAGCATATCGCCCCGAAGCTGGGCTTCCTCGCGCCACCCGGGGCCGAGGCCATGTTCCAGCCGAAAGGCGAAAGGATGCAGGTGGTGCTGAGCAGCGCCGACATGGCGGTCAAGCCGGAAGATTTTCTCAGGCCTGCCGAGGCGCGGTGGAAAACATTTCGGGATCAACCGGCATCGCCGCCCCAACGCGGCGGCACCGTCTTCTACGGACGCTGGTCGATCGATGGCTCGCGGTGGCAGGCCGTTCAGTTTCTTGCGCCTCTCGTCGGTCTCGCCGTGGTCGTGCTGTACCGATAGGTCCCGCTCAGCGTCCGAGCTGCTTCGGATCGTAGAAGAAGCGCTCCTCGATGATCTCATTGCCTCGCCAGGTCTGCCACGCGATCTCCTCCAGTGTCCGCGTCGCGCCCTCGGCGTCGGTGAAGGAGAACTTCCAGCGGCTGGCGACGACGTCGCCATCGATCAGGCTCGGGCCGAGGCGCACGGCAGTGACCTCCTTGAACGCCGCCAGCACGCCGCGCTCCTTATCCGCGAGCTTGTCGCGCCCGACCACCGGCGCGGCGAGGTTCTCATAGGTCGCGGTATCAGCGGTGTAGTAGTCGAGGATCGCGCCGACGAAGTCGCCATCCTCCAGCCGCTTCGCAAAGGCTTCGACGATCTCACGGCTCGGCATGGCGACCTCACAGCTTAACACCGACTGATAGTCGGTAATTACCGACCGATAGTCGAAAAGTCAACTGGCCGGCTCTCGCGAATTCGACTAGACGAGAGCTTATGGCCAAACAGGCGGAGCGGCGGGCGGCGACATCGAAGGCGATCCTGACGGCGGCGCGGCGCCTGTTCGGGACGCAAGGCTTTGCCGCGACCACTATGGACGACATTGCCGAAGGCGCTTCGGTCGCCAAGGGCGCGGTCTATCATCACTTCAAGACCAAGGAGGCGGTGTTTGAGGCTGTGTTCGACCAGGTGTCGCGCGACCTCGTTGCCGAGATCGACCGCACGGCACGCGCCGAGAAGGACGTGCTCGCCGCCATGGTCGCCGGCACCCAGCATTACTTTGCCGCGACCGCGAAGGGGCCGACCGGCCAGATCATTCTGCGTGACGGCCCCGCCGTGCTCGGCTGGGAGCGCTGGCGCGAGATCGACGCGCAGCACTTTGGCGGCAAGATGCCGCGCGCGCTCTCCGCCGCGATGGAGGTCGGCCTGATCGCGCGTCAGCCGGTCGAGCCGCTGGCGCGCCTCCTGCTCGGCGCGGTGACGGAAGCCGCAGTCGCCTGCGCTGGTCGCGCTGACATCGCAAGGGCGGGCGCGGAATATGCCCGTGCGTTCAAGTCGCTGGTGGAAGCGCTGCGTCTGCCCGCATGATTGTGGTAGTGACGAACCGGAAACGCCCACGCCAACAAGAAGAACAGTAGCGCATGAACGCAACTTCCTCTCTCGCACCCACCGATCCCGAATTCGACTACATCATCGTCGGCGCCGGCTCCGCCGGCTGCGTGCTCGCCAACAGGCTCTCGGCGAACGGCAAGCACAGCGTGCTGCTGCTCGAGGCCGGCCCGAAGGATTCCAACATCTGGATCCACGTCCCGCTCGGCTACGGCAAGCTGTTCAAGGAGAAGAGCGTCAACTGGATGTACCAGACCGAGCCGGAGCCGGAGCTGAAGGGTCGCCAGGTGTTCCAGCCGCGCGGCAAGACGCTGGGCGGATCGAGCTCGATCAACGGCCTGCTCTATGTCCGCGGCCAGCACGAGGACTACGACCGCTGGCGCCAGCTCGGCAACGCCGGCTGGGGCTATGACGACGTGCTGCCCTATTTCAAGAAGGCCGAGAACCAGTCGCGCGGCGCCGACCAGTATCACGGCACGGGCGGGCCGCTGCCGGTGTCCAACATGATCGTGACCGATCCGCTGTCGAAGGCCTTCATCGACGCTGCCGTCGAGAGCGGTCTGCCCTACAATCCTGATTTCAACGGCGCGACCCAAGAAGGCGTCGGCCTGTTTCAGACCACGACGCGCAACGGCCGGCGCGCCTCGACGTCGGTGGCCTATCTCGGTCCCGCGAAGGCGCGCAGCAATCTGAAGATCGAGACCTCCGCCCACGCTCAGCGCATCCTGTTCGAAGGGCGCCGAGCCGCAGGCGTCGAATACCGGCAAGGCGCCACCTTGCGCCGCGCCCGCGCGCGGCGGGAAGTCGTCGTGTCGAGCGGCGCCTACAACTCGCCGCAGCTGCTTCAGCTCTCCGGCGTCGGGCCCGGCGATCTCCTGCGCAAGCATGGCATCGAGGTGGTGCTCGATGCTGCCGGCGTGGGGCATGATCTGCAGGATCACATGCAGGTCCGCATCGTCATGCGCTGCTCGCAGAAGATCACGCTCAACGACACCATCAATCATCCGCTTCGCCGCACGATGGCCGGCGCACGCTATGCGCTGTTTCGCAAGGGATGGCTGACGATCGCAGCGGGCACGGCGGGCGCCTTCTTCAAGACCAGTCCGCGCCTCGCCTCGCCCGACATCCAGGTTCATTTCCTGCCGTTCTCGACCGACAAGATGGGCGAGAAGCTGCACGATTTCTCCGGCTTCACCGCTTCGGTTTGCCAGCTCCGTCCTGAAAGTCGCGGTTCCCTCCGCATCAAGAGTGCCGACCCGGCCGTGCCGCCGGAAATCCGCATCAACTACATGTCGACCGAGACCGATCGCACCACCAACGTCGAGGGCATCAAGATCTTGCGCAAGATCCTGAACGCTCCGGCGCTGAAACCGTTCGTGGTCAGCGAGTACGACCCCGGCGCGAAAGTATCTTCGGATGCCGAGATCCTGGATTATTGCCGCGAACGCGGCAGCACCATCTATCATCCAACCTCGACCTGTCGTATGGGCAATGACGCGCTCGCGGTGGTCGATCAGCGGCTGAAGGTGAGGGGGCTCGACGGCCTTCGCGTCGTCGACGGCTCGATCATGCCCGATCTGGTGTCAGGGAACACCAATGCGCCGATCATCATGATCGCCGAAAAGGCCTCCGACATGATATTGGAGGATGCGCGTTAGTTTCGCGCTTTGAAAGGATCCGGACTTGGCTACGCGACTGAAGATCGGCACACGCAAGAGCGCCATGGCGCTGGCACAGACGGAAGAGATTGCGCGCCGCCTGACCGCCGCCGTGCCCGGTCTCGACGTCGAGATCGTCAAGTTCGATACCACGGGCGATCTCGACCAGACCAGCAAGCTGCTGCCGCATGGCGGCAAAGGCGGCGCCTTCGTGGCGCAGATCCGCGCCGCGGTGCTGTCGGGTGAGCTCCAGGCGGCGATGCATTCGTTAAAGGACATGCCTGGTAACGAGGACACGCCCGGCCTCGTCATCGGTGCCACGCTGTCGCGCGATCCGCCCAGTGATGCGCTGGTGCTGCGCGAGGGTGTGACGCTGGAGGCGCTGCGGCAGTCCCGCGGCAAGGGTTTCAAGATCGGCACCAACGCGGTGCGCCGTGCAGCCTATGCGCGGCGGCTGTTCCCTGATGTCGAGGTGATTCACTTCCGCGGCGCCGCCGACTCGCGTGTGCGCAAGCTCGACAATGGCGAGAAACAGCGCCTGCCGGATGGCGGCGCTGTGGGGCCTGCGGATGCGCTGATCATGGCGCGCTCGGGCCTCGATCGCGTCGGCCTGTCCCATCGCATCGCCTACGAATTCACAGCAGTGGAGATGTTGCCCGCGGCAGGGCAGGGCATCGTCGCGGTCGAATGCGCCGCGCAGGATTGGCAGACGCGACAGATCCTGTCGTCGATCGACGACGCCGCTGCGCACGCCTCCGCCGACGCCGAGCGCGAGGTGCTGTGGGTGCTCAACGGCCACTGCAATTCACCGGTGGCGGGCTTCTCGACCATCACGGGCGATCGGATGTCGCTCACCGCCTCGGTGCTCGATCTCTCCGGCAACACCATCATCGAAGCCTCGCATACGGGGCCGGCCAACCGTCCGCGCGAGCTCGGCCGCGCGGTGGGATTGGACCTGCTGACGAAGGGTGCGGCGGAGATCATCGAGCGCAGCCGGCCGCGGTAAGCATGCCGAAATCACGATCTCTGATGACGTCATTTTGCACCTGCACGGGCGAGTCATGCCCGCCTAATATTTTCAACGACTTGCCTACTGTGCATGGGGTTGTTTTTTGCACTTTTTGCAAGACCCGATCACAACGGCTCGTCATCCCCGGGCTTGCCCCGGGCATCCACGTTCTTCGCGTCGCATGGCAAGGCGTGCATGGCCGGGACAAGCCCGGCCATGACGACGTGGATAGACGGCCCTCACCCCCGCACGCGCCGGATCATCTGCTCGACATGGGCGATCGGCGTCTCCGGCTGGATGCCGTGGCCGAGGTTGAAGATCAGCCGCCCGGCAGCAAAATTGGCCAGCACGTTGTCGACCGCGCCATCGAGCGCGGCGCCGCCCGTGATCAGCACCAGTGGATCGAGGTTGCCCTGCACCGCGACCTTGCTCTGCACCCGCTCGCGGATGAAGGCGGGCTCCGCGGTCCAGTCGATGCTGACGGCATTGACGCCGGTCGCTTCGACATAGCCGGGCAGTTGCGCGCCCGCACCGCGCGGGAAGCCGATGATCTTCGCGTCCGGCACTTTGGCCCTTACGCCCTCCACGATGCGCCGTGTCGGCTCGACCGACCAGCGCGCGAACTCGGTGGGCGGCAGCACGCCGGCCCAGGTGTCGAAGATCTGCAACGCGTCGGCCCCGGCGTCGAGCTGTGCCAGCAGATACTGAATAGAGTTCTCGACCAGGACGTCGATGATCTGCGAAAAAGCTTCCGGATGCCGGTACGCCATCATCCGGGCCGGCGCCTGGTCCGGCGTGCCGTGGCCTGCGACCATGTAGGTCGCCACCGTCCACGGTGCGCCGCAGAAGCCGATCAGCGCGGTCCTGGGATCGAGCGCGCCGCGCACGATCTTCAACGCGTCGAACACCGGCTCGAGCTTGCCGAAATCTGCGTGCGGCGCCAGCGTCGCCACCTTGGCCGGATCGTCCAGCGGCTCGAGCCGCGGGCCCTCGCCGACCTCGAACCGCACCGAACGTCCGAGCGCATAGGGGATCACCAGGATGTCGGAAAAGATGATCGCCGCATCGAAACCGAACCTCCGGATCGGCTGCAGCGTCACCTCGGCGGCAAGCTCCGGGTTGAAACAGAGATCGAGGAAGCCGCCCGCCTTGGCGCGCACCTCGCGATATTCCGGCAGGTAGCGCCCGGCCTGGCGCATCATCCACATGGGCGGGACGGTCTGGCGCTGGCCGGAGAGGACGTCGATGAAGGGTTTCGTCGAAGACTGGGGCACGAATGGTCCTGAAGCAGGTTGTGCTTCCTGATACACCGCCGCGGCCCGCAGCGGAACAGGGGAACCTGGATGATCGGGCCGCGTTGACCAGCCAATGGAGGAGATCATGGCTGAGACATTCAATCCCGCGCCGCACGACAAGCACGCCGAGGACCTGCGCGAGGCGCTCGCTGCCGATCGGCAGTCCAAGCTCGACGACGGGCTGAGGGACACGTTCCCAGCGTCCGATCCCGTGAGCGTGGCGCAGCCGACGCCCTCGAAGGCCGACGCCGATGCCGAGCATCCTTCGCTCTGGGCCAAGGTCAAGGCCATCTTCAGCTAGCGGCGGCGGGCGCCGGATTCCGATCGGCTCGCTAATATCTTGTTAGCGATGCACCGATCGCCGCGTCCGTAAGACTACTGGAAAGGGCGGAAACCGCCGCGTAGTCCGGTAGCGATTTCAGAATTAAATAACAGAAGCGGCAGAGGTTTCCGAACGATCGGAGAACCCTGCCACATGAGCGCTACCCAACGAGCCGGATGGAGCCGCCTGCCGCTGCGCGCGGCGGCCTTCGTGGCGCTGACCTGCGCGACGATCCTCGGCGTCAGCGGTTGGCGTGAATGGACGGCACGCGATGCGGTGCTCAAGGCCGCCGAGATGGAGATGGCGAACGTGGCCCGTTCGCTGACCCAGCATGCCGAAGACAGCCTCGATCTCCTGGATTCCGGTGTCGTCGGCGTGGTCAGCCGGTTGGAGATGGACGGCACCGCACCGGTCACGATCGCGAAGCTGCGCACCTTGCTGGATGTGCGCAAGAAGGCGATCGCGCGCATTCACAGCCTCGCCATCATCGACGATCAGGGCAACTGGCTGACCTCACCCGGTACGATCGGCACGACCTTCAGCGACGATGCCTTCTTCCGACATCACCAGCTCTCGCCGAAGCGCGAGGCCCATGTCGGCCGTCCCGTGAAGAGCCTGCTGGACGGCGAATGGGTCGTCACCCTGTCACGCCGCTTCAGCAAGCAGGACGGCAGCTTCGGCGGAGTGGTGCTCGCGACCATCAGCTCGAACTATCTGTCGCACTTCTACAAGCAGTTCGAGATCGGCCGCAACAGCTCCGTGTCACTGGCGCATGGCGACGGACTGATCGTCGCGCGCAATCCCAGCAACGAGACATTCGTCGGGCGCAGCGTCGCCGACAAGCCGTTGTTCCGCGAGCCGAGCCTGCAACGGCCGAGCGGCGCCCATCATTTCACCTCGTCGCTGGACGGTGTCGAACGCGTCAGCTTCTTCAATCGCAGCGGTCGGTTCCCGCTCCTCCTGCTCGCCACCGTCGACAAGGACGAGCTGCTCGCGCCGTGGCGCGCGGCGGCGATCTCCCGCATGCTCTACGTGTTCGCGCTGGTGATGCTGATCGCAGTCATCGGCGGCGTGCTGGTGCGGCAGTTGCAGCGCGGCCAGCGCATGGCTGTCGCGCTGACCGAGACGGAGGCGCATTTCCGCCTGCTCGCCGAAGGCTCCAGCGACATGGTGACGCGGATCGGCCTCGATGAGCGACTGCGTTATGTCTCGCCCTCGTCGGTCCGCATCGTCGGCTGGCGTCCCAATCAACTGGTCGGTTCGCCGGCCCTCGCGGGTATCAATCCGGAGGACCTGCCGGAAGTCCAGGCGATCGTCGACGCGATGAAGCGCGGTGAGAAGGAGGAGGCGCGTCTCACCTACCGCAACTCGCATCGGCAGAACGGCGAGATCTGGCTCGAATCGACCATGCGGGTGACGCGCAAGGACAATGGCCAGGTCGATGGCGTGGTCGCGATCTCCCGCGACATCACCGAGCACAAGAGGCTGGAAACCAGGCTCGAGACGCTGGCAATCGAGGACAGCCTCACCGGCCTTGCCAATCGCCGCCGCTTCGACGAGCGCCTGAAGGAGGAATGGGCGCGTGCCTATCGCGACCGCTCAAGCCTTGCTTTGCTGATGATCGATGTCGACCACTTCAAGGCCTACAACGACGAATATGGCCATCCCGCGGGCGATGCCTGCCTGCGCCTGATCGCCAAGATCATCGCGGCCGAAGCGCAGCGCGCCGGCGATCTGGCGGCGCGTTACGGCGGTGAGGAATTCGCCATGCTGCTGCCGAACATCGATGCCGCCGGCTGCGCCCGGATCGGCGAACGGATCCGCAACGCCATTCACGAGGCCGGCCTCGCGCATGGCAGCAATGAGGCGGCTGGATGCGTCACCGCTTCGCTTGGCGGCGCAGCCTGCCGGCCGGCGTTCGAACGAACCGCGGGGGTCGCTGCGCTGGTCGAAGCTGCCGACCGGGCGCTCTATGCCGCCAAGGCCGCAGGCCGCAACCGCCTGGCAATGTCCGGCCAGGTCATGGATCTGCTGCCCAAGGCGTCCGGCCAGTAACACCGTTCAATAGTGCGGCGGAGGCTCGTTGACAGGCCCTGGCGCATTTGCCTCGGCGTCCTGCAGCCGAGCATTGAGCTCGGTGATCTGCCGCGTCAGCCTGTCGATCTGCTTCCATTGCGCGGTGATGGTCTGGTTCAACGTCTCGATCGTATCGTCCTGATAGGCGAGGCGCGTCTCCAGCGTGTCGATGCGCTCGCTCAGCGTCTTGATCTCATTCGTCACGCGTTACGTCCTTGTTTCGCTCGCGCAAGCCGTGGCCGAGCGCCATGCGCTCGTCGAACACGAAGCATTCGCCGCGCCAGCGGCTCTCCGCCTCCGGCACCTCTTCCAGATATCTCAGGATGCCGCCCTTGAGGTGATAGACCTCGCCAAAGCCGCGCGCGAGCAGATGCGCGCCCGCCTTCTCGCAGCGGATGCCGCCGGTGCAGAACATCGCGATCCTGCGGTGCCGTGCCGGATCGAGCTGCTCGGCGGCAAAGTCCTTGAACTGGCCGAAGCTCTTGATGCCGGGATCGAGCGCGCCCTCGAACGTGCCCATCGCGACCTCGAAGGCGTTGCGGGTGTCGAGCACGAGGGTATCGGGTGCTGCGATCAGCGCGTTCCATTCGTGCGGATCGACATAGGTGCCGACCTGACGCGTCGGATCGGCGGCCGCATCGCCCAGGGTGACGATTTCCTTCTTCAGCCGCACCTTCAGCCGTCCGAACGGCATCGCCTCCGCAGCGGAGAATTTCAATTCGAGATTGTCGAGCCTGCCGCAGAACATGTCGCCGCGTGCGAGCTCGTGAGCGAAGGCGTCGATCGCCTCCGGTGCGCCGGCGACCGTGCCGTTGATGCCCTCCTGCGCCAGCAACACGCTGCCCTTCAGCCCAAGGCCGGCGCAGCAGGCGCGCAGCGGCTCGCGCAGCTCGCGGTAATCCGGGAGGGCGACGAATTGATAGAAGGCGCAGACCTTGTAAGGCGTATTGCTGGACGTCATGGCCGCTCGTTTAGCAGGCGGCCCGCGCCCGGAAAACCCGCATCGCAAGAGCCTGCAAAAGGTCCATACGCCCAGCGGATAGCAGCCATTTTCCTGGTATGCCAGCATTGCCCCGCGGGGCGGGAATGTGCCATGTAGACGCGGTTTTCGAGATGGCGCGCCAACCGCGCCGACGGCCAAGAGAGCAAGACATTCGATGAGAAACTTCCATTTCCCCGGCAGGTCCACGGTCCACGCCACCAACGCGATGGTGGCGACCTCGCATCCGCAGGCCTCGCTCGCCGCGATCGAGGTGCTGCGCGAGGGCGGCACCGCGGTGGACGCGGCGGTTGCCGGCTCGGCCCTGCTCGGCGTGATCGAGCCGCAATCGACCGGCATCGGCGGTGATTGCTTTGCGCTGATCCAGCCGCGGGGCGAGGGCAAGATCGTCGCCTATAACGGCTCCGGCCGCGCGCCAAAGGCGGCGAATGCCGACTGGTATCTCGAACGCAAGATCAATTCCGTGCCGCTCACCTCGGCGCATGCGGTCTCGATCCCTGGCGTGATCGATGCCTTCGCGACCGTGCTGCGCGATCACGGCAAGTTCGGCTTCGACCGGCTGCTCCAGCCCGCGATCAAGGCGGCCGAGGAGGGCTACGTCGTCGCGCCCCGCATTGCCTTCGATTGGAAGAACCAGTTCGAGAAGCTGAAGAACGGTACCAACACCGTGCGCTATTTGTTGCCGGGCGGCCAGCCGCCGGTCGCCGGCGACGTCATTCGCCAGGCCGAGCTCGGCAAGACGCTGCGCGCGATCGCCAGGGACGGCCGCGACGCGTTCTACAAGGGCGAGATCGCGGAGGACATGGTCGAGACCCTCAGGGGCATCGGGGGCCTGCACACGCTCGACGATTTCGCCGCGCACATGACCGAAGTGACCACGCCGATCGGCACCATGTACAAGGGCTATGACGTCTGGCAGTGCCCGCCGAACGGCCCGGGCGTCACCGCGCTGTTGATGCTCAACATCCTGTCGCGGTTCGATCTGACCAAGTACGCGCCCGTGAGCGTCGAGCGCTTCCATCTCGAAGCGGAAGCGGCGCGCATCGCCTACATGAACCGCGAGATGCATGTCGCCTCTCCCGAGCACATGAAGATCAACGTCGCCGAGATGCTCGAGAAGGGCTTTGCCGACGAGTACATCAGCAAGATCCGCCTGGACGGCATGCTCGACCTGCCGAACGTCGCGCCGCCGATGAATCCCTCGACCATCTACATCACGGTCGTGGACAAGGACCGCAACGTCTGCTCGTTCATCAACTCGGTTGCGCATTCCTTCGGCTCGGCGATTGTCTCGAACAAGACCGGTGTCCTGTTCCAGAATCGCGCCGGCGGCTTCCGAATCCAGCCGGGCCATCCCAATTGCATCGAAGGCGGCAAGCGCCCGCTGCACACGATCATGCCGGGCCTGCTCACCAAGGGCGGCCGTTCCACGATGTCGTTCGCGGTCATGGGCGGCCAGTACCAGCCGACGGGCCAGACTCATCTCCTGACCAACATCCTCGACTACGGCTGCGACGTGCAGGAAGCGATCGACATGCCGCGCGGCCTGCACTACGAG
The DNA here is from genome assembly GCF_020194215.1 of Bradyrhizobium sp. BRP20. Taxonomy (NCBI): domain Bacteria; kingdom Pseudomonadati; phylum Pseudomonadota; class Alphaproteobacteria; order Hyphomicrobiales; family Nitrobacteraceae; genus Bradyrhizobium; species Bradyrhizobium sp. BRP20. The sequence continues at coordinate 21,589 of NZ_JADYVY010000021.1, read as the reverse complement.
GGACAGTATCAGCTCGAGGACAGCGTGCCGGCGGCCGTCGTCGAGGGCCTGAAGAAGCTCGGCCACAAGACCACCAGCGTGGTCGGCCCGCTCGGCGGCGCCCAGGCGATCTGGATCGATTGGGACAAGGGCACGCTCACCGGCGGCTCCGATCCGCGCAAGGACGGCTGCGCGCTGGGTTATTGATCGCCGGCGCAGTTCCCCACGCGAGATCAGGAAAAGTTGACGAAGGGCGGCGCGGCATTTGCTGCGCCGCCCTTCTCTCATCCGGAACTGCGCCCATTGCTCCAGGTTAAGGGGGCGATGAGCGGTGCAGGCGTGCGCTGCTTTGCAGATCAGCGGCGGAGGCCTGCCATGCCCGACAAACCAGGTTCCAGACCATCCGGATTCGACCGGCGCGCCTTCATGACCGGCGCGGCGGGCAGCGCGCTGATCCCGATCACGGCGCGCGCGGCGTCGGAGGATGCCCGGGCGCCGGCCGCGCAGGATCCGTCGCTTCCCGTCGAGGTCACGCTGCGCGTCAACGGCAAGGACAAGCGCCTGAGCATCGATGCGCGCACCACGGTGCTCGATGCCTTAAGCGAACATCTCAAGCTCACCGGCAGCAAGAAGGGCTGCGACCACGGCCAGTGCGGCGCCTGCACGGTGCTGATCGACGATCGCCGCGTGGTGTCGTGCCTGACGCTGGCCCTCGCCGCCGAAGGGCAGGAGATCACGACCATCGAGGGCCTCGCCACCGACGACCGCCTGCATCCGATGCAGCAGGCCTTCATCGACAACGATGCGTTCCAGTGCGGCTATTGCACGCCCGGTCAGATCATGTCGGCGATCGCGTGCGTGAAGGAGGGCCATGCCGGCAGCGAGGCCGACATCCGCGAATACATGAGCGGCAACATCTGCCGCTGTGCCGCCTATCCCAATATCGTCGCTGCCGTGAAGCAGGCCGCGCCCGAGATCATGAAAGGCTAGGCGCATGCGACCGTTTTCGTATCAAAGGGCATACCCCGTGCAGGCGCTCGGCGTCGCCGCAGCTGCAAACAATCCGCTGACGAAGGCGGCGGCGCAGCCGCTTGCCGGCGGCACCACCCTGATCGATCTGATGAAGCTCGACGTGATGAGACCCACCGCGATCGTCGACATCAATCCGCTGGCCCCCGCCTGGTCGGCGATCGCGCCAGGCGGCGACGGCTTGCGCCTCGGCGCGCTCGCCAAGATGTCCGACGTCGCCGCGCACGCCGAGATCCAGCGCAGCTATCCCGTGATCGCGGATTCGCTGAAGCTCGCCGCGAGCGCCCAGCTGCGCAACATGGCAACGCTCGGCGGCAACGTGATGCAGCGGACGCGCTGCAACTACTTCCGCGATGTCTCCTATGAGAACTGCAACAAGCGCAATCCAGGCTCCGGCTGTGCCGCAATGGACGGCGTCAATCGCATTCATGCGGTGCTCGGGACCTCCGATCAGTGCATCGCGACGTATCCTGGCGATTTCGCGCAGGCGCTGATCGCGCTCGATGCCATGGTCGAGATCACCGGCAAGGCCGGTACGCGCAGCATGCCGTTCGCGCAGCTTCACAGGGCACCAGGCAGCACGCCCGACATCGAGACTGCGCTTCAGCCCGGCGAGCTGATCTCGGCGTTCTCGATCTCCGGCCGCTGGCCACGCTCCGTGTATCTGAAGGCCCGCGACCGGCAATCCTACGAATTCGCGCTGTCGTCAGCCGCGATCGCGCTCAACGTCCAAGACGGCACGATCCGCGACGCGCGCGTCGCGCTCGGTGGCGTCGCCACCGTACCGTGGCGGGCGCGTGAGGCCGAGGCGCTGTTGAAGGGACAGAGGTTCGACGAAGCTCTGGCACAGCGCGTCGCCGATGCAGCTTTCGCAGACGCCCGCGGGCGCCGGCACAACAGCTTCAAGATCGCGCTCGGCAAGCGTGTCGTGGCACGCGCGCTCCAGCAGGCCGTAACGATGGAGATCTGACCATGACCGCTGCAGCTCCCGGGCCGAGGACGAATATGGGGCAGCCCGTGCCTCGCTATGATGCGGCCGCCAAGGTGACGGGGCGGGCGACCTATGCCTCGGACATGCCGCTGGACAATCCGGCCTACGCATTCCTGGTCACCAGCGCCATCGCCAAGGGCCGGATCGACCGCTTCGACCTCGACGATGCCAAGCGCGTCCGGGGCGTGATCGACATCGTCACGCACGAGAACGCCCCGAAGCTGAAGGAGTCGAAACTGTACAGCAATGGCGGCTATGCCGGCACCACGATCCAGCCGTTGAAATCGGCCGAGATCGCCCATGACGGCCAGATCATCGCCGTGGTGGTGGCGGAGAGTTACGAGGCCGCGCGCGAAGCGGCCAACCGCGTCAAGGTCAGCTATAGCGCTGCTGCGCCCACCGCGACTTTCGATTCGCCGGGGACGACGACGGCCGCCGCGAAAGGACAAAACTCGCAGTTCAAGGAAGACCCGAAGGTCGGGGATTTCGCCAAGGCGTTCGACGCGGCCGAGGTCAAGCTGACCGCCTCCTACGAGACGCCGACGCAGCATCACAATCCGCTGGAGCTGTTCACGACCAGCTGCACCTGGATGGGCGACAATCTCGTCATCTACGAGGGCAGCCAGTATGTCCATGGCCTGAAGCACGGCGTGGCCGAGCAGCTCGGCATCGACGCCGACAAGGTGCGCGTGGTCAATCCCTATGTCGGCGGCGGATTCGGCTCGCGAGGTTCGATGACGCCGCGCACCGCCATCATCGCCGCCATGGCCAGGCGCCTGAACCGTCCGATTAAGCTGGTCCCGACCCGCGACCAGGGCTTCACCATTACCACTCATCGCGCCGAGACCCGTCACGAGATCAAACTTGGTGCGAGCCGCGACGGCAGGCTGGTCGCCTTGAGGCATGAGGGGGCCGAAGTCTCCTCGCGCCCCGACGCCTATTGCGTCGGCGGCACCAAGACCACGACCCGCCTCTATGCCTGCCCGAACGTGGATAGTCTGGTCTCGATCGTGCGTGCCGATCGCAACACGCCGGGCTTCATGCGCTCGCCCCCCGAGGTGCCGTACCTGTTCGCGCTGGAGAGCGCGCTGGACGAGCTCGCTGTGAACCTGAACATGGATCCAGTCGAGCTTCGCCGCATCAACGACGCCGCCAGGGATCCCATCGATGGCAAGCCCTACACGTCGCGATCGCTCATGGCGTGCTTCGACGAAGCCGCCAAGGCGTTCGGCTGGTCGCAGCGCTCGCCACAGCCGAAATCGATGTCGGATGGCGACTGGTTGATCGGCTACGGCTGCGCCGCCACGTGCTATCCGACGCTGGCGGGACCGTCCGCCGCGCGCGTGCGCCTGCAGCGCGACGGCCGCACGCGCGTCGAGATCGCCGGCCATGAGATCGGGACCGGCGCCTACACCGTCATCGCCCAGACGGCTGCCGAGCGGCTCGGCGTGCCCCTTGAGAAGGTGGCGGTCTTCATGGGCGATAGCGACCTGCCGCCCGCGCCGGTTGCCGGCGGCTCCAATTCCACTGCCAGCACCTGCTCGGCCGTGATGATGGTGTGCGACCAGATCCGACAGCGCCTGTTCAAGGCGCTGATGCCCAGCGACAGCCTTGCCGACAAGGCCAAGGAGACCGTCGGCATCAGCCCGGCTCCCTCGACCCAGGCCGCCAAGGGCGATCGCTCGCTCGACATCGAGAAGGCGTTCGATGCGCTCGGCGTCGGCGTGGTCGAAGAATATGGCGAGTGGAAGCCGGAGGGCGCGCCGCTGGACTCCTTCAGGGCCATGCACAGCGGGCAGGTCCGGCTGGTCGGCGGCCATCAAATGAAGGACCAGATCGCCTATGCGTTCGGCGCCGAGTTTGTCGAGGTCCGCATCAACCGCTTCACGCACGAGATTCGCTGCCCCCGTCTGGTCGGCGCGTTCGCGGGAGGCAGGATCATGAATCCGCGCACCGCGCGCAGTCAGCTCATGGGTGGCCTGATCTGGGGCATGTCCTCGGCGCTGCTCGAGGCCACCGAGATCGACGAGCGCAATGCGCGCTACGTCAACGACAATCTTGCCGATTACCTCGTGCCCGTGAATGCCGATGTGCCCGGTGTCGAGGTCATTCTGCTCTCCGAGGAGGATGATCGCATCAACCCCGTCGGCGTGAAAGGCCTCGGCGAGCTTGGCAATGTCGGCACCAATGCTGCGATCTGCAATGCGATCTACCATGCCACGGGACAGCGTATCCGCAAGCTGCCGGTCCGGCTCGAAGATATCGAGCTCTAAAGGGGGTGGAAACGGCGACCGCCTTGGGTTAGACACCTCCCGCCTCAAACGGAAGGTGTTTTATGCAGCGTTTCCAGCGCGCGCTCCTCGCCCTGATGTCGGCACTCGCGATCACCGTGATCGCCAGCGTGTCGCATTTCGTTTCCACCACGGCCTCGGCCCAGACCGCAGGAAAGACCATGACCACAGCTTCAGGCTTGCAGATCATCGACTCCACCGTCGGCACCGGCGCCTCGCCGCAGCCCGGCCAGATCTGCGTGATGCACTACACCGGCTGGCTCTATGAGAACGGTCAGAAGGGCAAGAAATTCGACAGCTCCGTCGATCGCAAGGAGCCGTTCGAATTCCCGATCGGCAAGGGCCGCGTCATCGCCGGCTGGGACGAAGGCGTTGCCTCGATGAAGGTCGGCGGCAAGCGCACGCTGATCATCCCGCCGCAGCTAGGCTACGGCGCCCGCGGTGCCGGCGGCGTGATACCGCCGAATGCGACGCTGATGTTCGACGTGGAATTGCTCGCGGTGAAATAACTGACGTCGTCACGCCCGGGCTCGTCCCGGGCATCCACGATCTTCGTGCCGCGCGGTCAAGACGTGGATGGCCGGGTCAAGCCCGGCCATGACGGATGAAATCGATACAAGCAAAAGACCGGCCTTAGGGCCGGTCTTTTCACTTTCAATCTTACGCGCGTCACTCCGCCGCGCGGCGAGCCGCAGCGGCGGCGCGATCCATCGCGTCCTTCGCGGCGTCCTTGGCATCGCCCATGGCCTGCTGGCCCTTGCCCTTCACTTCCTGCACCACGCCCTCGCCTTTCATGCGATCGGATCCGGTGGCTTCACCGACGCCCTGCTTGGCCTTGCCGATCGCCTCGTTGGCGGTGCCCTTGATCTTGTCGGTCGTGCTGCCCATGAAAATCTCCTTTCGATTTGCTTGGAATGACAACGCCTGATGGCTACGAGGGTTCCGATTTTGGCATGGCTTGCGGCTGCGGCTTTGGGTTAGTTTGCCGCGCACGGAACCAACAGAAAGCAAGTCCCATGACCGGCCCTGACCATTCGCATTCCCACCATGACCATGGTCATCATCATGATGACCGCTGGAAACATGACGGCGTGCGGGTCATTCCCGGCAATCAGCTCGATACCAACGTGCCGTCGACAGCGGGCATGGACCGTGCGGCCGCGATCAATTTCGCCCGCGTCGGCGCCCAGAAATTGTGGGCGGGCACCGTCAGCATCAAGCCGGACGCCAAGACCGGCGCGCATCACCACGGCCATCTCGAAAGCGTCATCTATGTCGTGAAGGGCAAGGCGCGCATGCGCTGGGGCGAGCGCCTGCAATTCACCGCGGAAGCCGGCCCCGGCGACTTCATTTTTGTCCCGCCCTACGTGCCGCACCAGGAGATCAACGCCAGCCCCGACGAGGTGCTGGAATGCGTGCTGGTGCGCAGCGACGGCGAGGCGGTGGCCATCAACCTCGACATTGAGCCGGTCGAGAAGCCCGAGACGGTGCTGTGGATCGACCCGGTGCACCGGGATCCCAACGAGAAGAAGTAAGTCCCCTTCAGGGGCGCGGAGAGCGGCGCGACAGGGCCCCGCAGCCGGGGTCCGAAAAATTTGTCGGAAGTCATGTCGGATGGCGGCCTGGCCATCCGTCCTTGGCCAGAACCCCGCCAAGGAGCGTCCGATGCCCAAGATGATCTTCGTCAACCTGCCGGTGACCGACCTCAAGCGCGCGACCGCCTTCTATGAGGCGGTCGGCGCGGTCAAGAACCCGCAATTCAGCGACGAGACCGCGAGCTGCATGGTCTTTTCCGAGACCATTTTCGCCATGCTGCTGACCCACGACAAATTCCGCCAGTTCACGCCGAAGCCGATCGCGGACGCCAGGACCTCGAACCAAGCGTTGTTCTGCCTGTCCGCGGACAGCCGCAGCGAGGTCGATGACATCGTTGGCAGGGCGGAGGCTGCAGGAGGCGTTGCCGATCCCAGCCCGAAGGACGAATACGGCTTCATGTACGGCCGCAGCTTCGAGGATCCGGACGGCCACATGTGGGGCGTGAACTGGATGGACCTTTCAGCCGCCCCTCTGCAGCCCGACCTGGCGAACGCCTGAGCCGAAACAGCAGACCTCAAGAGGAGCATTCACCATGTCCAAGCTCGTGCCCTGCATGTGGTTCAACGGCGATGCCGAGGACGCTGCAAAATTCTACGTCTCGCTGGTCCCGAATTCGGCGATCACACACGTTCAGCGCAACGTTTCGGACGGCTCCTCCGGCAAGGAAGGCTCCGTGCTCGTCGTCGAGTTCACCGTGGCCGGACAGAAGCTGGTCGCGCTCAATGGCGGCATGAAGATGGAATACACCCACGCCATTTCGCTGATGATTCATTGCGACGACCAGGCAGAGGTCGACAGTGTCTGGAACGCGTTCCTCGCCCATGGCGGCAAGGCGGAGCAGTGCGGCTGGCTGAGAGATCGCTGGGGCGTGGCCTGGCAGATCGTGCCAAAGGTGATGTTCGAGTTCCTGTCGAGCCCGGACAAGGCCGCAGCCGCGCGCGCGATGCAGGCGATGATGAAGATGGTCAAGCTTGACGTCGAGGTGTTGCGGCGGGCGTTCGAGGGCAAGTCGGCGGCGTGAGGGCGGGTCGCTCTCGCCACATACTCACTGTCATCGCCCGGCTTGACCGGGCGATCCAGTACTCCGAGACGGCAGTGATTAAACCGATGGGCCGCGGCGTACTGGATGCCCCGGTCAAGCCGGGGCATGACAGCGGAATGTGAGGCGGGATTCTCGCCGCTAATAGTTGATCCGCAGCCCCACGCCGCCGTGGATCGTGTTGCCGACCGGCTGCGGGCCCAGCGTGCCGTTGGCGAAGAGGTCCACGATCCAGCCCTTCTGCACGCGGAAACCGAGGCGGCCGCCATATTCGAACCAGCCCTGGTTACCCATGGTCGGCACCACCGTGCCCTGGCCGGTCACTGTGGCGACGATGCCGCTGTGGCTGGCGAAGGACTGCACCCAGCCGCCATTGATGTTGGTCTCGATGCTGCTGCCGAACAGATGCGTCCACTGGCCGCCGATCTTGACGAGGCTGGTGCGGTCGGTGCCATCAGCGATGCTGGCGTCGAACGGATTGAACGCCACCGCGCTGTCGCGATAGCCGGAGACGCGTTGCCAGAGCTGCCAGACCTCGATCGAGGCCGCGACCTCGTCGCGCGGCGAGAGGCGGCTCATCCAGCCGGCGCGGCCGTAAACGGCGTAGTTGGACGCGTTGGTCGAGCTCGTCACGGTCACCGGCCCGAGGCTGGTGTCGTAGCTGCGCGTGTAGCGCGCCTTCTCCCATGGCGTCAGGATCGCGCCGACGTCGAAGAACGGGCGCGACGAGCCCCAGTCGGTGAAGTCGTAGCGCAGCGCGAAAGCGCCGATCGGTGCGCTCGTGATCTTGTAGCCGCCCTCGTTGTAATGCGTGTAGGCAATGCCGGCGAGCAGCGACAGATTGTTGGTCAGCTGCTTGCGGCCGTGGATGCCGGCCGAGAATGAGCCGGCCGAGCCGAACGCGCTGATGCAGTCGCCGCAATTGATCTGCTCGTTGACGCCGAGCAGCACGGTGCCGAGCACCCGGTTGGTGATCATCTGATTGAAGCGCTGATTGGCAAGGCCGCCGATCGAATTGCCGCTGGAATCCGCGCCCGTCGGTCCCGACGGCGACGGAGCCGGGCTCGGTGAAGGCGACGGATAGGGGCTGGGCGATGGGGAGGGGGTCGGCGTGGGCGAGGGATTCGGCGACGGGGAATAGGTCGGGGACGGATATGGCGACGGCGAATAGGTTGGGGACGGAGTGGGCTCTGGTTCACCGCACTCGGACCCGCACTCCGAGGCCTGTGCAGCCGCCGGGCGGGCATCGAACGTGACGAGCGCAAACGCCGCAGATGCGGCCAGCGCAGCGGCAAGGATGAGGCGCCGAACGGTGAATTTCGCCATCGTCAGCGCCCGCACAGCATGGCGTCGTCCTCGACGGCAGGCGTGATGGTCGGCGAGGCGCCGGCATACTGGTTGACTGCGCACAACCCGGCGCTCGCGGCGCAATTGGCGGCGAAGGTCCAGGGCGGCGTGTTGCTCTTGGTGATGCTCACCTTGCCGCCAGTCGAGGTGATGATGGCGGTGTCGCCGGGCTGGGTGAGTTGCACGCACTGGGCGCTCCTCGTGCACACGCTGGCCGCGCCGTCCTGAAGCACAACGACGGAGCGCCCGCGCTGCGAGAGAATGTCGAGCGTGGTGCCGCGCACGCCGATGGTGGCGAGCGGTGTTGTGATCTTGTAGGCGGCCTTGTCGGAGCGTCCGGTGACGAAGCGGAAGGCGCCGGTGGTCATGCGGATCGCGACGTCACGATAGCTGTGCTCGTCGTTGAAGACGGTGCGGTCGAGCTTCAGCGTGGCGCTCGGCCCCAGTGATAGATTGGTGCTGTCGGCCATCACGAAACGCGCCGCGCTGTCGGCGCCGGTTCGCACGGTCTCGTCGCGCAGCATGCTGTCGCCGACATTGATCGGCGTCGTGGTCGCGGCGACGCGCACCACTTCGTTCTGAATGACGACAGCCTGGCCGACGCGCGTCTGCGCTTCGGCGCCGGATGCCGCACAGATTGCGGCCGTGAGCAGTGTGGAGAAAAGGCAAAAACGCAAATTCATTTCGCAACCGATCGATGTGTCCCTGATCGTACCGGATCGCGCGCGCTTCTGATGTGGCGGAATTATCACAAGCGGCGCAGGACCTGCGTCATGCTTAGTGACAGTTGCGGCAGAATGCGTTCAATGACGGGAAGCAGTTTATTTTTCTCCGCGGTGAAGCCAATTTGCCACGCAAGACAGCCCCACAAAAGATGCGCGAATTGCCTGCGGTTCCTGAGGTGTCGCGGAGTGCAGTGATTGCTGTCGCGATCTTCCTGATCGCGCATCTGGCGCTGTTGATCGGCGTCGTCACGCCGGAAAAATTCGTGTTCGATGAGGTGCATTACGTGCCGGCGGCGCGCCAGATGCTGACGCCCGCGATGTCGCAGCCGATGCTCAATCCGATGCATCCGCCGCTGGCCAAGGAGATGATCGCGGCATCGATCGCAACGTTCGGCGACAACGCGCTTGGATGGCGTTATCCCGCGACCTTGTTCGGCGCGCTCGCGATCGTCGCGATCTATCTGTGCGGACTCGCGTTGTTCGCCGCGCAGGGGCCGGCGATCGCCGCCGCGCTGATCGCAGCCTTCAACCAGATGCTGTACGTCCAGGCGCGCATCGCGATGCTCGATGTCTTTGCGCTCGGCTTCGGCCTGCTCGCCACCGCCGCCTTCATGCATGGGTTTCGCAGAGAGCGGCCGCAAGCGCTGTTCGCGGTGGCGGGCAGCCTGTTCGGCCTTGCGGCCGCGTGTAAATGGAGCGGCCTGTTCCCGCTCGGCGTCTGCATCGTCATTGTTGCGGTGATCCGCCTGATGCAGGGCTGGCATACGCTGTTCGCCGACGCGAAGCCGGACGACTGGTATCGGCCGGAGCTTTGGCCCGGCCTGAAGCTGCATCATGTCGCGCTCTGCTTCGCCGTCCTGCCGGCATTGGCTTATCTTGCCGCCTTCGTTCCGCTCTACGGGTTATCGCTGCCGGACTTGATCGAGGCGCAGCGGCGGATCTTTGCCGACAACACCACGACGGCCATCGCCGGCCACACCTATATGAGCGCATGGCCGTCCTGGCCGCTGCTCGCGCGCCCGGTCTGGTTCCTGTTCGACAAGACCGCGGAGGACCACATCGCCGCGATCGTCTTCCTCGGCAATCCGCTCGTGCTGTGGCCGGCTCTGCCTGCACTCGCCATGGTGCTGCGCGATTTCATCGTGGCGCGGCGCTGGGATGCATTCCTGATCGCCACATTCTATTTCGGTCCCTGGCTCGCCTGGGCGTTGCTGCCGCGCACGCTGGGCTTCATCTATTACTATCTGCCGGCCGCGACCGCGGCGTCCCTGGCACTGGTCTATGTGCTGCGCCGCGAGGGTTTGCCGCGCTGGCTGTTGTGGGCTTATGTCGGCGTCGCGGCGGCCGGCTTTGCGGTGATGCTGCCGATTTCCGCGGCCTTCGTCGGCACCTCGATGGGGGGCTTCAACCGGCTGATGCTGTTCCAAAGCTGGATATGAGTTCGCCGCCCGCCGGGCTGCGGCAGGCGGCGTGTTTTACTCCAGGAGCCGAGAATCATTTCGCTGCGGTCTTGGTGTCCATGTTCACGACCTGGACCCGGCGGTTCATGGCGTCAGCGCCGTTGGCGGCATCCTTCAGCTTGGTCTCGCCGTAGCCGACGGTGACGAGATCGTTGCCGTTGAGGCCGTAATTCTGCATCAGGTACTTCTTGATGGTGTCGGCGCGCCGTTCGGAGAGACCTTGATTGTATGCTTCGCCACCGGTCGCGTCGGTGTGGCCGGCGACCACGAAGGTCGAGCCCTTCAGCGCTGGATCGGACAGCGCCTTGCCGAGCGCCTGCACCGAGGCCATCGAGGTCTTGGCGATGTCGGCCGAATTGTAGTCGAACTGGATCTCCAGATCGATCTTCGGCTTGGTGGCAGCGAGCTCGGCGATCTGCTCGCGCTCGCCTGTCGAGAGCGACCGGGTCGAGCGGTTGCGCACGGTGTTCAGGAAGGTCGCCTCCTTGGCCTGCACGGTCGTATCGGTCTGGGGGCCAACGGACAGGCCGCGGGTCGCCGGCTTCGGCTTCAGCGCATCGACGATCTGGCCGGCGGAGATGTTGTTGTCGCCAGCCAGCGCAAGGCCGGCCGTCATCGACAGGACGGCTGTCAGGGTGATCGCCGTCAGTCCAAAAGACTTATTGAAATGGGTCATGGTGGTATCCTCGCTGTTACGCCTGATGGCGATTTGATGCTGCGAGCGTAGGGCAGGTTCAACGGCTCTGATGTGATCTTGGTCACATTCGAAACGGCGAGCCGAGGTCACTTTGCTCCGGTTCGAATCATTCGCACTTTGCTTTCGAGCCGGCCGTATTGGGTTCCGGGAAACCCGAACGTCGCAAAGGCGTCGCCTCACCGCCCGCCCGCGAACAAGAATTCGTCCAGATGTCCGCCTAACACACTTCAATCATTCGATAATTTGACGCGAGGGGAGCCGAGTTCCGTCGTGTGCCGAGGCCAAGTGACTATCAGCGCGACTATCAATTCCATCGCAGCGGCCCGACGGATCGGACAGTGACTCTGAACGCAATGCCCATCTATATCGGTGCGGCGATGATCGCGGTGGCCATCCTGCTCTCGACACTGATCACCGGGATGACCTCCCGCTATGTCGGGCTCGAAGGGCCGACCGACGAGAACGTCTGGCTGGTCGATCGCCTCACCGGCAGTGTCTATCGCTGCCAGGCAGAAGGACGTGGCAAGGCCATCTGCGACCCGGAGGTCGCCACCGGCAGCGTCGGGGAGCGCCCAAAAGCCGCACGCTGAAAAGCGGGTATCACTGCAGCGCAGCAACGAAATTGTCTTTTCCCTGCAAACTTGTGGCTGAAGAATGGCGGTGCGTTGGCCGGCATCAGGCCGGCTGCCTACTCGAGGAGAGAACTTGATGAAGACCCTGTTGCTCGCGACGGCATTCGCCGCACTTGCTCTGTCCCCCGCATCCGCCGCCAAGATGGCGTGCACCAGTGCAAACATGGCAAAGCTCGTTGCCGGCATGGGCGGCGAAGACACGCCCGCCAAGATCGCGGCGAGGAAGTCGATGGCCGCGGCCAATTCCGACATGAGCAAGGGCAACATGCGTGGAGCATGCAAGCACTATATGAACGCCGAGAAGTCGATGGCGATGAAGAAGTAGGCTTCCGCCTGATCCCCACACGTCATGGCCGCGCTGGCAGCAGATGGCAGCGCGGCTTTTTCGCGTCCCTGCTTCTTTGCCTCGCGGCGAATCCCGCTACATTGCACGCTGCAATGCCCCGCACGTCCAAACCGCTTCCGCTCTCGACGACACAGGCCCGGCAGATCTGGCTGCATGCCCAGCGGCTGACCGACCGCGCTCCGTTCGGCGAAGGCGCAGAGGCCGTCTCGGCCGCCGTCGCCCATCTCGGCTATGTGCAGATCGACACCATCAACGTCATCGAGCGTTGCCATCACCACATCCTGTTCAGCCGGATCCCGTCCTACCGCCGCGCCGATCTGCGCCACGCCCAGAGTGTCGACAAGACCGTGTTCGAGTACTGGACGCACGCGCTCTCCTACGTGCCGGCGAACGACTTCCGCTTCTTCCTGCCGGCGATGCGCGAGCACCGCCGCGAGGGGCACAAATGGTTCGCCGCGGTGAAGCCGGCCGACACGCGCAAGGTGATGCGGCTGCTGCGCGGCGGGCCGCTGACGATCCGTGACATCGACGACGACGTGCTCGTCGAGAAGGAGCATCTGTGGCAGAGCCGCAAGCCCTCGAAGCGGGCGCTGCAGCTCGCCTTCTATACCGGGGCGGTCACCATCAGCGCGCGCCAGGGCATGCTCAAGACCTACGAGCTGACGACGCGTCATTTCGGCTGGGACAGGCTGCCGAAGCCGGCGCCGGCAAGCGAGATCACGGCTTATCTGCTCGACCGCGCGCTGCGCTCGCAGGGCGTGGTCAGCCTCGATTCGGTCTGCCATCTCGATGCGCCCAGCAAGAAGCCGGTCGCGCGCCTGATCGCCTCGCGCGTCCGCCGCGGCGAGCTCGTGCCCGTCGCGATCGAGGGCGCCGGTAAGCAGGAGCACTGGGCCTCGCCTGCAGCGCTTGAGCCGCATGAGGTGTCGCCCGATCTCGTCCACATCCTCTCCCCGTTTGATCCCCTGATCATCCAGCGCAAGCGCACCAACCTCATCTTCGGCTACAACCACCTGTTCGAAGCCTATGTGCCGAAAGCCAAGCGCAAGCTCGGCTATTTCGCGCTGCCCGTGCTGGTCGGCGACGAGATCGTCGCCGCGCTCGATCTCAAGACCGACCGGCAGAACAAGAAGCTGTTGATGCAGAAATGGACCTGGGTCGGGCAGGGCAGGAAGACGGCGGGCCGCAAGGAGCTGAAGCGCGTGATCGAGGAGGAGCTCGACCGTTTCGAGCGGTTTCAACTGGCGGAGTGAGGCTCCGACGGCAGTCTTGTAGGGTGGGCAAAGCGAAGCGTGCCCACGTCTTGCCTATTCGATGACGAGACGTAGGCACGGCGCTACGGCGCCTTTGCCCACCCACCGCGCATGGCAACGCGATCGATCCACATGCCAAACGCAATCCCAACCGCATAGGCCAGCAAATTCCAAAGCGAGAAGATGCGGCCGAGCAGCAACGCGCCGGCGGTGGTGAGGCGGAACGCATCGAGCCAGGGAGTATGCATCAGGCGGGAGAACTCGACGACTGCCGCGATCACTATCGCGATGGCTGCGAGCTGGCTCCGTGTCAGCCGCGGCAGCACGACTCCTGCCAGCAGAAACACCATCGTCGCCCACAGCAGCGAGCCGCCGTACTTCACGATGAACGCAGGCAGGCCGAGCGGGAAGCCGTACCAGCGAAGGGACAGCCCACAGGCAATCACTGCGAGCGCGAAAGCAGCGCGCATCAGTGAGGTCTGTAGAGGCGCAACAGGCGTGCCCGGCTGCGTCTCGTGCATTGCTTGCTCCATTGACTCTTTGCTCGCGATGCTGAAAACGGCCGCAAACCCGAAAAAAGCAACAACCCCGGGGGAAGCCATGAGCCAGACCACGACCTATGCCGGTTCCACCGGTGCCACCAAGTCGGAGATCGAAACCTCGACCATCCGCGCCATCTCCTGGCGCCTGATTCCGTTCCTGGTGCTGGCCTACTTCTTCTCCTATCTCGATCGCGTCAATCTCGGCTTCGCCGCGCTGACCATGAACGCCGATCTGAAATTCACGCCGCTGATCTACTCCTGGGGCGCCGGCATCTTCTTCATCGGCTATTTCATCTTCGAAGTGCCGAGCAACCTCGCCCTGGAGAAATTCGGCGCGAGCCGCTGGATCGCCCGCATCATGGTGACCTGGGGCATCATCTCGGCGCTGATGGCGGTGGTCAGCGGGGTCACCAGCTTCTACGTCCTGCGCTTCCTGCTCGGCGTCGCCGAGGCCGGCTTCTTCCCCGGAATCATCCTCTATCTCACCTATTGGTATCCGGCCGAATATCGCGCCCGCTTTCTTGCGGCCTTCGCCATCGCGGTGCCGGTCTCGACCGTGATCGGCGCGCCGATCTCGGGCCTGTTGCTCGGGCTCGACGGCATGATGGGCCTGAAAGGCTGGCAGTGGCTGTTCATCATCGAGGGCATCCCGTCGGTGCTGCTCGGCATCGTCACCTGGTTCTATCTCACCGACAAGCCGGAGAAGGCGGACTGGCTCTCGGCCGAGCAGAAGGCCTGGCTGAAGGCGAAGCTGGATGCGGAGATCGCGGCCAAGCAGGCGGTGAAGCATTTTTCGCTCGGCGAGGCGCTGTCTTCACCGAAGGTGATCGCGCTCAGCCTGGTCTATTTCGGCTTCGTCGGCGCGCTCTACGGCATGCAGTTCTGGCTGCCGCAGATCGTCAAGGCGTTCGGTCTCACCAACGCCCAGACTGGATTCGTCACGGCGATCCCGTATCTGTTCGGCACCATCGCCATGATCCTGTGGGCGCGGCATTCGGATGCGAGCCGCGAGCGCGTCATGCATGTCGGCGCGCCGCTGCTGCTCACCGCAGTCGCGCTCGGCATCTCCTCCTATCTCACCGATCCCACGCTGACGATGGTGGCGCTGACGGTGGCCGCGATCGGCGTGTTCTGCTGCTTCGGTGTGTTCTGGACCCTGCCGACCGCCTGGCTGTCCGGCACGGCCGCAGCCGGCGCCATCGCGCTGATCAACTCGATCGGCAACCTCGCCGGCTTCGGCGGGCCGTACCTGATCGGCTGGGTCAAGGAGGCGACGGGCCAGACCTCGACGGGCCTCTTGGTGCTCGCCGTGCTGCCGTTGATCGCGGGCATCCTGGTGTTCGTCGGCGGACACGACAGCAAGCACGAATTCGCCGACCTGGGGCGGTGAGGGGGCACGCACGTCGCGCGCTGTACCCACCATCTTCGCCGCAGAGCGGTTCTGGTGGGCACGCTCCGCTTTGCCCACCCTACAATAACACCTCGCGGCCAAGCCTATCCCTCCTTACCACTCCTTCACGATCACGCATTCCTGATGACTGACGATTATTGACTTTTATCAGTGAACAGTCGACATTACTCTCAGTCGAGATGCAGGAGTGTCCTTCGATGTTCGTCCGGTCGATTTTGTCGAGCTATTCCAAGCTTTTCGCAGGAGCCGCGCTCGCCCTGATGGCCGTTTCGCTGGCAGGGTGCAATGATACTGTCGCCGAGAAGGCCGAGCCGCCGCGGCCGGTTCTGGTGGCAACTGCCCATTACGCTGCCGAGACCCCGGAGCGCAGCTTCGTCGGCACTATCCGTCCCAGGATCGAGAGCGATCTCGGCTTCCGCGTCGCCGGCAAGGTGGCCAAACGCCTCGTCGAAGTCGGCCAGACAGTCGAAGTCGGCCAGCCGCTCGCCACCCTCGACGAGGTCGACCTGAAGCTCCAGGCCGAGCAGGCCGTTGCCGAGCAGACCGCCGCAACCGGCGTGCTGGCCCAGGCCGCCGCCGCCGAGCAGCGCGCCAAGGATCTCAAGGCCAAGGGCTGGACCACGGACGCCCAGCTCGACCAGAGCCGCGCCGCCGCCGATGAAGCCCGTGCGCGCTTGAACCGGGCCGAGCGCTCGGTCGAACTGACCAAGAATTCCCTTTCCTACGCGACGCTGGTTGCCGACGCCCGCGGCGTCGTCACCGCAACGCTGATCGAGCCCGGCCAGGTGGTTGCCGCGGGCCAGGCTTCGATCCGTGTCGCCCGCTTTGCCGAGAAGGAAGCGGTCGTCGCGATCCCTGAAACGCTGGTTGGACGTGCCAAGTCGGGCGTCGCCAGCGTCACTCTCTGGTCCGAGCCGAACAAGAAATACACGGCCAAGCTGCGCGAGATCGCGCCGGCAGCCGATCCCGCCACGCGCACCTATCTGGCAAAGTTCTCGCTGCCCGAGGCCGACGACAAGGTCGCGCTCGGCATGACGGCGACGCTGACGCTGTCGGATGCCGCGACCGAGCGCGTCGCGCGGTTGCCGCTGTCGGCGCTCTTCAACGAAGGCGGCAAGCCCTCCTTCTACGTCGTCGACGACAACGGTGGCGTCACCCTCAAGCCGGTCACGGTGAAGTCCTACGAGAGCAAGGACGTCGTCATCACCGGAGGCGTGGACGAGGGCGCCAAGATCGTCGCCCTCGGAGTGCAGAAGCTCGATCCCGGCCAGCGGGTGCGGATCGTGTCGTCCTTGTCGTTCTGATCCGTCGTTTGAAAGTCTGGTCCTTCGGGCCATCCCGGAATGACAAGAGAAGTGAGTTACGTCGTGTGAGGTGAGTTTCGGCCTTTGTCCCTAAGCAAAGGCTGAAGCGGCGAAGCGATCCAGAACCTGCCCAGCCCCCTGGATTGCTTCGCTGCCTCGCGACGACTGTTTGAACAGAGCGGCTGTCGTTGTTTGCAACTGGATCGTCTTTCGGAGAGTGCGATGAAGCGCTTCAACCTTTCGGCCTGGGCCGTCAGCCATCCGACGCTGGTGCTCTTCCTGATGATCATCCTCGGCGTCGCCGGCTTCTTCTCCTATGAGAAGCTCGGCCGTGCCGAGGATCCGTTCTTCACGGTGAAGGTGGTCAACGTCTCCGTGATCTGGCCCGGCGCGACCGCGCAGGAAATGCAGACCCAGGTTGCCGATCCCATCGAGAAGAAGATCCAGGAGCTGCCCTATTTCGAGAAGGTGCAGACCTATTCCAAGCCCGCCTTCACCGCGCTCCAGGTCACCTTCCGCGACAACACGCCGCCGAAGGACGTGCCCTACCTCTTCTATCTCCTGCGCAAGAAGCTGGTCGACGTGCAGGGCCAGCTGCCGTCCGGCATTCTCGGGCCCGTCGTCAACGACGAGTTCTCCGACGTCGATTCCATCCTCTACATGATGACCGGCGACGGCGCCGATTATGCCCAGCTCAAGAAGGTCTCCGAAGGTTTTCGCCAGCGCCTGCTCAAGGTGCCCGGCGTGACCAAGGTCGACGTCTACGGCAACCAGGATGAGCGCATTTTCGTCGAGTTCAGCCACGCCAAGCTCGCCACGCTCGGCATCACGCCGCAGGCGCTGTTCGATTCGCTCGCCAAGCAGAACAACGTGACGCCGGCCGGCACGGTCGAGACCTCCTCGCAGCGCGTGCCGCTGCGCGTCACCGGCGCGCTCGACGGTGCCAAGGCCGTCGCCGAAACGCCGGTCGAGAGCAACGGCCGCGTGTTCCGTCTCGGCGATATCGCCACCGTCACTCACGGCTATGTCGATCCGCCGAGCTTCGTCGTGCGCCAGGAAGGCAAACCCGCCATCGGCATCGGCGTCGTCACCGCCAAGGGCGCCAACATCCTCGATCTCGGCAAGGAGGTCGAGAAGGCCACCGCCGACTTCATGAAGGCGGTGCCGCAGGGCATCGACGTCAAGCTGATCGCCGACCAGCCCAAGGTGGTCGAGCACGCCGTCGGCGAGTTCGTGCACTCCTTCATGGAAGCGCTCGTCATCGTGCTGTTCGTCTCGTTCCTGGCGCTCGGCTGGCGCACCGGCATCGTGGTCGCGCTGTCGGTGCCCCTGGTGCTCGGCATCGTCTTCATCGTCATGAACACGATGTCGCTCGACCTGCATCGCATCACGCTCGGCGCGCTGATCATCGCGCTCGGCCTGCTCGTCGACGACGCCATCATCGCGGTTGAGATGATGGTGGTGAAGATGGAGCAGGGCTGGGACCGCATGCGTGCGGCGTCCTTTGCCTGGGAATCTACTGCGTTTCCGATGCTCACGGGGACGCTGGTCACGGCCGCTGGCTTCCTCCCCATCGGCTTTGCCAATTCCGCGGTCGGCGAATATGCCGGCAGCATATTCTGGATCGTGGCAATCGCGCTGGTCGCCTCCTGGTTCGTGGCGGTGATCTTCACGCCCTATATCGGCGTCAAGCTGCTGCCCGAGATGAAGGCGCACCACAACCATGATCCGCATGCGGTCTACGAGACCCGCATGTACCGCGGCCTGCGCGCCATCGTGAAATGGTGCGTCAACCACCGCATCACCGTGGTGGTCGCGACCGTCGGCGTCTTCGCCGCCTCGATCGTCGGCTTCGGCCAGGTCCAGCAGCAGTTCTTCCCACTCTCGGAGCGCCCCGAGCTGTTCCTGCAGCTGCGCCTTCCGGAAGGCACCGCCTTCAACGTCACCGAGAAGGCGGTGAAGAAGGCCGAGACGCTGCTCAAGGACGACAAGGACATCGAGACCTATACCGCCTATGTCGGCCAGGGCTCGCCGCGCTTCTGGCTCGGCCTCAACCCGCAGCTTCCGAACGAGGCCTTTGCCGAGATCGTCATCGTTGCCAAGGGGGTCGAGGCGCGCGAGCGCATCAAGGCCAAGATCGAGACCGCGGCCGCCGAGGGCTTCCTGACCGAGGCACGCGTGCGCGTCGACCGCTTCAATTTCGGTCCGCCGGTCGGCTTCCCCGTGCAGTTCCGCGTGATCGGCCCGGACGCCAACAAGGTCCGCGAGATCGCCTACCAGGTCCGCGACGTCATGCGGGAGAACAAGAGCGTCAAGGACGTCCAGCTCGACTGGAACGAGCAGTCGCCCTACCTCAAGCTCGTCGTTGACCAGGACCGCGCCCGCGCCATGGGCCTGACCCCGCAGGACGTCTCGCAGGCGCTGGCGATGCTGATCTCGGGCTCGCAGGTCACAACCGTGCGCGACGGCATCGAGAAGGTCGGCGTGGTCGCCCGCGCGATCCCGTCCGAGCGCCTCGACCTCGGCGGCGTCGGCGATCTCACCATCACCTCGCGCAACGGCGTCGCCGTGCCGCTGCAGCAGATCGCTCGAATTGAATATGCCCATGAGGAGCCGATCATGTGGCGGCGCAACCGCGACATGGCGATCACCGTGCGCTCCGACGTTGTCGACGGCGTGCAGGCCCCTGATGTCACCAACCAGATCACGCCGAAGCTGAAGGCGATCAAGGATCACCTCGAGCCGGCCTACCGGATCGAGCCGGGCGGCGCGTTCGAGGAATCCGCCAAGGGCAACGCCTCGATCTTCATCCTCTTCCCGGTGATGGTCATGGTGATGCTGACGCTGCTGATGATCCAGCTGCAGAGCTTCTCACGCCTGATTCTGGTGTTCCTGACCGCGCCGCTCGGCATCGTCGGTGCCTCGCTTGGCCTCAACGTCGCCAATGCCCCGTTCGGCTTCGTGGCGCTGCTCGGCCTGATCGCGCTCGCCGGCATGATCATGCGCAACACGGTCATCCTGGTCGACCAGATCGAGACCGACGTCAGCCACGGCCTGACCCGGCGCGAGGCGATCGTCGAGGCGACCGTCCGCCGTGCCCGGCCGGTGGTGCTGACGGCGCTCGCCGCCATTCTCGCCATGATCCCGCTGACGCGCTCGGCCTTCTGGGGCCCGATGGCGATCACCATCATGGGCGGCCTGTTCGTCGCGACCTTCCTGACGCTGCTGTACCTGCCGGGCCTCTACGCCCTCTGGTTCCGCAAGAGCCTGGACGAGGCCGGAACGCCCGAGCAGCCGGCCGCGCCGCAGCATGGGAGCGATGACCCGCACGCAATTCCGCTTGCCGAAGCGGCTGAATAGATGAGAAGACTGTTGACCAGCGAGTCCTGACTGATGGCCCTTGTTTCGGAACATATTGAAGTCGACACCCGGGATCGCATCCTCGAGGTGGCCGAGCGGCTGTTCCGCCAGATCGGCTACCAGAAGACGACCGTCGGCGACATCGCCAAGGAGCTCAGGATGAGCCCCGCCAACGTGTATCGCTTCTTCGAATCGAAGAAGGCGATCCATCAGGCGGTGGCCCGCTCGCTGATGGGCGAGGTCGAGCTGGAGGCGCAGCGGATCGTGGCAAGGCCCGGTCCGGTGCTGCCGCGCTTCCGCGAGCTGCTCATCACCATCAATCGCATGAACACCGAGCGCTATGTCGGCGACAACAAGCTGCACGAGATGGTCGCGATCGCGATGGAGGAGGACTGGGAGGTCTGCGTCGCCCATATGGAGTGCATCGCCGGCGTCATCGGCCAGATGATCGCGCAAGGCGT
This sequence comes from Bradyrhizobium sp. BRP20, assembly GCF_020194215.1. Classification (NCBI taxonomy): domain Bacteria; kingdom Pseudomonadati; phylum Pseudomonadota; class Alphaproteobacteria; order Hyphomicrobiales; family Nitrobacteraceae; genus Bradyrhizobium; species Bradyrhizobium sp. BRP20. Next base: position 1,126 of record NZ_JADYVY010000021.1, on the reverse strand, counting down.
CGCCTCCGGCGAGTTCGAGGCGCCGGACCTGCAACTGGCCTCGCTGTGCGCCTGCACCGCGATGATCCGCTTCTTCCACCCCCAGATGATCGCCCAGTGCGCCACCAAGCCGGGCCCGACCATCGACCAGATGATCGATTTCGTCATCGCGGGTCTGTCGCCGCGCCACTGACGGGCGGGGCGTTTTCTCCTATAAGCAGACTGATCGCCCCGGCACGACCGCCGGAGGCGGACCGGGACGGACCCACAAACTCCGTCATTGCGAGCGCAGCGAAGCAATCCAGACCGTCTCCGCGGAGGGATTCTGGATTGCTTCGCTGCGCTCGCAATGACGAAAGGAAGCAGCGCGTGACCGACAAAGACCTGTACTTCTACGAACCCTCCAAGGGCCACGGACTCAAGCACGACCCCTTCAACGCCATCATCGCGCCGCGGCCGATCGGCTGGATCTCCTCGCGCGACGCCAGGGGCCACGTCAACCTCGCGCCCTACAGCTTCTTCAACGCGTTCTGCTACGTGCCGCCGATCATCGGCTTCTCCTCGACCAACTGGAAGGACACGGTCGAGAACATGCAGCAGACCGGCGAGTTCGTCTGGAATCTGACGACGATGGATCTCGCCAAGCACATGAACGCGACCGCGGCACATGTCGCCCCCGAGGTCGACGAGTTCGAGGTCGCGGGCCTCACCGCCGTGCCCGGCAAGCTCGTCAATGTCCCGCGCGTCGGCGAGAGCCCCGTCGCCTTCGAGTGCAAGGTGTCCGACATCGTCCGCCTCAAGGGCGCCAATGGCAAGGAGGCCGACGCCTGGCTGACGCTCGGCGAAGTCGTCGCCGTCCACATCGACAAGGCCTTGATCAAGGACGGCGTCTACCAGACCGCCGCCGCCCGCCCCATCGTCCGCGCCGGCCGGCGCGGCGATTATTTCGAGATCAAGCCGGAGAACATGTTCGAGATGGTCCGGCCGGACTAGGCCACTTCCGTCATTCCGGGGCGACGCGCAGCGTCGAGCCCGGAATCCAATCATCGACCAACGCTGCGGCACGATGGATTCCGGGCTCACGCTTCGCGTGCCCCGGAATGACAGTGGAGAGACATTCAGCCCCCACCCCCTCCCGGAACTGCAC
>NZ_JADYVY010000020.1:0-126645 GCF_020194215.1 Bradyrhizobium sp. BRP20 | reverse complement strand
TCGTGCCCCCGACCCCGCCCGGCCGTCCCCCCGGGCGGGGTCATTCGTGTTGCGGCCAGAACAGCCCATGATGAGTCGGACAACCCTTCCGATTGCACGTTCCGCGTGTCAGGATACGAATGGGTGGCTGGAGGGCGAGCGTGAGTTGGCAGATCTCAATTGGATCGATCCTGATTGCGATCCTGACATCGACACAGGCATGTCCCGAGCCGGCCTCACAGCCGCTAACGGCGACCCAGGGCGACAGCCGCCCTGCCGTAGACCTCGAGCTCGTCATCGCAGTCGACGTTTCTTACTCAATGGAGCCGGATGACCTTGCAGCCCAACGCGAAGGCTATGCCAAGGCCATCGTCTCGCAGGAGTTTCTCCGGGCGGTGCGAGCCGGTCCTGCCGGCAAGATCGCGCTGACCTATTTCGAATGGTCATCGACCAGCGACCAGAAAATTGTCGTTCCCTGGCGACAGATCGACGGGCCGGGAGCGGCTGAGGCGGTCGCAACTGAAATCACCAATGCACCGATCCGCCGCGGTTCGCGCACCTCGATTTCAAGTGCAATTAAGTTCGCCGCCTCGCTATTCGAGCAGAACCCCTACAGTGGTCCGCGCCGTATCATCGACGTCTCGGGCGATGGCCCCAACAGCAATGGCGATCCGGTCACCTCAGCGCGCGACAAAGCGTTGCAGCAAGGCCTCGTCATCACAGGCCTGCCGGTCATGACCAACGCAACACCCGCTGCTCCGACAGACTTTCAGCATATCGACCATATCGATTGGTACTACGAGGATTGCGTGATCGGCGGCCCGGGTTCCTTTGTCGTACCGGTCACCGATCGCGAAAATTTCAAGGAGGCGATCCGGACCAAGCTGGCTCTCGAGGTGGCGGGCCAAACGCCAGATCAATCGCCTGCCCCCTCTACGGACAAGGAGCCGCGCGTTCTCTGCACGATCGGCGAGAAACTCTGGCAGGAGCGCTGGGGTGCGATCACACCGGGGAGCAATAGTCCGGCCATGAGCAAACCGGCGGCGAGCAGTCAGTCCAGCAAGGATGACGCGCTGCTCGACAAGAAGATCAAGGGCATCTGCCGCGGCTGCTAGGTCCTTCCGCGGGCCGGGAACCGGCCATCGCCCCCCATGGCCCACCCATCCCTGACAGGTCCTCCCGCAAGCGGCCGGGCTCCGCTCGGGCTGTTCAGGTTGCTGAGCAGAGGGGCGATGTTGCAGCCGCGTCACATAGTGGTGCGAACTCTCCTCTATGGCGATGGGGATCAGTTGCTATTGCGAATTATTCGCAATAAGGCTTGTCGCAGATTCAGGAGCTTGGGACGAAGTCGAGGCGAATCGAGACCATCCCGGCCGGTCGCCTCGAACGCGGAGGCCTGGTGACAGAATCGCCGCGACCCGGCAGGGATATCGCGGCGGGTGGGACACATTCGCGTTTGGGGGCGTGCGTTTGGCGTTGAGAGGTCACAGACACCGGTGCTTGCGAATGGCCGCGGCGATTGCCACGGGCGTGCTGGCTTTTCCGGCCGCCGGCCGCGCGGCCGATCTGCCGCTGAAGGCGCCGGTCTTGAGAGCGGTGTATGACTGGACCGGTCTCTATATCGGCGCGCATGCCGGCTACGGCCGCGGCTCGTCGCGCTTCGCGCTGAACGACGGCACCGCACTCGGCGACAGCGGCGTCTTCAGCGGCATGATCGGCGGCGTGCAGGCGGGCTACAATTACCGCCTCAACTCCGGCTGGCTGGTCGGCGTCGAAGGCGATTTTACGTTTCCCAACTACATCACCTCGAACTCGATCGTCTCGTTCCTGGCAACGCCCGCCAACACCGTCACCCAGCAATGGGACTACGCCGCGAGCGTGCGCGGCCGCGTCGGCTACACCAGCGGTCCCTGGCTCATCTATGCCACCGGCGGCTTCGCCTGGATGGGCGAGCGCTATTTCGACGCGCCGGCCTCCGGCGCCGAAATCCCGAAGATCCTGAACACGCGGCCCGGCTGGGTCGCAGGCGCCGGCCTCGAATACGCCTTCGCGCCGCATTGGAGCGCGCGGCTCGAATATCTCTACAGCCGCTTCGACGGCGCCAACGTCGCCTTCTCCACGGGCGCGCAATACACGTCCTCGTCGCTCGACTTCCAGCAGGTCAGGCTCGGCCTCAACCGCAAGCTCGATTGGCCGGGCCTGCCTAGCTATGATCCGAAGAGCTCACTGATCGACACCGAATCGGACCGCTGGGAGATCCACGGCCAGACCACCTATCTGCCGCAAGGCTATCCATCCTTTCCCGCGCTCTATACCGGGCCGAACTCGCTGTCGCCGTCGCGGCAGGCCAAAGCCACCTGGAGCAACAGCCTGTTCCTGAACGCGCGGCTGTGGGACGGCGGCGAGGTCTATTACAATCCCGAATTGCTGCAGGGATTTGGGTTGAACGACACGGTCGGTGCGGCCGGCTTCCCGAACGGCGAAGCGCAGAAGTCGAACTTCCCCTATCCGCACTACAACACCTCGCGCCTGTTCGTGCGCCAGACCTTCGGCTTCGGCGGCGAGCAGGAAGAGCTCGCGAGCGGTCAGCTCCAGCTGGGGCAGAAGGTCGACGTGTCACGCCTCACGATTCAGGCCGGCAAGTTTCCGGTGATCGACGTGTTCGACGGCAATGCCTACGCCAAGGACACGCGCCGGGATTTCATGAACTGGTCGATCTGGGCGCCCGGCGCCTTCGACTATTCCGCCGACAAGGTCGGTCTCACCTACGGCGTCACCGCCGAGCTCAACCAGAAGCAATGGGCGCTACGCGGCGGCTATTTCCTGATGGTCTCCGAGTCCAACGCCAATCACTTCGACACCAGGGTCGGGGAGCGCGGTCAATATTTGCTCGAGCTCGAGACGCGCTTCTCGCTGTTCGGCCGGCCGGGCAAGCTCAGGACCATCGGCTGGCTCGATAGCGCCAACATGGGCAGCTTCCGCGAGACGCTGGACAATCCCGCGCTCAATCTCGACATCGCGCAGACCCGGCGCGGCCGCCTGAAGTACGGCTACGTGCTCAACCTCGAGCAGGCGATCACCGACGATGTCGGCCTGTTCGGCCGCTGGAGCTGGAACGACGGCAAGACAGAAACGCTGGCCTTCACCGACATTCATCGCAGCCTGTCCGGCGGCGTTTCGATCAAAGGCACGACCTGGGGCCGACCCGACGACGTGATCGGCGTCGGCGGCGCGATCAATGCGATCTCGCAGGATTATCGCGACTTCCTCGCCGCCGGCGGCCTCGGTGTGCTGGTCGGCGACGGCGCGCTGAACTACCGCAAGGAACGTATCCTCGAAACCTATTACGCCTATGCGGTGAACAAGAACATCACCCTCACCGCCGACTACCAGCTCATCGTCAACCCCGCCTACAATGCCGACCGCGGACCGGTGTCGGTGTTTTCGGGGCGGCTGCACGGGGAGTTCTGAGCTCGACGCGACTTCGGTGCGCGCGACGCGTCCTTCGAGACGACCGCGTCGCGGTCTCCTCAGGATGAGGCTAAGCAACACCGGCGCCCGTGGAAATAGCTGCCGCATAGTCCGTCCTTCCTGAGGAGCCCGCCAGAGGCGGGCGTCTCGAAGGATGGACCGCGGGCACGTCGCTCTTCAATGCGATTGCCTCACCAAGCGGCGAGAGACGCTCGTCACGCCGCGCGGATCGCGTCCAGGAATTTTCCGACCTCGACCTTGAGCCGGCTGCTCTCGCCGGACAGCGATCTCGCCGATGCGAGCACGTTGGAGGAGGCCGATCCGGTCTGGTTGGCACCGCGCTGCACGTCGACGATGCTGGCGGAGACCTGCTGGGTGCCGCGCGCGGCCTGCTGCACGTTGCGTGAGATCTCGCGCGTCGCTGCGCCCTGCTCCTCGACCGCCGCGGCGATGGCGGACGCGATCTCGGACATGCGGGAGATGGTGTCGCCGATCGACTTGATGGCGCCGACGGAGTCCTCCGTCGCCGTCTGGATGCCCGAGATCTGCTGGCTGATCTCGCCGGTGGCCTTGGCGGTCTGCTCGGCCAGCGCCTTGACCTCGGACGCGACGACGGCGAAGCCGCGACCGGCCTCGCCGGCGCGCGCCGCCTCGATGGTGGCGTTGAGCGCCAGAAGGTTGGTCTGGCCGGCGATTTGGCTGATGAGCTCGACGACGTCGCCGATCCGGCCTGCGGCCCTGGCGAGCTCGCCGACATGCTCGTTGGTCCGCCCGGCCTGCTGCACGGCCTCGCCGGCGATGCGCGCGGAATCCTGAACCTGACGGCTGATCTCGTCGACCGACGAGGCCATCTCCTCGGCCGCGGCGGCAACGGTCTGCACGTTGGTGGAGGCCTGCTCGGATGCGGCGGCAACGGTCGCCGTGACCTTTTCCGATTGCTCGGCCGTGCTCGTCAGCGTTCCCGCAGAGGCTTCCAGCTCCGAGGATGCCGACGAGACGGTGTTGATGACGTCGCCGATCATGGCTTCGAACTCGCGCGCGATCTGATCCATGCGCTGGCTGCGCTTCAGCTTCGCTTCCGCTTCGATCGCGGCCGCCTCGTCGGCGGACTTCTTGGCCAGCAGCGAATCCTTGAAATGCTGGAGCGAGCCTGCGACCTGGCCGATCTCGTCGCTGCGGCCCATCGCGGGAATCTCGACCTCGTGCTGCCCGGCGGCGAGCGCTCCGATCACGTCGGCGATCCGGCCGAGCGGCGTCACCACGCGCCTGCGCAGCATCATGGTCACGCCACCGAGCGTGCCGAGCAGGGCCAGCACGGCGACACCGGCCAGTGCGAGCATCGCCAGCGCGCCGTCGCGCGCGGCCGAGGCACGCTCGGCGGCTTCCGCCAGCGCGGCGTCGCGCACGCCGTAGAACATCTGGATGGCCGGCACGATGACCTTCGCCAGTTCGTCGGCGGTGGCAGCATATTTGCCGTCGCTCTGGGCCGCAGGAAGCTCCTTGTCCACGGCAACCGCGGCTTGTCCGAAATAGGAGTCCGTTGCCGCCTTGAGCGCGGCGGCGATGCGGGCGGGGTTTCCGAGCTGGTTGATACCGGCCTCAAGCCGCTCACGGTTCGCCTCCACGCGTCCCTGCATGCGGTCCATCAGCGTCAGCTCGGCAGCGGTGAGCGGGCGGCGCGCGGAGAGCGCAGGCGACAGCGTGGCCGCGCGGCTGCCGGCCGAAACGCGCAGATCCTGCGCCGTCCGCGCCAGGTTCAACAGCGCCGCAAGCGAGGAATCGGCGTTGATCACCTTGGCCTCGAGCTTGTTCATGACAGGCTCGAGATCGGCGAGGACCTCGGCAACACCGGGCAGGAAGCCCTTTGTCACGGCGCTGTCGCGCGTCGCGAGGGGAACGCTCATCGCACGATCGGCCGCGGCGGTGATGTCTTTCAGACGCCGCGCGGCCCGGTCGAGATTCTCGGCAATCGCGCCGCCGTCATCCAGCACCATGACGGCGCGCGTTGCGGCCTCGAAGCCCGCCTCGGCCGTTTTCGTGGCCTTCGTCGCAGCTTCGAGCTGCGCCTGCGTTGCGGCGCCCTCCTGGAAGATCGGTCCGATATAGGGAGCGCGAAGGCTGGCGACGTGCTGGCTGGCCATCAGCGTCGCGCCAAAGGCATCGACCGTCTTGATCGCGTCGGAGCGGTTCGTGAAGATGCGGGCCTGCGGTATCAGCACCTCGGCGCCGAGAATGACTGCAAATACCGTCACCGTCAGCATCGACAGCGCAAAAAGCTTCCCGATCCGCATCCTCAGGTTCCCCGACTTTACTTCTGCAATGTCGAAAACCTAGCCGGCGGGCCACTAAGGGCTCGTTAAGCAACGATCCGTAGTTCCGCGGGGTGTCAAGTCGTCGCGGACGCCCTTGGGAACGCCGTCGCGCACGCGTTCCCTTTCGGCATGAATAAGCAGAATCGCCAGCACTTCCGCACTGAATACCTATATCAGTGGCTTGCCGGCATCCCGGCCACACTTGCTTACCTCCGGAACGTCAATGCTTTCGCTCGAACTCGCCATCGTCGTCGTCCTGATCGTCATCAACGGCCTGCTCTCCATGTCGGAGCTGGCCGTGGTGTCATCGCGCCCAGCGCGGCTGTCGCTGCTCGCGGCCAAGGGCGTGCGCGGCGCCGAGCGGGCGCTGACGCTGGCGGCCGATCCCGGCAAGTTCCTCTCGACGGTGCAGATCGGCATCACGCTGGTCGGTGTGCTCTCCGGAGCGTTCTCGGGCGCGACGCTCGGGCAGCGGCTGACGCAATGGCTGCTCGAGCTCGGCCTGTCCCCAGGTATTGCCGACATCGTCGGCGTCGGCATCGTGGTCACGCTCATCACCTACGGCACCCTGATCGTCGGCGAGCTGGTGCCGAAGCAGGTGGCGCTGCGCGACCCCGAGAGCATCGCGGTGCGGGTCGCGCCGGCGATGCACGCGCTCGCGAAAATATCGCTGCCGCTCGTGTTTCTGCTCGACGTCTCCGGCAAGCTGATCCTCACGCTGCTCGGCCGCGGCGGCAAGGCCGAGGAGAAGGTCTCGGAGGACGAGATCCATCACCTCGTCAGCGAGGCGGAGAGCGCAGGCGTGCTCGAGCCGGGCGAGAAGGAGATGATCGCCGGCGTGATGCGGCTGGGCGACCGGCCGGTCGGCGCGGTCATGACGCCGCGCACCGAGGTCGACGAGATCGACCTGAACGACGATCCCGCCGCCATCCAGGACATCATCGCCAAGAGCCCGCATTCGCGTTTTCCCGTCTCCGACGGCGACCGCGACAAGCCGATCGGCGTGCTGCAGGCCAAGGATTTGCTGATCGCCTATATGAACGAACGCAGCCCGGACCTGCGCGCGCTCGTGCGCGAGGCGCCCGGCATCCCGGTGTCGGCAGATGCGCGCGACGTGCTGACCATCCTGAAAGCGGCCCCAGTTCACGTCGGGCTCGTCTACGACGAATACGGCGCCTTCGAGGGCATGGTGACCGCCGCCGACATCCTCTACTCGATCGTCGGCGCCTTTCATTCCGAGGAGGGACCGCCCGAGCCGGCCTTCATCAGGCGCGACGACGATTCGCTGCTGGTCTCCGGCTGGATGCCGGTCGACGAGTTCGGCGAGCTGCTCGGCATCGAGCTGCCGCCGCATCGCTACAACACGGTCGCAGGCCTCGTGCTGCAACAATTCAACATGCTGCCCGATGTCGGCGATGCCTTCGATTTCGGCGGCTGGCACATCGAGGTGGTCGATCTCGACGGGCGAAGGATCGACAAGATATTGGCGAGCCGATTGACTGAGGTCGAGACGGGGTAGCAGGTGACGGCGCACCCGCTTTTCCTTCTCCCCTTGTGGGAGAAGGTGGCGCGAAGCGCCGGATGAGGGGTTGTCTCCGCACATTCAATCGAAAATTGGATTCGCGGATAGAACCCCTCACCCGTCTCGCCGCTACGCGGCGAGACACCCCCTCCCACAAGGGGAGAGGGAAACATCATCACCCGAACCTCACCCCGATCCGCTTTTCCTTGCGCCAGACCGCCGTGCAGGTCCGATGCGTGCCGTCGGCCTGGACGAACAGGGTGAAATGATCGGGAATGCCGATGGGGCTGGTGACGTCGAGTGCGGCGCCGGTATCGGAGAGATTGCGGACGGTGCAGTCGATCGCGCCGCCGCCGAACTCGATCGTTCCGGCCTTCAGCACGCGATGTCGGGCCTTGTCGCGTCGCTCGTCCATGGGGCGAATCTACACCCAAAGTTGAACCAGCCGTTAAACCCTACCCTCCGCTCTCGGCAATTTGAGGTCCCTGGCCTACGGCAGCCGCAGCCCGCATCTTACAACGCCGGCTGGAACGTCTCGGCGCGCGCCATCTGCCAGGCGTCGCGGAAGCGCGGGTCTTCCGTGCCTTCGAGCAGCTCCCCCGGACGCAGCGCCGGATAGAGCTGCGCGAACGACTTCACCTGGGTCGTCGACGTCCGTTGGCTGAAATGGATCGGCCGCAGCTGCTGCGGATGTTCGAGCCCGGCCGCGGCGATCAGCTCGGTCAGCGAGTGCAGCGTGGCGTGGTGATAATTGTGCACGCGGTCGATCTTGAGCGGCACGTAGAGCGCGCGCGCCCGCGTCGGATCCTGCGTCGCCACGCCGGTCGGGCAGCGGTCGGTGTGGCAGCTCAACGACTGGATGCAGCCGAGCGAGAACATGAAGCCGCGCGCCGAATTGCACCAATCGGCGCCGATCGCCATGGCGCGCGCCATGTCGAAGGCGGTCGCGATCTTGCCGGAGGCGCCGATCTTGATGCGGTCACGCGCATTGATACCGACCAGCGCGTTGTGGACGAAATTGACGCCCTCGCGCATCGGCATCCCCAGATGATCCATGAACTCGAGCGGCGCGGCACCGGTGCCGCCCTCATTGCCGTCGACGACGATGAAATCAGGATAGATTCCGGTCTGAAGCATCGCCTTGCAGATCGCCAGGAACTCCCAGGGATGGCCGATGCAGAGCTTGAAGCCGGCCGGCTTGCCGCCCGAAAGGCGGCGCATCTCGGCGATGAACTGCATCATGCCCACGGGCGTCGAGAAGGCGCGGTGCGAGGCCGGCGAGATGCAGTCCTCGCCCATGGCGACGCCGCGGATCTTGGAGATCTCCTCGGAGACCTTGGCCGCCGGCAGCACGCCGCCATGGCCGGGCTTGGCACCCTGGCTGACCTTGAGCTCGACCATCTTGATCTGGTCGTCGCCGGCGACGCGCGCGAACGCTTCGGGATCGAAGCTGCCGTCGAGATGACGGCAGCCGAAATAGCCCGAGCCGATCTCCCAGATGATGTCGCCGCCCATCTCGCGGTGATAGGGGCTGACGCCGCCCTCGCCGGTGTCATGGGCGAAACCACCCTTTTTGGCGCCGGCATTCAGCGCGCGCACGGCGTTGGGGCTGAGCGCGCCAAAACTCATCGCCGAGATATTGAACACCGAGGCCGAATAGGGCTTTGCGCAGTCCGGCCCGCCGATCACGACGCGGAATTTCTCCGTCGCATGCGCCTTCGGCGAGACCGAGTGATGCATCCACTCATAGCCCTCGCGATAGACGTCCTCCTGGGTGCCGAAAGGACGCTTGTCGAGCTCCATCTTGGCGCGCTGATAGACCACCGCGCGGGTGTCGCGCGAGAACGGCATGCCGTCCTTCTCGCTCTCGAAGAAATATTGCCGCATCTCGGGGCGGATCTCTTCGAGCAGGAAGCGGATATGCGCCGAAATCGGGTAGTTGCGCAGCACCGCGTGGCTCTTCTGCAGAAGATCGCGGACGCCGAGCAGGGTCAGCGCGCCGAAGATCAGGATCGGAATCAGCAGGATGTCGAAGATCTTGCCGTCGGAGATGCCGATGCCGATCAGGAGCGCGGTGACCACCGCGCAGATCGTCAGCACGATGAAGCGCGGCGAGAAGGGCAGCAGCAGGGTTTCCATGATCCCCTCCTCCGCCAGCGGCAGGCGTTTCGGGGATGCATGCGTCTTGTTGTCGTCGGCCACGTTCCGATCCTCTCGCCAGCAGAAGGCGTCACGATACGCCCGCGCCTGTCATACGGATATGACGCCGCCCTTGTTTCAGGCTAGCGAATTCGGCCGAGACAAATCAATCAGCCGGATGGACGGATTTTGCGGTGCAGCAGAGGGGTCGGATGGGGTCAGGCTGGAGGCGGCGCAAGCCATGCAGTGTCCCGGGCAAGCGCAAGCTCAGACCCGGGACCCAGAATGCAACAGCATACGATGCGGCGAGATGGACCCCGGCTCTGCAGCGCACCGGCGAAGGGGCGCTGCGTCCGGGACACGAGAGCGTGGTGCTTAGCGCTCGACGAAGGCCTTCTCGATCACGAAATGGCCGGGCTTGTTGCCGCTTCCTTCGACGAAGTCGCGGCTCTCGAACATCTGCTTCAGCTCTTCCAGCATCGCCGGGCTGCCGCACATCATGATGCGGTCGGTTGCGATGTCGAGCGGGCCCTGCCCGATGTCGTTGAAGATCTGCTCGGAGCTGATGAGATCGGTGATGCGGCCGCGATTCCGGAACGGCTCGCGGGTCACGGTCGGATAATACACGAGCTTGTCCGCGAGCAGCTCGCCGAACAGCTCATCCTCGCGCAGGGTCGCGACCAGCTTCTCGCCATAGGCGAGCTCGGAGACCTGGCGGCAGCCATGCACCAGCACGATGGACTCGAACTGGTCGTAGACCTCGGGGTCCTTGATCAGGCTGGCGAAGGGCGCAAGGCCGGTGCCGGTCGAGAGCAGCATCAGCCGCTTGCCGGGAAGCAGGTTATCCGTGATCAGCGTGCCGGTCGCCTTGCGGCCGACCAGGATGGTGTCGCCTTCCTTGATCTTCTGCAGGCGCGAGGTCAACGGACCGTCCTGCACCTTGATCGAGAAGAACTCGAGTTCTTCCTCGTGGTTGGCGCTCGCCATGCTGTAGGCCCGCAGCAGCGGCCGGCCATCGACCTCGAGGCCGATCATGGCGAACTGGCCGTTCTGGAACCGGAAGCCGGTATCGCGGGTGGCGCGGAAGCTGAACAGCGTGTCGGTCCAGTGGTGGACGGAAAGAACCTTCTCTCGGTAAAACGCGCTCATGATTTTCGATATTCCGAATAACTGCGGTTTTAGGGCAAAAGCGTTGCCCGGCCCTGAAATCGGGGCGGCACCATTTGCCATGGCGGAGGATTTCGCGTGTGTGATCTACGCCATTGAGACCAATAATCAACCTCGTTTCGGATGCAATTGATGCCGGTCAAACCGGCATTTGCGGCAGAACTGGTCACATCATTAAGGAATCTGCTGCCTGGCGCGCGCGGAGGATAATATCTTTTCCCTCCCGGCCTTCATTGCAGCACTTAATTTCCGGCGCGCTCGCAAGAATTTCATTAAGAATAGCTCTGATTTTCAGCCGGTTTGGCGCCGATGCCCGCATTTTTGCGGCTTTTGGCGACAGGAATGACGAAACACCATGGCAAGCGGCGAGCGGATCTTCGTTCAGGCGATCAGGCGGTATTGCGCGGAGAGGGGCATCGCGGTCGATGTCCGCTCCGACGGCTGGCTGATCGCAATGCGCCGGGGGCCGCGGCGCCGTTTCGCCTTCGGCTACGACATCGGCCTCAACAGCGCCATCGCCCATCGCCTCGCCAATGACAAATCGGCCACCGCCGAGGCGCTGACGCTGGCGGAGGTGCCCTGCGTTCCGCATCGGCTGTTCCTCAACCCGAAGCTGGGCGTGCATGTCGCCGGCGCCGATTGGCGCGAGGGGATGCTGGCGCAGCTTGCCCAAAACCCGCAGGGCGTGGTGGTGAAGCCGAACGAGGGGACATCGGGGCGATCGGTGTTCAAGGTGACGACGGAGGCGGAGCTCGACCGGGCGGCCAGCGAGGTCTTTTCGATGAGTACGGGGCTCGTGATCTCGCCCTTTGTCGCGATCGAGGAGGAGGTCCGCGTGGTCCTGCTCGATGACATGCCGCTCGTCGTCTACAGCAAGCAGCGCGGCTCGGATTGGCGGCACAATCTCGATGCCGGCGCAAAGCCGGTGTTGCTGGAGGACGGCGAAGTCCGCGCGGCCTGCGCAAAGCTCGCGATCGATGCCGCGTACGCCATCAGCATCGTCTTTGCTTCGATCGACGTGGTTCGCGTGAACGGCGAATGGAAGGTGCTCGAGATCAATTCCGGCGTGATGATGGAGGCGCTGGGCAAGCTGCACCCGGAGCTGGTGCAGGCGACGTATGACGCGGCGCTCGACCGGGTGTTTGATAACAATTAGCTGCGAAGCACACTGCACCCTCTCCCCTTGTGGGAGAGGGTGGCTCACCGCGTAGCGGTGAGACGGGTGAGGGGTCTCTCTCCGCGCGCGAGCCTCTCGCAACAGGACTCGCGGATGCAACCCCTCATCCGGCGCTTCGCGCCACCTTCTCCCACAAGGGGAGAAGGGAAGTAAGCGCTAATTCTTCGCGCCCGGGGAATCGTCCATCGCCTTGAACGCCTCCTCCAACTGCAGCGAGATCGGCACGTTCAGGCGCTCGCCTGTGGGCAGTCGCGCGGTGAACCATTTGTTTGTGGAAGGCGCGCTCGACGCAACACGCCTTGCGTGCGGCCGCGTTGTCGGGATGTTCCCGTTGTGAAATGGAAAGCGGCGATCTAGCCTTCAATCAGCGCACGACGCATGCAGCTTGCACGCTTTCCTTGCGGCGGCTGCATCAATGATCGTCAAGCAAATGAAAAGGGAAACGCCATGAGCGGCAACATCAATCGCCAGATCCTGCTGGTGGAGAAGCCCAGCGGCAAGCTCGGTCCCGAACATTTCAGGATGGTCGAGGGCGCGATGCCGGAGCCGAAGGATGGCGAGGCCTTGCTGCGCGTACGCTACATCTCGCTCGACGCGGCCAACCGCGCCTGGATGCACGGCGCGACCTATCGTTCCGCCGTCGAAGCCAACAGCGTCATGGCCGGCGGCGCCATCGCCGAGGTCGTCAACTCGAAGGCAGCGGGGCTTGCGCCCGGCGACATCGTATTCGGCGACACCGGCTGGCAGGAATTTGCCGCCGTGCCGGCGAAGCATCTGACCAAGATGCCGAAGCTCGAGCCGATGACGCACCTGCTCAGCGTGTTCGGCATCGCCGGCCTCACCGCTTATTTCGGCCTGCTTGAGATCGGCAAGCCCAGGGAGGGCGAGACGGTCGTGGTCTCCGCAGCCGCAGGCTCGGTCGGCTCGATCGTCGGACAGATCGCCAAGATCAGGGGATGCCGCGTCGTCGGCATCGCCGGCGGCGCCGACAAGTGCAACTGGCTGACCTCCAAGCTCGGCTTCGATGCCGCCGTGGACTACAAGGATGGCGCGGTGTTCAAGGCGCTGCGCGCAGCGGCGCCTGATGGCATCGACGTCTATTTCGACAATGTCGGCGGCGACATCCTCGAAGCCTGCCTGCCGCAGATGAACAATTACGGCCGCATCGCCTGTTGTGGCGCGATCTCGCAATATGACGGCGCGCCTGCCGCACATGGCCCGCGCGGCGTGCCCGGCCTGATCGTGGTGAAGCGGCTGACCATGCAGGGCTTCATCGTGATGGACTACATGAAGGACAGCGAGCGCGCGCTCGCCGATCTCCAGGCCTGGGTGAAATCCGGCAAGCTCAAGGTGCAGGAGGACATTCTCGATGGACTTGAGAACACGCCGAAAGCGCTGATTGGATTGCTTGCAGGCGAGAACCGCGGCAAGCGCATGGTAAGACTGATGACGTAGTCGCGCGCCCCAATTGCGTCGGCATAATTGACTTGCGGTAGAGGCCGAAGCGGCCAAAGATGTCGCTCGCGAGCTGACCCTCGCGACGATTGCGCTTGCATATTTTTTCAGGATGGTCGGCGTTCCCGATCGGGCAGGAATTCATTCAAATGTTCAAAACGTTGAAGCATGCATCGACGCGCACGGCGTTGCTGGCGACAGCACTCTTCGCAACTGCAACAGGAGCGTTCGCGCAGACCGAGGCCCAGAAAAGCGCGATCCGGTCCGCATGCCGCTCGGACTTCATGGCGCATTGCTCGAGCGTGACGCCTGGCGGAGTGGAGGCGTATCAATGCCTCGCCAAGAACATGTCGAGCCTGTCGTCGGGCTGCCAGGCTGCGGTTCGCGCGGTCGAACCGGCCGCCGCGCCGAAGACCGAAGCAGCGCCCGCCAAATCTGAACCGGCCAAATCTGAACCGGCCAAAACGGAAGCGGCGCCGGCTGCCGCGCCAGCTTCCAAGCCGGGAGCGGCGGCGGCGCCGAAGGCAGCAGCAGCAAAGCAGCCGAGCCCCGCGCAGGTTTCCGCGATCAAGAGCGCCTGCCGCGGCGATTATCCCAAGGTCTGCGCCAGCGTGCCGCCCGGCGGCGCGCCCGCGCTCGAATGCCTGGAGAAGAACAAGGCGAAGGTGTCGGCCGGTTGCGCCAAGGCGGTGAATGCGGCTTTCGGTGGCGGAGCGGCCGCGCCTGCTTCCGCTGCTGCACCGGCCGCAGAGGCGGCGCCTGCCGCGGCTCCGGCCGCCATCGTGCTGCGGCCATTGCTGCCGCGCGAAGAGCTGTTCATCGTGCGGTCGGCTTGCGGCGCCGACATCCGCACCCTCTGCGCCGGCGTGGCGCCCGGCGGCGGCCGGATCATCCAATGCATTTCCAACCGGGCGGCATCGCTCTCGCCGGCCTGCAAGGAGGTGCTCGCGCCTTTCGCGGCGCGATGAGACCGAGCGGGCTTAATTCATTCGTCCGCGGCATGAATTGCGGTGCGTGACGCGAAGGTTTTCGCGTGCTGAGGCGTAAACTAATCGATGTTTGAAAGGCCGCTACGACCACGACAAGCCCCGGGAGGACAACATGCGTTCATTGCTGCTCGTTGCTCCTGCGCTTCTGGCTTTCGCCGCCACCATGACCTTCGAGACCACCGACGCCAACGCGGTGGTATGCGCGCGCGGCGTCGTTCGCGCCGGCTGCGCCGGCCCGAACGCAGCCGTGGTCGTCCGCAAGCCGGTGCCGGCGGTCCGCTGCACCCGGGTTCTTGTGAACGGGGTCTATGTGAAGCGCTGCGTCTGACCCCACGGTGGCCAATCCGCCCCGGTTTGGCTATGATTCGCACCTGACGGTTTCGGACCCGCAAAACGCGTGTCCGGACACGTGCTTCGGCGTGCCGCGCGCTGGCAATAATTCCGCTGGCGCCGGACACCGGAGCACATTAGTCTACCCCTAGATAGTAAGTATACTGTCAATTAGGGAGGCAGACGTTGCGGATCGCCGTGATTGGCGGGGGGCCCGGTGGGCTCTACTTCGCCTATCTCTGGAAGAAGCGTCACCCCGAGGATCAGGTCGACCTGTTCGAACAGAACCCGGCCGACGCGACCTGGGGCTTTGGCGTCGTGTTCTCCGACCAGGCGCTGGAGTTCCTGCGCGCTGACGACCCCGATACGGTCGATGCGATCGCCCCGCACATGGAGAGCTGGGAGAACATCACGCTGCACCTGCATGGCGACAGCGTCGCCATCGACGGCGTCGGCTTCTCATCGATCGGGCGACTGGATCTGCTCAGATTCCTGCAGCAGCGCGCGCTCGATGTCGGCGTGACCCCGCGCTTCGACACGCAGATCCAGGCGATCGACCAGCTCAACGGCCACGATCTGATCGTCGCCGCCGACGGGCTGAACTCGCTGGTGCGCCGCGCCTATGAGGGCGATTTCGGCACCTCGCTGTCCTACTCATCCAACAAGTTCGTCTGGTACGGCACCTCGAAGCGCTTCGACACGCTGTCGCAGACCTTCGTGAAGACCGAGCGCGGCGCCTTCAACGCCCATCACTACCGCTATTCGCCGACCATGAGCACCTTCCTGGTCGAATGCGATTACGCCACCTGGCAGGCCTATGGGTTCGCCTACAAGGACGTCGAGCAGTCCAAGGGCGCCTGCGAGGAGGTGTTCGCCGACACGCTCGGCGGCCATTGCCTCGTCTCCAACAAATCGGTCTGGCGCAATTTTCCCTGGATCTGGAACGAGCACTGGTCGTTCAAGAACATGGTGCTGCTCGGCGACGCCCTGCATTCGGCACATTTCTCGATCGGCTCGGGCACGCGGCTCGCGATCGAGGACGCCATCGCCCTCGTCAAGGCGCTGGAGTCGGACGCGCATCTTGCGACCGCGCTGCATCGCTATCAGGCCGCGCGCAAGCCCATCGTGCAGAAGCTCGTCAACGCGGCGCGCACCAGTGCGTTCTGGTACGAACATTTCGCCGAGCACATGAAGCTTCCCCTGATGGACTTCGCCTACAGCTACATCACCCGCTCCGGCCGCATCGACGATTCCCGGCTGCGTGCGATGTCGCCGGCCTTCATGGCCCGCTACGAGGCGGCCAGGAACGCCGGAGACGGCGCCGAAGACAAGGGCGGAGATGCGGCATGAGCCACGACATCCGTGACCAGGTGCCGGCGGACAGCGATGGCGCGCGCGAGGTCGGCTTTGCCGTTCCCGACATCTACAATGCCGGCCGCGTGCTGTTCGACAATCTCGGCAAGGGCCGCGGCGACAAGCTCGCTCTCCTGGGGCCGGCAGGCACGCGCACTTATTCCGAGCTCTGCGCGGAGGCCTGCCGCTGGGGCAACGGTTTCGCCTCGCTTGGCCTTGCGCGCGGCGATCGCGTGCTGTTGTTTCTCGACGACACGCCGGCCTACCCCGCCGCCTTCTTCGGCGCCGTGCGCGCCGGCTTCGTGCCGTTGCTGATCAACACGTTGACGCCGCCGGACTTGTTGCAATTCTACCTCGCCGATTCCGGCGCGACCGTCGCGGTGGCGGATGCGGAATTCGCAGCGCGCTTCAATGCCGAGGCTTGCAGGGAGACCAAGCTGCATACGCTGATCGTCGCCAACGGCGCGGCCGGCGAGCACGCGGCGCCGCGGGCGCTCGCGGCGGCGAGCTGGCTCGCGCAATTTTCTGCTGAGCTGGCGGAAGCGCCGACGCGGCGCGACGAAATGGCGTTCTGGATGTACTCCTCCGGCTCGACCGGACGGCCCAAAGGCATCGTGCACCTGCAGCACGACATGGCCTACACGGATGCCGCCTTTGCGCGGAACGTACTGAAGCTGACGCCTGACGACATCTGCTTCTCGGTGCCGAAGATTTTCTTCGCCTATGGCTTCGGCAATTCCGTCACCTTCCCGTTCTCGGCCGGCGCCGCAACATTGCTGCTGCCGGGCCAGCCGAAGCCGGCAGCGATCTTCGCGGCGATCGAGCAGTACAGGCCCACGGTCTTCTTCGGCCTGCCGACGCTCTACACCGCGCTGACCAAGGCCGAAGGCGCGGACAAGACGGATTTCTCGTCGCTGCGCATGGCGCTCTCCGCCGCCGAGGTGCTCTCGGCCGAGGTCTTCAACGGCTGGAAGACGCTGACGGGGCTCGAAATCGTCGAAGGCCTCGGCTCGACCGAGGTGCTGCACATCTATCTCTCCAACCGGCCCGAGCAGAAGAAGCTCGGCGCTGCGGGCCTGCGCGTTCCCGGCTACGAGGTCGCGCTGCGCGACAAGGACGGCCGCGACGTCGGCGACAACGAGGAAGGGATTCTGTGGGTGCGCGGCGATTCCAACACGCCGCTCTACTGGAACCGGCCGGACAAATCCGCCGAGACCATCCGCGAGGGCGGCTGGATCTATACCGGCGATCGCTTCGTGCGGGATGCCGACGGCTTCCACTTCTTCCGTGGCCGCGCCGACGATCTCATCAAGATCTCCGGCCAGTGGGTCTATCCGCTCGAGGTCGAGCTGTGCCTCGCCGATCACCCCGACATCCGCGAATGCGCGGTGTTCGCCGCCGAGCTGCCGGACCGTCGCATGACGCTGAAGGCGGTGGTGGTGATGAACAGCCGAGCGGTCGACCAGAGTGAGGCGACGCGCAGGCTGCAGGACTATGTCAAGGGCAGGCTGCTGCCCTACAAATATCCGCGCGAGGTGATCTTCATCGACGAGCTGCCGAAGACCGGCACGGGGAAGATCGATCGGCAGGCGTTGCTGCGGATGTGAGGCGCGCTGTCATCGACCGGCTTGACCGGGCGATCCAGTACTCCGAGACGGTAGCGGTTGAATCGAGACGCCGCGGGGTACTGGATTCCCCGCCTGCGCGGGGAATGACAGTCGAGATTGAGGGCGACAGTGTCGCTCTACAACTGGAGCCCCTCACCCAGCCTTCCCAAGATGCTCCAGCGCGTCCTCCGCGCGCAGCGGCACGCGGGAGGCTTCGTTGTTGAGATCGACCAGCTGCGCCAGCAGGCCCATCAGCGCCTTGCGGTCGGCGGGCTTGAGCGGCTCCAGCATCCGGGCCTGGGCGCGCTCGACGGCGGGGATGATCTCGCGCAGGATCGCGGCGCCGGACTTCGTCAAGTACAGGAGCTTGATCCGCTTGTCTTCCGGCGCCGGCTTGCGCTCGATATAGGCCTTGGCCTGGAGACGTTCGATCACGCTGCCGAGCGTGGAGCGGTCGAAAGCGATCACCGCCGACAGCCGCGTCGCGTCGATGCCGGGATGGGTGTGGATCGCGACCAGCGCGGCATATTGCACCGGCGTGAGGTCGAACGCCTTGCACTCCTCCATGAAGATCGAGACGGCGATCTGCTGCATGCGCCGGAACAGATAGCCCGGCGCGGCATAGACCGCGTCGATCGTGATCGGAGGGGGCGGCTTACTCGGCATCGGGCTGCTTCTCCGGCGCGGCATCGGCAAATGCCGGCAGTGCCTTGGCGGCGGCCTCGGCCTGGAGCAGGCGCGGATAGGCGGAGACGTCGACGCCGAAGCGGCGCGCATTGCCGAGCTGCGGCACGAGGCAGAGATCGGCCAGCGTCGGCGCATTGCCGAAGCAGAATGGGCCCTTCTCGTCCTTGATCAGCGTCTCGCAGGCCGACAGGCCCTCGCGGTTGACCCAGGCGGCCCAATCCTGGACCTTCTCCTCGGGCAGGCCGAGCTCACGCAGCCGCGCCAGCACTTTCAGGTTCTGCACCGGATGGGTGTCGCAGGCGATCGCCAGCGCAAACGCCCGCACCTTGGCGCGGCGCAGCGGATCCTTCGGCAACAGCGGCGGATTGGGATGGGTCTCGTCGAGCCATTCGATGATGGCGACCGATTGCGTCAGCACTCCGCCCGCATCGTCCTCCAGCGCCGGCACCAGGCCCTGCGGGTTGATGGCGAGATAGCTGGGGGCGCATTGCTCGCCCTTCCGCAAATGATGCGGCAGATGCTCGGCGCCGAGCCCCTTGAGGTTCAGCGCGATCCGCACGCGATAGGCGGCGCTGGAGCGGAAATAGCCGTGCAGCTTCATTGAGACTCCCTGCTTTTGTCATTCCGGGGCGACGCGCCAGCGTCGAGCCCGGAATCCATACTCCCGATCGTGGTTATGGATTCCGGGCTCGCCGGGCCACGCGTTGCGCGGCCCTTCGCCCCGGAATGACAACCTTGTATGTCATCCGTCACGTTGACGCTACCTAGATCCTCAGTATACTGTCAATCAACAAACGATCGGGAGCAGCAACCATGGAAGCCGTGACCAAGACGCCGGAACGCGAGGCGTTCTACCGGAAGATCGACGGCGAGAATCTCACCGCGCTGTGGACGGTGATGAGCGACCTGATCACGCCGGAGCCGAAGAGCGCCTGCCGGCCACACCTCTGGAAGTTCGACGTCATCCGAGACTACATGACGGAGGCCGGCAAGCTGATCACCGCCAAGGAAGCCGAGCGGCGCGTGCTGGTGCTGGAGAACCCGGGGCTGCGCGGGCAATCCAAGATCACGACCTCGCTCTATGCCGGCGTGCAGATGGTGGTGCCCGGCGACGTCGCGCCTGCGCACCGCCACAGCCAGTCGGCGCTGCGCTTCGTGCTCGAAGGCAAGGGCGCCCACACCGCGGTCGACGGCGAGCGCACCGCGATGGAGCCTGGGGACTTCATCATCACACCGTCGATGACCTGGCACGATCATTCCAACGAAACCGATCAGCCGATGTTCTGGCTCGACGGCCTCGACATTCCCCTGGTGCAGTTCTTCGACTGTTCCTTCGCCGAAGGCGCGAAAGAGGACCAGCAGAAAATTACAAAACCCGCGGGCGACAGCTTTGCCCGCTATGGCCACAACCTCCTGCCCGTCGATGTGAAGCGGAGCTCGAAGACTTCGCCGATCTTCAGCTATCCCTATGCCTACACGCGCGAGGCGCTGGAGAAGGCCAGGGCGAGCCAGGAATGGGATGCCTGCCACGGCCTGAAGCTGAAGTTCAGCAATCCCGAGACGGGCGATTTCGCGATGCCGACCATTGGCACCTTCATCCAGCTGCTGCCGAAGGGTTTCAACACCGCGCGCTATCGTTCGACCGATGCGACGGTGTTCTGCCCGATTGAGGGTAAGGGTCGGAGCCGCGTCGGCGATACAATGTTCGAATGGGGCCCGCGCGACCTGTTCGTGGTGCCGAGCTGGCATTGGGTGACGCACGAGGCGGATGAGGACGCCGTGCTGTTCAGCTTCTCGGATCGGCCGGTGCAGCAGAAGCTGGATCTGTTCAGGGAAGACCGCGGGAACGCGTGACGGTCGCCGGTCTCGTAGGGTGGGCAAAGGCGCCCTTGCGCCGTGCCCACGTCTTCGCGACTCATGAAGGAATGGTGGGCACGCTTCGCTTTGCCCACCCTACGGCGCCGGTGATCGTATCTAACGCCAGTGCAACAGCCGCATCTCCAGCCAGCCGATCACCTTCCCGACCGCCAGCCCAAACACCGACAGGATCACGACGCCCGCGAGCAGCTGATCGGTCTGCATCAGGTTGCCGGCCTGCAGCACGAAGGCGCCGATGCCGTGTTGGGCGCCGATCATCTCGGCGCTGACGACCAGCAGCAGCGCGACGGAGGCGGTGATGCGGAAGCCGGCGAGGATCGCCGGCAGCGCGCCCGGCCAGATCACCTTGCGCACGATGGTGGCGAACGGAACGTTGAAGCTCTGCGCCATGCGGATCAGGTTGCGCGGCACGGCATCGACGCCGCTATAGACCGAGATTGCGGTCGAGAAGAATACCCCTAACGCAATCGTCGCGATCTTCGGCTCTTCACCGATGCCGAGCCACAGAATGAGCAGCGGCAGCAGCGCGATCTTCGGGATCGGAAACAGCGCCGAGATGAAGGTGATGCCGACGCTGCGCGCGAGGCGCGACAGGCCGATGGCGAAGCCGACGGCGACGCCGGCCGCCGTTCCCAACAGCCAGCCGACGCCGATCCGCAGCAGCGAGGCCGAAAGATGCTGCCAGAGTGCGCCGGAAACAGCGAGCTGATAGATCGCGCGGACAATTGCGGAAGGAGTCGGCAGAAACAGCGCATTGACGAGGCCGGCGCTGCCGGCGGCCTGCCAGATCGCGATAAGCAGGCCGAGCGCGATCCAGCCGCCGTACCGGCTCGAGGCAGGCACGAAACCGGCGCCGCGGAAGCGGACGGGCCGCGTCGCTTCGTTCTTGGCCGTGTCCGTTGCCGCGCGATCAAGCATGCTGGACCTCGCGCTCGGCATCGATCGCCTCGTTGCGGATCAGCGACCAGATCTGGTTCTGCAGCACCAGGAGCTTTTCGCGCGCCGCCGCTTCGCCGCGCGTCGCCCGCGCCATCGGCACGGTGACGACCTCGCGGGTGCGGCCAGGACGGCGCGACAGCACCACGATGCGGTCGGCGAGCCGCGCGGCCTCTTCGAGATTGTGGGTGACGTAGACCGCGCCCATGCCGCCATCGGCAAGCAGGCGGATGAAATCCTCCAGCAGCAGCTCGCGAGTCTGCGAATCCAGCGCCGACAGCGGCTCGTCCATCAAGAGGATCGCGGGCCTCACCGCAAGCGCGCGCGAGATGCCGACGCGCTGGCGCATGCCGCCGGAGAGCTGCTTTGGATAGGTCTGGCGAAAATCGGTGAGGCCGGTGCGGCGCAGCGCATCCTCGACCAGCGCGCGGCGCTGCGCGGCCGAGAGCTGGGTGTGCAGCAGCGGGAATTCGACGTTTTCCTCCACCGTCGCCCAGGGCAGCAGCGCGAAGTCCTGGAACACGAAGGTCAGCGGATTGAGACTGTCCGCCGGCGGCGCGCCGCGCAGCTCGGGCGCGCCGGAGGTCGGCTGCAGCAACCCGCCGAGGATCGACAGCAGCGTGCTTTTGCCGCAGCCGGAGGGCCCGACGATCGCTACCACCTCGCCGGCCCCGACGGTGAACGAGACGTCGTCGAGCACGGCGAGATCGCCGAAGCGATGGGAGATGTGGCTGGCGATCAGGTCCATGAGGCGCACCGTTTCTGCTCGGGCTGGTGTGCGCGCTCTTCACCCTTCTCTGGAGGGGGAGGGCATAGGCCGCCTATGGCGGCCGTCCCTGAGAACGCCGAAGCCAAGCTTCGGCTATGTCGTATTGAGCGAAGCGAAATGCGAACCGGGGTGGGGTGACAGTCTATCGGCGCGGATGCTGGCAATTCCTGCCCCCGAACTTCCCGCGAATGGTCGGAGCAAGCGACAGATAGACCACCGCCGTGGCTCACCCCGCCCCGCTCGCTCCGGACGATGCTGCGCATCGCCGGTGCGATCGACCCTCCCCCTCCAGGGGAGGGTGGCAGATCGCCTGCCGCGGGAGTTTGCACAATCAGCATCAATCCACCTTCACGAATTCCTTCGCGATGATCGCTTCCGCATCAAAGCCCTTGTCGACGAAGCCCTGCTCCTGCAGCCATTTGATCTGGTTGTCGACGTTCTTCACGTCGAGCTTGCCGTCGGGATCGATATAGGCGCAGTTGCCGACCACCTGCTCGACCGGCAGGTTGGTGTACTTTGCGATGATCTCCAGCAGCGGCCTGGTCTTGTCGTTGATCGGGGCGACACCGTCCTTCATCGCGGCAAGGATGACGTCGTGATATTCGCGGTCGGCTTTCGCGAGCACGCCGAGGAATTTCGTCACCAGCGCCTTGTTGGCCAACGTCTTCGGCGCGGCGAATACCGCGCCCAGCTGCCACGGCGTCTCGTCACCGACCCAGCCTAGGAATTTCGCGCCGCCCTCGTCCATCAGCTTTCGCGCGGTCGAGATCGGCAGCAAGGCGGCATCCACGGTCTCGCCCTTGAGCGCGGCGGCGGCATTCGACAGCGATTGCAGCGGCACGATCTTCACGTCCGCCAGCTTGAAGCCGTATTTGTCGGCGAGCAGGCCGAGCGAATAATGGAAGCTCGATCCGACCTGCGTCATCGCCACACGCTTGCCCGCAAGGTCCTTCGGCGTCTTCAGGCCGCTCGCATAGGCATTGTTGCTGGCGAAATAGCCGATCAGGGGATAGCCCGGCTTCTCGCGGCTCATGCCGCCGATCACCTTCAGCGTGCCCTTGCCTCCGAGATTGTAGAGCCCGGCGGTGAAGGCGGTGACGCCGAAATCGACGTCGCCCGAGGTGGTGGCGACCGCAATCGGCTGCGCCGCGTCGAAGAATTTCAGCTCGACCTCCAAGCCGGCCTCACGGAAATAACCCTTGTCCTGCGCGATGAAGACCGGCGCCGACGAAGACAGGCGGAGCACGCCGATCCTGGCTTTCAGCGGATCCTCGGCCCATGCCGTGCCCATAGCCAAGATCGCCATCAGGCCCCCTACCGCGAGCCGCGCAATCCCGATCATCCCGTTTCCTCCGCTTTGTCTTGCAGTGCGTTACAGGCCTTCGGGCACCGCCTGGTCCCGTCCGATGAAGGCGCCCTGTTGTTTCAACGTTTCCTGCAACTTTTCAATGGGGATTTCGCGTGGAATCCGGTTTCCGGACAGCGCCAGCGCGGCGGCGGAACCGGCGGCCTCACCCATCGCGAAGCAGGCACCGGAGACCCGGGCGGCCGACTGGCCCTCGTGGGTCATCGAGGCGCAGCGGCCGGCGACCAGGAGATTGTCGACGCCCTCAGGGACCAGCATCCGGTAAGGCAGCTCATTATAGCCGCGCGATTCCGGGATCGGCGGGAAGGTGAAGACGACGTCGCCGGGCACATGGGCCTCGATCGGCCAGCCGTTGACGCCGATGGAATCCGCGAACGAGGCGCAGCCGAGCACGTCCTCGCCGCTGAGCTGGTAGCCACCCTTGATGCGGCGGGTCTCGCGGATGCCGAGCTGTGGCGGCAGGTCGACGATGTAGGACTTCTCAAATCCGGGCACCGTGCTGCGCAGGAATTCGTACGCGGCGAGCGCCTGCTTGCGGCCTTCGATCTCGCCGCGGGTGAGATCGTCGGGCTCGATGCCGTTGATGGCATGACCGTCCTCGCGCGCCACCTGCGTAAAGTTCACCCGCCATTCGATACCGGATTTCTGTGGCCGCACGATCGCGCTTCTGCGCGGAAACCTGTGCGTGCCGGCCGCTACGGCCTTTTCCATCAATTGCGGAATGGTGCGCCAGGCCTCGCCGGCCTTTGCGGGATCGATGCCGTTGAGACGGAGCATCATCGAGGGGTAGAGCGGATGGCCATGCTCGTCGCCGATCTCGAACGGCGCGCCGGCCCACACGGCGAGATCGCCGTCGCCGGAGCAGTCGATGAAGATCTCCGCGCGCACCGCCTGCCGGCCGGCCTTGGTCTCGATCAGCATCGCGTCGATGCGGCGCTCATCGGCCATCACGACGCTGGCGCCGAGGGCGTGGAAGAGCATATTCACCTTATGGCTGGCGAGCAGCTGGTCGGCCGCGATCTTGTAGGCGGCGGTGTCATAGGCCTGGGCAAAAACCTTGCCGAGGATCAGATGCGGCGCGTTGAGGCCGTTCAAGCGATCGATCCGCGCCAGCAGCTCCGAGGCGAGCCCCTGCACCAGCCGCCGGTGCTCGCCATGGACATTGCCGTGCAGGCCGCAGAAATTGGTGACGCCGGCCGCTGTGCCCATGCCGCCGAGAAAGCCGTAACGTTCGATCAGCAGCGTCTTCCGCCCCGCGCGCGCCGCTGCGGCTGCCGCCACGATGCCGGCCGGCCCGCCGCCGAGCACGACGACTTCATATTCGCCATAGAGCGGTACTTTGCGCGCTGGTTCGTCGATCGTCGTGGCCCACATGGCGCGTTCCTTCCCGGAATCTGGTTCGAACTGGATCACGGCTTAGCCGGCGGTCCTCATGCCCGCAAGATCGCGGTTGCTCGCTAACGGTGGACCTGAGACAAGTGCAGGCATGGATTCGATCATCGTCAGATACTGCTTCGCCGCTTCTATCGCCCTCGCGATCTCGGCCGTTCCCGCCTCGGCCGTGGAGCAAAACTGCCGCTTCATCCCCGCCAAGCCCGATCGCGAGGCCTGCTACAAGCGGCAGGAGGAAGACCTGTCGGCTAAGCGCAAGCCGGCCACGCCGGCGGCTGAGAGCACGACGCTCGACACGCTGCGCCAGTTGCGGCAGGACGACGACGCGGTCTATCGCAGCATCAACAACATCTGCCGCGGCTGCTGACGCCTAACCTTTGCCACTGCCCCAATTCGCCGCCCGCTTCTCGGCGAAGGAGGCCAGTCCCTCCGCCGCCTCCGCGCTCTGGCGCTTGAGCGAATGCAGCTCCACGAGCCGGGTGTAAGCGCCATCGTCCACGGCCATGCCGCCGAACGAGCTCTCCAGCGCGAGCCGCTTGGTTTCGGCCATGGCCTCCGGTCCGTTGGCGAGCAGCTGCTCGACCACCTTGGCGCCTGCGGCCTCGAGATCGGCGAGCGGCACCACCTCGTGGACGAGGCCGATGCGGCGGGCGTCCTCGGCGCCGAAGCGCTCGCCGGTCAGCGCGTAACGGCGGACTTGCCGTACACTAATGGCATCGCAGAGCTGCGGGATGATGATCGCCGCGGTCAGGCCCCAGCGCACCTCGGTGATCGAGAACAGGGCGTTGTCGGCGGCAATCACGACATCGCAGGCCGCGATGACGCCGGTGCCGCCCCCGAAGCAGCCGCCCTGCACCAGCGCGACGGTCGGAAGCGGCAAAGTGTTGAGCCGCTGCACGGCCTCGAACGTCGCCCGCGAGGCCGCCTCGTTCGCCTCAGCCGATTGCGGACGCACACTGTTGATCCATTTGAGATCGGCGCCGGCCTGGAAGTGCTTGCCGTTGCCCCGGAGCACGACGACGCGCAAATTGGGCTTGCTGCCGAGGTCGTCCATGGCCGCGAGCACGCCTGAGATCAGCGCGCCGTCATAGGCGTTGTTGACCTCCGGCCGGTTCAACGTGACGGTCGCAACCCCGCGTTCATCGAGGCTCCACAGGACGGGGCTGGTACTCATCGGCGGTCCTCCGGTTGTTTGCCGCACACTATGGCTGAGCGCGCCTGCCCTGATCCATATCTTTCCGGCGTAGGGTGGCCGCGTCCATCGCATGGCGGCTTGTGTCATGCTGGCGCCGGGCGACACCACGGGATGGACACGGGATATCAACATGCGCATCTGCATTTTCGGCGCAGGCGCCGTCGGCAGCCACATTGCGGTACGGCTGGCGCGCGCCGGCCATGAGGTCAGTTGCGTGATGCGGGGGGCGCATCTGGAGGCGGCCCGCGCGGGTGGGCTCAAGCTGCGCGTCGGCGATTCCGAGGTCGGCGCCAAGGTGAACGCGTCAGGCGACCCGGCCCAGCTCGGCCCGCAGGACGTCGTGATCTCGACCTTGAAGGCGACGGCGCTTCAGGGACTGGTTTCCAGCATCAAGCCGCTGCTCCAGGACGATACCGCGATCGTGTTCGCCCAAAACGGCATTCCCTGGTGGTACGGCATCGGCCTGCCGCCGCGGCACCCGACGCCGCCGGACATTTCATTCCTCGACCCCGGCGGACGCCTGCGCGCCTGCATCCCGAAGGAGCGGATCGTCGGCGGCGTGATCTTCTCCTCCAACGAGGTGATCGCGCCCGGCGTGGTGCAGAACCTGACGCCGGACCGCAACCGCCTCCTGATCGGCGAATGCGACGACCGCAATTGCGAGCGGATCACGAAACTGCGCGGCGTCTTCAACGATGCGCGGCTGGAATCGCCGCCGGTCGCCGAGATCCGCGAGGCGATCTGGTCAAAGCTGCTGACCAACATGTCGCTGTCGGTGCTGTGCCTGCTCACCGGCCAGACCGCGCGCGGCGTGCGCGACGACCCCGCCTTCACGGAGGTGATTCCGCGCATGCTGAACGAGGCCAACGAAATCGCCCAATACTTCATTCCCGAGGTCAAGCGTGCCAGCCGCAGCGGCCCCGCCCCCAATCACAAGCCGTCGCTGCTGCAGGATTACGAGCTCGGCCGCGCCATGGAAATCGACGTGCTGGTGAAGGCGCCCCAGGCCTTCGCGCGCACCGCCGGCCTGTCCACGCCGACGCTCGACCTGATCGCCGCGCTCGCGATCCAGAAGGCGCGCGACAAGGGGCTTTATTCCGCGTGAGCCTCAGGCGAGCGCATCGATCCAGGCCGCGAGCGTGTCCAGCACCTCGTTGAGCGCCTCGTCATTGCTACGGCCGGATTTCTTGAGCACCGCAAAGGAATGGTCGCCGCCTGCGACCTCATGCAGCGTCGCCTTACGCCCGAGCCGCTCGATGACGGGCTCGAGATGGGCAAGATCGGCAAGCTCATCGCGTGTGCCTTGCAGGAACAGCATGGGAATCGCGATTGCAGCGAGGTGCTCGGCGCGCTCGCTCGACGGCTTCTTGGCAGCATGGAGGGGAAAGCCGAGGAAGGCCAGCCCTTTGACATCGGGGAGCGGCGACCTCGACTGCGCCTGCGAGGTCATGCGGCCGCCGAATGATTTTCCACCGGCAACGAGCTTCAGCCCGGGGCAGAGCCGCCCCGCCTCCGCGACCGCGGCGCGCACGCTCGCGTGTGCGATTGCGGGCGGGTCAGGACGTCCCTTCTTCGCTTCCATGTAGGGAAAATTGAAGCGGAACGTCGCAATGCCGCGTTCGGCAAGGCCGGCTGCAACCTTCTCCATGAAGGAATGCCGCATGTCTGCGCCGGCGCCGTGCGCCAGGACGTAGCAGGCGCGCGCGTGGGTCGGCTGCGTCAGGATCGCCGAGATCGTGCCGATGCGCTCGATGTCGAACTTGAGCTCTGTCGTCTTGCCCGTCATGACCGCCTCGATTTGCATCTAAAGCGCGATGAGATCTGGATGAACGTCATCGCGCTTCAGGTTGTTGTTCGCGCATGATCTTTCCGGAAAACCGCTTCGCACTTTTCCGGATCATGCTCTAGCGGCGCGTGCCGCTCGCGGGCCAGAGATAGTTCAGGACCTGATCGAGCGTCATCATGATCTCGCGGCGTCCGGCCTCGTTGTTCACAGAGCCGAATTTCTCCTCGAGCGCAAGCTTGGCGAAGCCGTGAACGGTGGACCAGGCTGCCGCAGCCGCCGTCTTCGCCTCCTTCGCGGTGCCGCCGGTCAGCTCGGCGACGACGACCTCGAACGCATGGCCGGCGGCCCTGCTCGCCTGCTTCAGGCGCGCATCGTCGGCAACCAGCCGCTTGTTGGCAAACATCATCTGGAAACGGCCGGGATGCCTCAACGCAAAATCGACATAAGCAAGCCCCTGGGCATGGAGCTTGTCGCGGGTGCCCTGCTTGCCGGAGGCCGCCTCGCGCAAGGCGCCGGCAAGCGCGTCGTAGCCGCGGATCGCCACTTCGGTGAGAAGGCCCTGGGCGTTGCCGAAATGATGCGACGGCGCGGCCGGCGAAACGCCGGCGCGGCGTGCGGCTTCGCGCAGCGTGAAGGCTTCCGCACCCTGCTCGGCGAGAATGGCTTCGCTCGCGGCGATCAGCGCCTCCTGCAATTCGCCGTGATGGTATCCGACCTCCGGCTTTGCCTGGGTCGGAGCGGTGCTGCGCTTGGCGGCGGGGGACCGTTTCTTCATGTAACTTGACACTGTTCAGATTGCAGCATATCTATCTTAACACTGTTCAGATTGAGCGGACCGGAGTTCGAAATGACCGAAATGCAGAATATCACCGCGAGCCATCCCGTAAAGCGGCGTCATCTGGTCGGGGGCGCGGCCCTCGGCATGCTCGCAGGTGCCGTCGGCGGCCTCGCCGGCGGCGTGGCGCTCGGCCAGGGCGCGGCGCTGCCGCAGCAAAAGCCGAGCGGCAAGCAAAGGTTCGCGGGCAAGGTCGTCATCGTCACGGGCGGCACCTCCGGAATCGGGCGGGCCGCAACGCTGATGTTCGCCGCCGAGGGCGGCCGCGTCGCCTTTTGCGGGCGCAACACCGACCGTGGCAAGCAGGTGGAGACCGAGGTGCGCGAGTCCGGCGGCGAGGCCGTCTTCGTTCGCGCCGACCTGCGCCACGAATCCGAGGTGAAGGCGCTGGTCGATACGACCATCGCGCGCTACGGGCGGCTCGACGTCGCCTTCAACAATGCCGGCATCTCAATCGAGAAGCCGCTGCATGAATTCAGCGCGGCCGAATTCGACGACGTGATCGGCACGGATCTGCGCGGCGTGTTCCTGTCGATGAAATATCAAATCCCGCACATGCTGGAGAAAGGCGGATCGATCGTCGTCACCTCCTCGTCCAACGCCATTGCGACGTCGGCCAAGCGCTCGGCCTATTCGGCTGCCAAGCGGGGACTGGTCGGCCTGGTGCAGGCCGCGGCACTCGACTACGCAAAGCATGGCATCCGCATCAACACCTTGATCCCCGGCACCACGGACACCCCGATGATCCGCCGGCTCGCCGGCATGGAGGGCCTGCCCGATGCGGCCTGGCATATCGGCATCGCGCAATGGGCCAAATCCAACGTCCCGGGGTTACAGCGCGTGGCAGCGCCTGAGGAGATCGCGGCTTTTGCGCTGGTGCTGGCCTCCGACGATCATCCCTACACGACCGGCGGCCAGTTCGTGATCGACGGCGGCAAGACGGCTCATGGCTAGATCGGACGCAGCCTGAAAACACAGTTCATGGCGATCCCGGTGGGCGTATCCGCGCGACCACGATCTGGAAAACATCAATCTTCGCGCGTCCTCGGCGCGCAGGCCGTAACGCGCGGGAGCCGTCAGCTGACCCGCCGTTCCCGCCCCTCCCAGAACGGCCTGCGCAGCTCGCGCTTCAGCACCTTGCCGGCACCGGACAACGGCAGTGGCGTCTCGGTGATCTCGATGCTGCGCGGACATTTGTAGCCGGCAATCAACGTCTTCGTGAACTCGATCAGCTCGCCGGTCGAAACCTCTACGCCGCTGCGTTTGACCACGACGGCATGGACCTGCTCTCCCCATTGCTCATTGGGAATTCCGATCACGGCGCATTGCAGCACCGACGGATGCTGCGCCAGCGCGTTCTCGACCTCGACCGAGTACACATTCTCCCCGCCCGAGATGATCATGTCTTTCACCCGGTCGACGACATAGATGAACCCGTCCTCGTCCATGTAGCCGCCATCGCCCGTGTGCATCCAGCCGTCGACGACGGCGCGCGCGGTCTCCTCCGGCCGCTCCCAATAGCCCATCATCACGGTGTCGCCGCGCACCACGATCTCGCCGACGGCGCCCGCCGGCAGCGGCTGGTCGTTCTCGTCGACGATCCGCACCTCGCAACCGAGCGTGGCGCGGCCCGCACCGCGATGACGTCCCTTTCTGCGCCCCTCCGCGACATGCTCGTTCGCATGTAGCAGCGTCGCGATCGGCGACAATTCGGTCATGCCATAGGCCTGGGTGAAGCGCACATGCGGCAGTGCGCGCGCGGCACGATCGAGCACCGCCTCGCTGATCGGCGAGGCCCCGTAGATGATGTTCTTCAGGGACGACAGGTCGTATTTGCCGATCGCGGGGTGATCGACGAACATCTGGATCATCGTGGGCACCAGCAGCACGTCTGTGACGCGCTCGTTCTGCATCGCAGCCATCACGCCTTCGGGCGTGAAGCCCTGAACGATCACGTTCGAGCCGCCGGAGAGCAGCAGCGAATACATCGCCGCCCCGTTGGCAAGGTGAAACATCGGAGCCGCATGCAGATAGATCGCGCTTGCCGGAAACAGGCCTTCGCCGAGTGCGTTGAGCGCATTGGCCATCAGATTCTGGTGACTGAGCATCACGCCTTTGGAACGGCCGGTGGTGCCGCCGGTGTAAAAGATGCCGGCGAGATCGTCGCTTTTGCGCATGGCGTCGGGCACCCGAGCGCTGCCCGCAACCAAAGCCTCATAGCTCTCCATCCCCGCCGGCGCCTCGCCATCGTCGGCATAGATCAGCTTCAGCCCCGGAATGGCGCCGGCGATCTGCGCGCCAACCTGCGCAAAGGCCTTGTCGACCAGCAGAACGGACGCGCGGCAGTCGCGCAGCGCATCCTCGTTCTCCAGCTCGCTCCAGCGAATGTTGAGCGGCACGATCACGCCGCCCGCCCAGCCGGTCGCCAGATAGAGCTCGAGATAGCGGTCCGAGTTGAAGGACAGCACCGCAACACGGTCGCCGTTCCCGACGCCGCGCGTGCGCAGGCCGCCGGCCAGCCGTGTAACGCGCTCGCCGAGTTCGCCCCAGCTGCGCCGCCGCTGGCCATAAACGGTCGCCAGCCCATTCGGATTGATCTGCAGCGCCCTGCGCAGGCCGTGCGTGATGTTCATCCCGTTCCTCCTCCCGTGCGTTTCTTCCCTGTTGCTTTGCGTCCTGAGTTGCGCCCTTGCGGCGCCCTCGGCGTCTTCTTTGTCATTTGCAGCCGAACCTCGGCCGCTAGGCCGTCCGTCAGCCGCACCGTGAACTCGTCGGCGATCGCGGTCGGCGACAGCTTGCCCTCCCGTCGATACCAATGGCCGATCCAATTGAGCGAACCCGCGATCGCGAAGGCTGCAAGCTTGGGATCGCAAGGCCTGATCGAACCGTCGGCGATGCCCGCGGCAATGTAACGCCGGAAGGTGGCGTCGATCCGCCTCTTGGCGGCGCGTGCGACACCGGCGTTCCGCTCGGCCAGATCGCGCAAGTCGAAACGCACCAGGCTCGCGCCGAAATCGGTTGCCATCAGCGTGGCATAGGCGTGAACCAGCTTGCGCAGCTTGGCGAGACCCGAACCGCCGCCGGCGTTGATCTCCGTGATCACGCCGTCAACGAGTTCGGCGCCCATCGACCAGCATTCGAACAGGATCTCGTCTTTGCCCCGGAAGTAATTGTACAGCGCGGGCTTGGTGATGTTCAGCCGGTCCGCAACCTCGTTCAGCGTTGCGCGATGATAGCCCTGCTCCAGGAACAGCTGCACGGCGGCGCGCAGCACCGCCTCGCGCTTCTCGTCGCGGGCGCGGCGCCGGCTCTCGAACGGCAGCCAGGGCGAAGGCGATGACGGCGGAGCGGGCGGCGCTGAATCCATGGTCGGTCGCTTGACTCTGGTGGAGATCGGACGATATGTTACCCATGGGTAATAAAAAGTCCAATGGGTAATTTATTGGGAGGAATCGATGTCTGACGTGGTCGTCGCCGGGGTCGGCATGATTCCGTTTGCCAAGCCGGGCGCCAGCGCCCCCTATCACGAGATGGGAACGGAAGCCGTCAAGCTCGCGCTCGCCGATGCCGGCCTCGGCTACGAGAAGATCGAGCAGGCCTATGTCGGATACGTCTATGGCGATTCCACCTGCGGGCAGCGCGCGCTCTACCCCGTCGGGATGACCGGCATCCCCATCGTCAACGTCAACAACAATTGCTCGACCGGATCGACCGCGCTGTTCATGGCGCGGCAAATGATCGCAAGCGGGGCGCTGGATTGCGTGCTGGCGGTCGGCTTCGAGCAGATGAAGCCCGGCGCGCTCGGCAGCGTCTATGCCGATCGCCCGAGCGCGTTCGAGGAGTTCGACGCGGCTGCGGACCAGCTGATCGACGCTCCCGGCATTCCGCTGGCGTTGCGCTATTTCGGCGGCGCCGGGCTCAGCCACATGAAGAAATACGGCACGCCGCTCGACGCCTTCGCCAAGGTGCGCGCCAAGGCGAGCCGACATGCGAAGAACAATCCGCTCGCGCTTTTCCGTAAGGAAGTCACGGCGGACGATGTGATGAACGACCAGGTGATCTGGCCCGGCGTCATGACGCGCCTGATGGCGTGCCCGCCGACCTGCGGCGGCGCCGCCGCCGTGCTGGTCTCCGAGCGGTTTGCGGACAAGCATGGCATCGGCAAAGAAGTACGCATCGCGGCGCAGGCCATGACCACCGATACGCCCTCGACCTTCAAGGCCGGCGACATGATGCAGCTGGTCGGCTACGACATGGCCAAAGAGGCGGCAGGCCGAGTCTATGAAAGCGCCGGCATCGGCCCCGCCGATCTCGATGTGGTGGAGCTGCACGACTGCTTTGCTCATAACGAGCTCATCACCTACGAGGCGCTCGGCCTCTGCGGCGAGGGTGAAGCCGGCAAGTTCATCAATGACGGCGACAATACCTATGGCGGCCGGATCGTGACCAATCCGTCCGGCGGATTGCTGTCCAAGGGACATCCGCTCGGCGCCACCGGGCTTGCGCAGTGCTACGAGCTGACGCGGCAGCTGCGCGGCACCGCAGGCTCGACGCAAGTCGAGGGTGCCAAGGTCGCGCTCCAGCACAATCTGGGCCTCGGCGGGGCCTGCGTCGTCACGCTCTACAAGCGGCACTGATATCGGCCATGGTCGACCAGTCCGCCGTAGGGCGCAGCTTCACGCCGGTCACCGCGCGCGTGGAGCCCGGCCGTCTCCGCTACTTCCTCAACACGCTGGGTGAACAGAACCCGGTCTACCGCAATGCGGACGCTGCGCGGGCGGCCGGATTCACCGGCATGCCGGTGCCGCCGACCTATTTGTTCTGCCTGGAGATGATGGACGTCGACGACCCATTCGAGATGTTCAGCGCGCTCGGCATCGACCTTGCCCGCGTGCTGCATGGCGAGCAGAGCTTCGTCTATCACGCGCCGGTTCTGGTCGGCGACACCCTGACGTTCCGGCCACGCGTGACCAGCGTGACCGACAAGAAGGGCGGCGCAATGACGCTGATCGGCATCCGGTGCGAGGTGACCAACCAGGACGGCGTGCATGTCGCCGATACCGCGCGCACCATCGTCGTCCGCAACGAGGCGGCGTCATGACGGCATCCGAAGACATAAAGGCCGGCGAGCGCATCGTCCACAAGGTCTTTCCGCCGATCACCCGCCACACGCTCGCGCTCTATTGCGGTGCATCGGGCGATCATAATCCGATCCACGTCGACATCGACTTCGCCAAGGCGGCCGGATTTCCCGATGTGTTCGCCCACGGCATGCTGGTGATGGCCTCTCTTGGGCAGGCGCTGACGGATGTGGTGCCGCCGTCGAAGCTCCGCAGCTTTGCGACCCGGTTCGTCTCGATCACTCAGCTCGGCGCCAAGCTCACTTGCGAAGGCACCGTGACCGAGCTCTTCGTCGAGGACGGCGAGCGTCGCGCAAGGCTCGCGCTCACCACCAAGGACGATCGCGGCGAGGTCAAGCTCGAAGGCAGCGCCGTCGTCGCGCTGTGACAGCAAGAGGACTCATTCAAATGACAAGACTGCAGGGAAAGGTCGCGCTCGTCACCGGCTCAGGCCGGGGCATCGGACGCGCGATCGCGCTCAAGCTGGCGCGCGAAGGCGCCAGGGTGGTCGTCAACGACCTCGATGCCGAGCCCGGCAACGCCGTGGTCGCGGAGATCGAGGCACTCGGCGGCAATGCCACTGCCGTGAACGGCAGCGTCGCCGAGGCGGGCTTCGCCGGTCGCTTCGTCGGCGCCGCGCTGGACAAGTTCGGCGGGCTCGACATCATCGTCAACAATGCCGGCTATACCTGGGACTCCACCATCCAGAAGATGACCGACGAGCAGTTCCAGGCCATGCTCGACGTCCACCTCGTCGCGCCGTTCCGGATCCTGCGCGCGGCCGCCGAGCCGATCCGCG
The DNA here is from genome assembly GCF_020194215.1 of Bradyrhizobium sp. BRP20. NCBI lineage: Bacteria > Pseudomonadati > Pseudomonadota > Alphaproteobacteria > Hyphomicrobiales > Nitrobacteraceae > Bradyrhizobium > Bradyrhizobium sp. BRP20. The sequence goes on along the minus strand of NZ_JADYVY010000020.1, from coordinate 92,381 downwards.
TCTTCGCCAGGAAGGAGGCCGAAGAGGGACGCGAGGTGTTCCGCAAGGTCGTGAACATCTCCTCCATCGCGGGTCTCTACGGCAATGCCGGGCAGGCCAGCTATTCCTCGGCCAAGGCCTCGCTGATCGGCTTGACCCGAACCATGTGCAAGGAGTGGGGCCGCTACAAGGTCAACGTCAATTGCGTCGCCTTCGGCCTCATCAACACCCGCCTGACCCAGCCGATCGAGGCGCAGCAGAAGACCATCGACGTCGCCGGCCGCGACATCAAGGTCGGCGTGCAGCCGCACATGCTCGAAGCCATGTCGCGCATGATCCCGCTCGGCCGCGGCGGTACGCCGGAAGAGGCAGCCGATGCCGTCTATCTGTTCTGCAGTCCGGAATCCAATTATATCAGCGGTCAGGTGGTCGTCGCCGGCGGCGGCCTGATTGTCTGAGAGCGAGGCGCTGATGCAGTACCGATCGTCGTGGATGACCGAAGAGCTGGACACGTTCCGCGACCAGTTCCGCAAATATCTCGCCAAGGACCTGGCGCCGCATGCCGAGAAATGGCGCGAGCAGAAAATGGTCGACCGCTTCGCCTGGCGCGGGCTCGGCGAGATGGGAGCGCTGCTGGCGAGCGTGCCGGAGGAATATGGCGGTCTCGGCGCCACCTTCGCCTATGACGCCGCCGTGCTCGACGATCTCGAGAGCACGGTGCCAGAGCTGACCACCGGCGTCTCCGTGCACAGCGCCATCGTCGCGCATTACATCCTCAATTACGGTTCGGAGGAGCAGAAGAAACGCTGGCTGCCGAAGATGGCGTCCGGCGAGATGGTCGGCGCCATCGCCATGACCGAGCCCGGCACCGGCTCGGACTTGCAAGCTGTCAAGACCACGGCGAAGAAGCAGGGCAATTCCTACGTCATCAACGGCCAGAAGACCTTCATCACCAACGGCCAGGCCGCCGATCTCGTCATCGTGGTCGCGCGCACCGGCGAGCTAGGTGCCAAAGGCATTTCGCTGATCGTGGTCGAGACCGCGGGCGCGGACGGCTACAAGCGTGGGCGCAACCTCGACAAGATCGGCCTGCACGCCTCCGACACCTCGGAGCTGTTTTTCGACAACGTGACCGTGCCGCCGGAAAACCTGCTCGGCAAGGAGGAGGGCCAGGGTTTTGTCCAGTTGATGCAGCAATTGCCGCAGGAACGCCTTGCGCTCGCGGTCGGCGCCGTCGCCTCGATGGAGCGCGCGGTCAAGCTCACCACCGACTACACCAAGGAGCGCAAGGCGTTCGGCAAGCCGCTGATGGATTTCCAGAACACCGCCTTTACGCTGGCCGAGCGCAAGACCGAGGCGATGATCGCGCGCGTCTTCGTCGACTGGTGCATCGAGCGCCTGATCGCCAAGGACCTCGACACCGTGACGGCCTCGATGGCGAAATATTGGTGCTCGGAGAAGCAGGTCGAGACCGCCGACGAATGCCTGCAGCTATTCGGCGGCTACGGCTACATGCAGGAATACCCGATCTCGCGCATCTTCATCGATTCCCGCATCCAGAAGATCTATGGCGGCACCAACGAGATCATGAAGCTGCTAATCGCGCGGTCGCTGTGAGGCGCTCCACCTCGCCCCGCTTGCGGGGAGAGGTCGATCGCGTAGCGATCGGGTGAGGGGGACTCTCCACAGGTCCGTCTCTCACCGTATTCGCGGAAGCAGCCCCTCACCCCAACCCTCTCCCCGTAAGAACGGGGAGAGGGGGCTCATCGAGCGAGTCGCCGCGCAGTTTCTCTCACCGCGCGCGCCAGTCGCGCGGCCGGCAGCCGAAGCGCTGCTTGAAGCGGCGGGTGAAGTGGGAGAGGTCCGAAAAACCCCAATCGAACGCGATGGCGCCGATCGCGCGCTCCGCCATCGCGGGAGTCCTGAGATCCCTGGCCGCGCCGTCGAGACGATGGTCGATGACGTAGTCGGTGAAGCTGGAGCCCGATCGCGCCAGCAGCTTGTGCACGTAGCGCTCGCTGATGCCGACGGCGGCGGCGACGTCTGCGACCGCAAGTCCCGGCTGGCGGAGCCGCCGGTGGATGGCACGTTTCACCGCCAGCGTGGTTGCATCGGCGAGACTCTCGGCTTCAGCTGCGTGCAGGCGGCTGCTTCGCGACAGGCTCACGGCAACCAATTCGATCAGCGCCCGGAACAGCCGCACACCTTCGTCCTCGCCCATCTGCAGCGCGCCCTCGCTGAGCGTGCGCGCGGTCTCGACAATGAGGTGGCCGACGACGGGATCGTCCGAGAGGCGTGCCGCAACGACGTCGAACGAAGCCGGCAGCCGTTCACGCAAGGCTTCTGCCGGCACCCAGAACGAGGCGACGCGCAGCTGCGGACCACGATCGTGCAGGAGCGCGAACTGGCGGTCGCTGTCGAAGATGCCGACCTGTCCGGGCGACAGGCTGATCTCGCGACCGTCCTGCTGGATGCGGCAGCGGCCGGCCAGCTTCAGGTTGAGGTAGAAGCAGCTGCGATCCGACGCCGCAATATCGGCCGCGGAACGGCGCACCAAATGCTCAGGGAAGCTGACGCGGTTGATCGCGGCATTACCGAGACGGACGTGCTCGACGCTGGCGGGAAAGCCGCTTGCCGCCGCCGGCTCCGGCGTCAGATTCATGAAAGCCTGGCAGATTGCCTCGCGATAATAGGCGAATTGCTCGTGAGGCCGTACACCCACCGTATTCCAGGCCGAGTGGCGCGACGGGACGGGGCGCTCGATCTGCTGCATCGGTTCACTCCGAGACCAATACGGTTCACTTCCAGCCAAGCGGCAAATCGGCCGCCGGTCCACACTTGCCGTACGGCGACGCTGCGCCGATCTAACCACACCCTCGGGAGGAGCCACAACATGTCGACCTACGTTCTCGTCCATGGCGCCTGGCACACAGGTGCCGAGCTCGAGCCGGTCGCGGCGCCGATCCGCGCCGCCGGCCATCAGGTCCATACCCCCACCATCAAGGGCAACCGTCCGGGCGATGCCAAGACGACCGGGCTGAAGGACGCGATCCAGTCGATTGCCGACTACCTTGCCCAGAACAGCCTGAAGGACGTCATCCTGCTCGGCCATTCCTATGGCGGCATGGTCATCACGGGGGTCGCCGACCTCGCGCCGGAGCGCATCCGCCGTCTGGTCTACTGGAATGCCTTTGTGCCCAACGACGGCGAATGCCTCAACGACATGGTGCCGCCGCACTATCTCGGGCTGTTCGACGCCATCGCGGCCGAGCGCGGCGACGGCTCGGTGGTGCTGCCCTTCCCGATCTGGCGCGAGGCCTTCATCAACGATGCCGATCTGGAGACGGCGCAGCGCGCTTATGACGTGCTCAATCCGCATCCGCTGGCGACCTTCAGCGACAAGATCGCGCTCAAGAGCAATCCGGCCGAGATGCCGCTGGCCAAATCCTACATCAACTGCACCGAGGATACCGCGATGCCGCACAGCCATGGCTGGCATCCGCGCCTGTCGGAGAAGCTCGGCCTGTTCCGCCTGGTGCAGGTGCCGGGAAGCCACGAACTGTGCTTCTCGGACCCGGCGCGGCTCGCCAAGGCGATCATGGAGGCGGGACGCGACTGATCAGTGCGTCATGCGAGCACGTGGTCACGATCCGCGCGCGCCGCTCAATTCGGATGCCACCAGCGGCCGCCGATGACGACGCCTTCGGACACGATCTTGCGATCGCCGATCAGGTGCTCGCCGACGACGTCTTCATAGTCGAACTGGCCCTGCCGCACCGAGATCAACGTGGCGTCGCCGACGCTGCCCGGCTTGAGGCTGCCGAGCTCAGGACGCCGCAGCGCCATCGCCGCATTCACCGTCGATGCCGCGATCACATCCGGCAGCTCCATGCCCATGCACAGGAACTTCGACATGGTCGTCACCTGGTCATAGGCCGGTCCGTCGATGCAGAGCTGATGGATGTCCGAGGAAATCGTGTCCGGATGGAAACCATTGGCCAGCATGGCGCGCGCGGTCTTGAACGCGAACGAACCCTTGCCGTGGCCGATATCGAACAGCACGCCGCGCTCGCGCGCTTCCAGCACCGCCTTCTTCACAGTGCCTTGCGCCGTCGCCGGCGTGTTCGGGAAGGGGCGGAACGCGTGGGTCAGCACGTCGCCGGGACGCAGCCGCGCCAACACGTCCTCATAGCTCGGCGGCGGATGGTCGATATGCGCCATCAGCGGCATGCCGACCTCGTTCGCGACCTCGAGCGCGATGTCGAGCGGCACCGCGCCCGACGTGCCCGAGGAATGCAGGCCCACGCGCACCTTGATGCCGACGATGAGATCGCGGTTGGCATCGGCCACTTCGGCCGCCTCGATCGGATTCATCAGGCGCAGCTCCTCGCTCTCGCCGACCATAATCCGGTGCGAGAAGCCGAAGATGCCGGCATGCGAGACGTGCAAATAGGCGAGGATGCGGACCTGGCTCGGCTCGATCACATGCTTGCGGAAGCCGGCGAAATTGCCGGGGCCAGCGCTGCCGGTATCCACCGCCGTGGTGACGCCGGAGAGGCGGCAGAACTCCTCGGCATCAATGCCGAGCGAGGTGCCGCCCCAGTAGACATGGGTGTGGAGATCGATGAGTCCCGGCGTCACGATGAACCGGGAGACGTCACGCACCTCCGTGCCCGGATCCGCCTTGAGCCCTGTGCCAACAGCGGCAACCTTGCCGTTCGAAAATGCGACATCCGTCACGGCATCGAGCTTCTGCGAGGGGTCAATGACCCTTCCGCCGCGAAGGATCAAGTCAAAAGGCATCATGGTCTCCGGGTATGGCAACGGACAGGCATGGACCGGGCTGGAAGGTGCCCCTTCCGGCCCGGCCCCTTCTGTTAGCAATTTTTGCACCAGCCGAGCAAATTAGCGGGCATCCTGTCCGCTCGGCTTGCGGGCCGCCAGATGCATGACGGCTTACTCCGTGAACGTATTCGCGACTCTACGGGAGCGAAGGACATAGGTTATCCAAATCGCGGCACTGATCGCACCGACGACCATTCGTGCGACTTGAAGAGGTTCGATAGTGAAAAAATCACCGAACGGACGGTTCAAGCCGATGGAAAAGATCGATGCAACCCAAACCAGATCGATCAACGGGATCAGTACCGCACAGATCATCTGCACAATGAAGAACGCTGGAAATCTACGGGAATGCATGAACAGGAGCACCGCCGTCCAGATTGCGAGACCGATCAGCGCGACGTTCATCGCAATCTCGCCCCAAAATACGATTGAGAATTGCACCCAGGTCTCGCTGGAGATCGACTGCACATATTGCGCGGTATTGACGACTAGGCGCACGATGCCGATCGCGCCGCTGCCCGCCCTCAGCGTAGTACCATGAGTCCGCCATGCAAGGCCCCCTGCACCCGCCGTATTTTAGCCGGCTGTCGGCACACGTCACGATGGAATAACGCTTGGGGGGAATACCGGCGTTGCGTGCCCTAGGCGCGGCGCAAACGCGCGGAAAAGTGGCGATCCCGGGAAGACTCGAACTTCCGACCTACGGTTTAGGAAACCGCCGCTCTATCCGGCTGAGCTACGGGACCGCGGAACCCGTGGGTGCGGGCTCGGCCCCCTCATAGCAGAGCAAAATGCGGTTCGCCAGCCGTCAGGCGGGCGAGATCGATCGTCAGCCTGAACGGGGCGGCTATACTTCCAGGCCCCGCCCAACGGAGCAGCTCACATGATCGAAAGCATCAGCGCCATCACGCTCGGCACGCATGACATGGGGCGCGCCGTGCACTTCTACCGGTCGCTGGGGTTCGAGCTCTTGTATGGTGGCGAAGCCGCCGCATTCACGAGCTTTCGCGTCGGCCCCGGTTATCTCAACCTGACGGCACAGCCGGACGACAAGCGCTGGTCCTGGTGGGGCCGCGTCATCTTCCATGTCGCCGATGTCGACGCAACCTATGAGCAGGCGCGCGCCGCCGGATGGCAGCCGTCAACCACGCCGCGCGACGCCGAATGGGGCGAGCGCTACTTCCATCTCACCGACCCCGATGGCCATGAGCTCAGTTTCGCACGTCCCCTTCGCCGGGCATGACGGGGCCTCACGCCTTGATATTGTTGTCCTTCACGACCTTGCCCCAGGTGGCGACCTGCTTGTCGAAGAAGGTCTTGAAGGCGGCGCCGTCCTGGAGCAGCAGCGTCATGTGTTGCGTCTCCTTCAGCTGGGCGGCGGTCGCGGGCTCGCTCAGGATCTCCTTGGACGCCGCCGCGAAGGCCGCGACGACGTCCGGCGGCGTGCCCGTGGGCGCGAAGATGCCCCACCAGGCCAGCGTCTCGAAGTCCGGGAAGCCGGCCTCGATCGCGGTCTGAGTATCAGGCAGGGCCGGCAGCCGCTCGCGGCCGAGCTGCAGGATCGGACGCAGCATATTCGTGCCGAGCTGGGCGGCGACCAGCGCCGCCGATCCCGCGATGAGATCGACGTGGCCGCCGAGCACGTCGTTCATGGCCGGCCCGCCGCCGCGATAAGGCACGTGCATGATCTCGACACCGGCCTTGCTGCCGAGCACGGTCGTGGCGAGATGGCCGAGCGTGCCGATGCCGACCGAGGCGTATTTCACCGCGCCGGGGCTTGCCTTGCAGGCGGCGACCACGTCGGCAAAGCTCTTGTAGGGGCGGCCGGCGCCGGCCGCGATCACGTAAGGCGCGGTGCCGATCAGCAGCACCGGCATCAGCTCGCGCTCGACATCGACCGGCGGCTTGTCGAGAATCGACGGGATCACCGCGTGGGAATCGAAGGTGACCAGGAAGGTCGAGCCGTCGGCCGGACTCTTGGCGACCTGCGCAGCGCCGAGCGCACCGGCCGCGCCCGACTTGTTCTCGACCACCACGATGCGACCAAGCTTGGTCTGCAGGTTCGTCTGCAGCAGCCGCGCCATGGCGTCGGTCGATCCGCCCGGCGGGAACGGCACCACCAGCGTGATTTTGCCGGCCTGCGCCATCGCCGGCGTCAATGCGAGAATAGCCGGCGCGGCCAGCAGCGCCCGTCGTGTGATCGTCATGGTCCCCTCCCTTTATGTGTAGCGCTTTGCTTTTTTGCTTTTGAGCGCTAGGTCGTGCCGAAGCCTGATCCTGCTTTTCTGTATTCTGGCCGAGGCGGACTGAAGATGTCCAGCACGCGGGCGCCGTCCGGCCCGGCGCGCATGGTGTGCGGCACGTTCCCGGGCGTGCGCCAGAAATCGCCCTTCTTCACCGGGATTTCCTCCTCGCCCTGGACGCGGATGGCGGAGCCGTCGAGCAGCACGCCCCACTGCTCCTCGGGGTGATGATGCAGCGTGCCTTGCGCATGCGGTGCCAGCGTCACCACCGATAGCATCGCCTGCTCGCCGGAGAAGATGCGCGTGGTCACGCCGGCGGCAAGCTCGCGGAAGAGTCCGTCGCTGGCATCATCGAGATTGTGGAATTCGTCCTTCTGGCTCACGCCATCCTCCCTTCACGCTCCTCTGATCAGGACTTGCCGTAGGCGCCCTGGTAACGGCCCTCGCGGATCGCCTTCAGCGTCTCCTCCTCGCGCGCGACCTGGACACGCACCGCTTCCAACAGGGCGGCCGCGCCGGCAGCGGGAAACGACACCACGCCGTCCTCGTCGCCGACGACGATGTCGCCGGGCGCAATCACGCTGCCGCCGATCGTCACCGGCACGTTGATCTCGCCGGGGCCGTTCTTGTAGGGACCGCGATGGATCACTGCGCGGGCGTAGCAGGGGAAGTCGTCGGCCGCGAATGCTGCGACGTCGCGGATCGCGCCGTCGATTACGTAGCCTTCGGCTTTGCGCCATTGCGCGATGTTCTTCATGATCTCACCGATCAGCGCGCGCGTCTCGTCGCCGCCGCCGTCGACCACGATGACGTCGCCGGGCCCGACCAGATCCAGCGCGCGGTGGATCGCGAGATTGTCGCCGGGACGGGTGCGCACGGTGAAGGCCGTGCCCACCAGCTTGCCGCCGCGGTGATAGGGCCTCAGCCCCACTGCGCCGGGCAGCCGGGCGAGATTGTCCGAGATCACCGAGGTCGGCGCGTCCCTGAAACCTTCGATGATATTTGCCGGCGGCTTCGGCACGCTGCTCGCTACGATGGTGATCGTCATGTCAGTCCTTCCTTGCTTGTCTCATTCGGCATGCGCCCGCGCCTTCGAAGGCAAGATCCGGAACGCGCGCCCCTCCTTCATCCACGTCGCACGCTCATCGCGCAACAGGGTGCGCCGAACTTTTCCGGAATCGTCGCGCGGCGGGGCGCTGACGAATTCGAAGCTTTCGGGATGCTTATAGCGGCTGAGCCGGTCCTTGAGAAAATCCGCCATGCCGTCGGCAATGGCCTGCCCGTCCGCATCGGGCTCCGGCTCGATGATGGCATGCACACGCTGGCCCAATTCCGGATCGGGCAGGCCCACCACGACGCAGGAGCGCACACCGGGAGCCTCGGACACCGCGGCCTCGACCTCGGCCGGATAGATGTTGGCGCCGCCGCGCAGCACCATGTCGGCGAGGCGGTCGCCGAGATAGAGATAACCTTCGGCGTCCAGCCGGCCGATATCGCCGAGCGATTCCCAGCCGTCGGCGCGGCGCTTCGGCTCGGCGCCGAGATAATGGTAGGTGGCGTCCTTGCCGTCATTGTTGAGGAAATAGATCTCGCCGGTCTCGCCGGGCGCAACGTCCTTGCCGTCCTCGCCGACGATGCGAAGCTTCGCCATGTCGCCGATCTTGCCAACCGAGCCCTTGTGCGTCAGCCATTCAGTGCCGGAGATGATGCAGGCGCCCTGCCGCTCGGTGCCACCATAGAGCTCCCAAATCCGCTCGGGTCCGAGCCAGCCGATCCAGTTCTCCTTTAGCCACGGCGGCATCGGCGCAGCCATGTGGAAGACCGTCTGCAGGCTCGACAGATCGTAAGAGTTGCGCACGCTCGCAGGCAGCGCCCAGATCCGGTGCATCATGGTCGGCACGAAATTGACCCATTGCACGCGCTCGCGTTCGATCTGCCGCAGCGTCTCCTCGGCGTCGAACTTGGTCAGCCCCGTGAGCTTGCCGCCGACGAACAGCGCATAATGCGACACGATGAACGGCGCGTTGTGGTAGAGCGGACCGGGATTGAGCAGCGATACGCCGAATGGAATATTGAGCGGCGGCGCAGCCGCAGTATCGGTCACGGCCGGCTGGTGATCGAGGATCACTTTGGGTCGGCCGGTCGAGCCGCCTGAGGTCATCGCCTTCCAGTATCGCGCCACCGGCGGCGCCAGCGGCCCATCCGAGAATCCTTCCGGCACGAAGTCGGCGGCCAACCGGTTGGGCGCATTCCAGTCGGCCTCGCCGCCGACCACCAGCGCAGGCTTGAGAATGTCGAGCACGGCGGCGGCTTCGCCGCGCGGCAGCCGCCACGACAGCGAGGTCGGCGTCGCGCCGCATTTCCACACCGCAAAGGAGGTCTCGAAGAACGCGTTGCCGTTCGGCAATCCGATCGCGACGAAATCCCCGGGCTTGACGCCCTTGGCCATGAATGCCCGCGCGCGGCGGTTGGCGCCGCGCTCGAGCTCGTCCCAGGTCAGCGTGTCCTGCCCGTGACGGATCGCAATCGTGCCGTGTGGTTTGCGTTCCGCGTACCAGCGCGGCACATCTGAGAGCGGCAGCAACATCAGGCGTTTCCATTTCGTCTTCTTGGCGTCGCCGCAGGAGTGAGGCGCTCGCGGCACGAGTGTACCAGCCTGCCGTCAGGGCGCTGTGACTCTCGCGCCACGTCAAGCACAAAATGTCAGCATCGCAGCCCTGAATTTCCTGGGTTCCATGGGTGACAAGCCGGCAAGAAAGGGGCAAAAATCCGGCTCGACTCAGTTCGGGTTGAGTTGCGCAAGGAATGCTCTCGTAGAATGTCGTCGGTCGTTACATCGCGTCGTGCGGCGCTGCTCGCCGTAGGTACAGCAGGTTTGTTCCTGCTGACGCACGGGCATGCCGAGGCGCAATGGTGGAAGCGCGCTCCGGTTGATTTCGAGGAATGCGCCGACGCCGCCGAGAAGGCCGCAACCAAAGCGGAGAAGACGGCCGCCCTTGCCGATTGCAACGCCAAGTTCGCCGGCCGCCGCAAGCCGGGCGGCGGCTATTCCTATTACGATTTCCTCCAGGATCGCACCTTCGATATCGCCGGTCCCAATCCGACGCCGGAGGAGCAGAAGAAGATCGACGAAGCCTATACGGCCTATCTCGCCAACCAGCGCCGCAGCAACGAAGCGGCCCAGGCTATCGCCCGGCAGCAGCGCGAACAGCAGGAGCAGCAGTTGCAGCAGCTGCAGCAGGTCGCGCTGCGGACCGAAGTCGCGCGCGTGCCGGTGCCGGTCGAGCGGCCGAAGGTGCAGCAAGCCGCGGGCGCGAAGCCGAAGGCTGCACCTTGCGCCAAGGGCTCGTTCTCCTGCGAATGGCCGCGGCTGTCGGAGAGCTTGAACGACCTGAAGAAGCTGTTCAACCCGACCCCGAGCAAGCCCGCGAAGAAGGGGTGAGTTGCATCCATAACCGTCATTGCGAGGAGCCCTTGCGACGAAGCAATCCAGGGTCTTTCCGCGGCGGGATTCTGGATTGCTTCGCGGAGCCTGTCATCGGGCGGCGCTTTGCGCCGACCCGGTGGCTCGCAATGACGAGTTGGATGGAGATCAGCTCCCACCCTCAGTTCGTGCGCTTCTTCTTGCCCTGCTTCGGTTTCGCCAACGGCGCAGTCGCCGGCTCCGTCACCATCGGCGAAGCACCCAACTGCGACCGGCTCTCCTGCAATCGCCTGTCATATCCAGGTGAGTTCATCACCGTCGGCGGCCTCGCATAGGCGAGCGTCGATGTGCCGCAGAAGGCGGTCAGCGCGAGCCCGATCACAAGACCACGTTTCATCGCGCTCCTCCTTTCGGGCGCTACCCCCGAATCTGCTGCGGCGTCATACGGAGCGGACCGTTGCCGGCCGCCTCGGCTTCCTTGATCAGCGCAACAATGCGGCGCATCAGCGGCACGGCGACATGGTTCCGCTCGGCGAGCGCGATCACCGCGCCCTGCAGATAGTCGATCTCGGTCTTGCGGCCCTGCTTCAGATCCTGCCACATCGAGGAGCGCGCCTCGGGATCGATCTTCATGGTCCGGCCCAGGATTGCACCGAAGATCGCATCCGGCAGCCGCAGCAGGGTTGGAGACCAGCTCATCGGGATCGGCGTCGACGACACCGGCACGATGTGGGCGGCCTTCAGCACGGCCAGCCCTTCGGCCATCTGGTCGGCGAACAGCCTGCGCCAGTCGCGGCTGGCCAGTTGCGCGGCAAGCGGCATGTCCGACAGCGCGCTGAGCGCGTTGTTCAGGTTGATGATCAGCTTGCCCCATTGCACGCCCGTGATGTCGCTGCTCGCGCGCATCGTGAGGCCGGCGACCGAGAGCTTCCCGGCCGTGTTCTCCGCATCCTCGCCAACATGAATGTCGCCGGAGGTCGAGCGGTGGAAGCGGCCCTCGCCCATCGCGATCACGTTGAACGGCACCATGCCGGCCAGCACGCGGCGGCCGCCCAGCCGCTCGCGCAGCGCAGCGACATTGCCGACGCCGTTCTGAAGCGAGACGATGACGGCATCCTCAGGCGCATGCTGCGCGATCTGCTCGGCGACAGCAGCGGTATCGGCGCTTTTCACCGTCACCAGCACGATGCCGGCGCTGTGGAAGATCGAGGGATCCTCCGACAGCGCCAGTTGACCCGCGCCGAGCTTGTTCTCGGAGCCGTCGAAATCAGTCAGAAGCAAGCCGAACCGCTCGATCTCGGTCTTTACCCGCGGCCGCACCAGGAGCGCGACGCGGCGGCCGCTGGCGGCCAGCATGCCGCCGACGAAACAGCCGATGGCGCCGGCGCCGGCCACAACGATCGGTCGATCCGCAATCACCGAGCTCACTCCCTGAATGACCGGCCTTCGATAGCAGAGCCGAGCCCGACAACCAATCGCGGCGCATCCGACTTGTAACGGTCATGAGTGCCCCATATCTTCTCGCCCCGGGGGCAGTCAGCGGCGAGCGCTCGCCGAACGAGACGCCAAAGGAGAGCACCATGGGTCTACTCGACGTCCTCAACGGCATGCAGAACGGCCCGCGCGGCCAGAGCACACCGAGCTCCGAGAAATCCTCCGGCGGCATGTCGCCGATGACCATGGCGCTGCTCGGCCTGCTCGCCTGGAAGGCATTCAAGCATTTCACCGGCAACCAGTCCGGCTCAGCGCCCCAACCGTTGCCGACACCCGCGCCTCCGCCGGTGAACGTAGGTCGGGGCGGCGGTCTGAACGACATGCTCAAGGGCGGCCTCGGCGGCCTGCTCGCCGGCGGTGCGGCCGGCAGCATTCTGAGCGGCGGGCTTGGCGATCTCCTCAACCAGCTCCAGCAGAGCGGACACGGTGATGCCGCCAATTCCTGGGTCGGCAAGGGCGAGAACAAGCCAATCGCGCCGGGCGATCTCGCCAGCGCGCTCGGCGCCGACCAGATCGAGAGCCTGTCCGCCCAGAGCGGCCTGTCACGCGAAGAGCTGCTCTCCGGCCTCAGCCAGTATCTGCCCCAGGTGGTCGACCATTTGACGCCGGACGGACGGCTGCCGACCGAGAATGAACTCTCGGATCGGGTCTGATCGGTTCAAAGAGAGGGGAGCACAGTCATGAGCATGGGCGGCCTGTTTTGGATCATCCTGGTCGGCTTCATTGCCGGCCTCATCGCGCGCTGGCTGTCGCCGGGGCCGAACAATCCGAGCGGCTTCATCCTCACCACCATCCTCGGCATTGCCGGTGCGTTTCTGGCCACCTGGATCGGCCAAGCCATCGGCCATTACAGCCCCGACCAGGGCGCCGGCTTCATCACCGCGACCATCGGCGCGGTGGTGGTGCTGTTCATCTGGAATCGGCTGGTAGCGAGCGGCGTGATCAAGGGATAGCGCTTAGAAGCGGTAACGACGAGAGCACGCCACCTCCTCATCGTCATGCCCGGGCTTGACCCGGGCATCCACGTCCTTCGACCCGAGCGGCCTCACGTGGATGGCCGGGTCAAGCCCGGCCATGACGCGGAGAGGGCGTATCGGGTCTCACGTAATCAAATGCATTCCCGCATCCATGCGCACGACCTCGCCGGTCATGTTGCTGGAGGCCGGCAGCGCCAGGAAGCAGACGAGCTGGGCGATGTCCTCCGCGGATGATGCGACCTTCAGCGGCACTTTCGCCACGACGCTGTCGCGCACCTGCTTGGCCTGCGCCTCGCCGCGACCCTTGGTGAACCAGGGCGTATCGATGTAACCGGGGCACACCGTGTTGACGCGGATCAGCGGCGCCAGCGCGCGCGACAGCGACAGCGTCATGGTGTTGAGCGCACCCTTGCTCGCGGCGTACGCAATCGACGAGCCGACGCCGCTGATGCCGGCGACCGAGGAGACGTTCACGACCGCAGATGGCCGCCCAGATGTTTTGGCAGCGGCTTCGAGCAGGCTGCGCGCCGCGCGCACCATCTGGAACGGGCCGATGGTGTTGACGCCATAGACCCGCTGGAAGTCTTCCGCTGACAATCCATCGAGATCGGCGTGAGCCACATGCTTCGTGGTGCCGGCATTGTTGACGAGGATATCGAGCCGACCCCAGCCGCTCGCCGCCGCGACGATCTTGCGGCAATCCTCATCCTTCGAGACGTCGCCCTGTGCGACCAGCACCTCCGCAGCACCGGCCTTGCGGCAGGTCTCGGCCGTCGCCTCGGCTTCCTTCTGGCTCGACGAATAGTTGATGACGAGCCGCGCCCCGCTGCGGGCGAGAATTTCCGCGGTCGCTGCGCCCAGGCCGGATGCAGACCCAGTCACGATTGCGCACAAGCCGTCTTTTGCCATCCGGATTTCCTTCCCCTGTATCTGGTGTGGCGTCCTGTTTAGCGAGTTTGCCGCGCCCTGCAAATCGAGCAAACTCCGCTAAGCGGAATTAGCATTTCCTGCAGCCTGGCCCCATGCCGGCGCCGCAGATGGACCTGCGATCAACGCTTGTCAGGGCCATGGCTTTTTCCGATCATCGGGCGCAAGAAGAGACTGCGCGCTGGCCCGATCAGACCGGACGCGCCAATGGCAAGATACGGGGAACGCTGTGGCGGAGAGTGACAATATCATCGTCGAGACCGCGGAGAAAATCTTCGCCGATCTCGCCGATCCGCAAACCATCAACAACGACAAGACGAATTCGTGGCAGGCGCCGCTGTGGCAGGCGCTGAGCGAAGCCGGCCTGCCGCTGGCCTGGGTGCCGGATGATCTCGGCGGCTCGGGCGCGAGCCTCGCCGACGGCTTTGCGCTGCTGAACGCCGCCGGCCGTTTCGCAGTCGCGGTTCCGCTAGCCGAGACCATGCTGGCGGGCTGGCTGCTGGCGCAGGCGAGGATCGCTTCCCCCGAAGGCGAGATGACGGTGCTGCCTGCTACGCCAAAGGACCGCATCAGCCTCGATGCCGACGGTGCGCTCTCCGGCCGTGTGCGCGGCGTGCCTTTTGCCAAAGCGGCGAAGCACTTTGCGGTGCTGGCGCACGGCAAGAACGGTGTTTCCATCGCCCTGGTCGATGCGACCAAGGTGCGCATCGAGGCGGGCCTCAACGTCGGCTATGACCACAGCGACACGGTGACGCTCGACAAGGTCCAGCCCGTCACGCTCAAGCCTGCGCCGAAAGGCGTCGACCAGGCCCATCTGATGCTGATGGGCGGCGTCGCGCGCAGCCTGCAGATCGCAGGCGCCCTCGAATCCATGCTCGACATTTCCGTGCGCTATTCCAACGAGCGCGTCGCCTTCGAGAAGAAGATCTCGAAGTTCCAGGCCGTGCAGCACAATCTCGCCCGCCTCGCCGGTGAATCCGCCGCGGCGCTGGCGGCGGCGACCTCCGCCGCCGACGCCATCGCGAATGCAACATCGTTCAACGACGAGATCTATCTCGAAGCCGCCTCGGCAAAGATCCGCTGCGCGGAAGCCGCTGAGAAAGGCGGCGGCATCGCCCATCAGGTTCATGGCGCGATCGGCTTCACAATGGAGCACATCCTGCACCGCTATTCGCTGCGCGCGCTCGCCTGGCGCGACGATTTCGGCTCGGAAAGCTACTGGGCCGTCGAACTCGGCAAGCTCGTCGCAAACCGCGGTGCCGACGAATTGTGGCCGCTCGTGGCATCGCGCTGATCAGGGAACGAGACACAATGACCGCTGCCCTCCGTTTCGATCCGATCCGCCTGCCGGAAAAGTGCGAGCAATTGCGCAAGGAAGTACGCGCCTTCCTCGCCGAGGAGATCGCCGCCGGCACTTTCGATCCGCACAAGCCCAACCGCGAAGACACCGACGCGCCGGAATTTTCCCGCCGGGTCGGTGCCAAGGGCTGGCTCGGCATGACCTGGCCGAAGAAGTATGGCGGCCAGGAACGCTCCTTCCTCGAGCGCTACGTGGTGACCGAGGAGATGCGCGTCGCCAACGCGCCGACGCGGCGCTTTTTCGTCGCCGACCGCCAGAGCGGGCCGGTGCTTTTGAAGTACGCGCCCGAGCACATAAAGATGGAGATCCTGCCGCGGATCTGCCGCGGCGAGATCTGCTTTGCGATCGGCATGAGCGAGCCGAACTCGGGCTCCGATTTGTTCGCGGCGAAGACGCGCGCGACCAAGATCGAGGGCGGCTATCTCATCAACGGCACCAAGATCTGGACCTCGTCGGCGCATATCGCCGACTACATGATCGCGATCTTCCGGACCTCGCCGCCGACCAAGGAAAACCGCCGCCACGGCCTGACCCAGTTCCTAGTCAAGATGAAGCAGCCGGGCATCAAGGTGAACCCGATCGGCCAGATCACCGGCCAGTACGAGTTCAACGAGGTGGTCTTCACCGATCACTTCATCCCTGACGATCACGTGCTCGGCGAAGTCGACGGCGCCTGGAAACAGGCGACGAGCGAGCTCGCCTATGAACGCTCGGGCCCTGAGCGTTTCCTCGAGACCTATTACGTCCTCACCGAGCTGGTCCGCGCTGTCGGTCCCAATCCCGACACGCGCAGCGCCGAGGGCATCGGCCGCCTGGTCGCGCAGCTCCACACTATGCGGCGGATGTCGGTCTCGGTGGCCGGCATGCTCGAAGCCGGCAAGGAGCCGGTGGTCGAAGCGTCCATCGTCAAGGACATCGGCACGGTCTGGGAGCAGCAGCTGCCGCATCGCGTGCGCGATCTCGCCGCCTTCGTCGAGGAGACCGCGACCAACCGTGAGACCTTGGAGCGGCAGCTCGACTTCGCGATCAAGACCGCGCCGAAACTCACCATCCAGGGCGGCACCACCGAGGTGCTGCGCGGTATCATCGCCCGCGGATTGGGTCTGCGTTAAGTCAATCGAGGATCATCATGAGCACCTATCAAGATATCGGCGTCGAGAAGGTCGGGCATGTCGGCACCATCGAGATTCGCCGTCCGCCGCTCAACTTCTTCGATATCTCGCTGATCAACCAGATCGCGGACGCGCTCGACGAGTTCGACCGCGATATCGAGATCCGTGCCTCCGTGCTCTCCGCGCAGGGCAAGGCGTTCTGCGCCGGCGCCAATTTCGGCGATCCGGCGCGGCAGGCCCAGGAGGCGCGCGAGGCCGAGAAAAAGGGCGATCCGGCCGACAGTCTCGGCCCGATCAACCATCTCTACATCCAGGCCGTGCGCATCTTCCGCGCCAAGAAGCCGATCGTTGCCGCCGTGCAGGGCGCGGCCATCGGTGGCGGACTCGGGCTTGCCGTGTCGGCCGATTTCCGCGTCACCTGTCCCGAAGCGCGCTTCTCCGCAAACTTCACCAAGCTCGGCTTCCACCCCGGCTTCGGCCTGACCGTGACGCTGCCGGAGCTGATCGGCAAGAACAACGCCGAACTGATGTTCTATACCAGCCGCCGCGTCACGGGCGAGGAAGCCTACAAATGGGGCCTCGCCAACGAGCTGGTGCCGCAGGACCAGGTCAAGGTGGCCGCGATGAAGCTCGCCGGCGAGATCGCCGAATGCTCCCCGCTCGGCCTGCTCTCCACCCGCGCCACGATGCGCAATGGCCTCGCCGACCGCGTGATGGCCGCGACCAATCACGAGCTCGCCGAGCAGACGCGGCTGCGCGCGACGGACGATTTCAAGGAAGGCGTGAAGGCCACGGAAGAGCGGCGGGTGGCGAATTTCAAGGGAAGGTAGTTTATTACAAAGCGATCGCTTCTTTCTTCCTTCTCCCCTTGTGGGAGAAGGTGGCGCGAAGCGCCGGATGAGGGGTTGCTTCAGCGCATTCAAACGCAAGTGATTCGCTCGCGGAGAGAGACCCCTCACCCGTCTCGCCGCTCGCGGCGAGCCACCCTCTCCCACAGGGGGAGAGGGTTTGCCCGATCAACTCACGCGGAACGTCACTCCGCCCAGCAGAAACTCGTTGCCCTCAACCGCGAGCCCTTTTGCCTTGGCGGTATGCAGCACCTGCGCCACGTCAGTCACCCGAAACTCCAGCGCACTCATGATCTCGCTGGCGCCCTTGACGAAGCGGAAGGTCGCGTTGGGTAGCTTCAGTTCGGCGCCTTCAGGCGCAATTCCGATGATCCTGCCCCAATGCTCGGCGAGCCCCGCGGGATCCGGGCTCTGCATCTCCACCGCCGTCAGCGCCTCGGTCACATCCTTGCGGATGAATTTCTGCCAGTCCGGTCCCGCCGGAGGATACGGCCCGAGGATGTCGTCGCTGCCTTCGGTGTGATTGAACTCGATGAAGGCGGCGCGGCAGTCGCGGGGGTGGAGCTGGACGCCGTGATACGGCGCGTGGTCGATGACATTGGCGGTGCGCACGCCGAGCGCATTGGCGTTGCGGCCGCGCTCGTCCGGGTCGTCGCAGCAGAAGATCGCCATGTAACCGCCGCGGCCGCCGGTCTTCTCGATGAAGCGACCGGCCGTGGTGCCGTCCTTGAACGGCGCGACCACCTCCAGCAGGATCGTGTCGACCGGGAGCAGCGCGTTCTCCAGACCGTATTTGGCGACATTGCCGTCGCGGTAGCAGACGGCGAGGCCCATGATCCGACCGATATCCGTGATGACGGGCTCGAGCTGCGGGGCGACCAGGCAGATCTGACGCAGCCGGATATAGGGCGTCATCGTCATGCGCCCTTAAAGGTCGGCTTGCGCTTCTCGACGAAGGCCTTGGCCGCCTCCTTGTGGTCCTCGGTGTCGCCGCAACGGGTGTGATGGATGGCTTCACCGTCGAAACAATCTTCCAGCGCCAGGTGCTCGGCGTTGTTGATGTTGCGCTTGATGAAGCCGAGCGCGATCGACGGCCCTTGCGCCAGCGACAGCGCGAGCTCATGCGCGGCCGCGTCGATCTCGGCGTCGGGCACGACCTTCGTCACCATGCCGATCGCATGTGCCTCCTTCGCGGTGAGCACCGGCGACATCAGATAGAGCTCGCGCGCCCGCGCACTGCCGAGCAGCTGGGTCAGGAAATAGGTGCCGCCGTAATCACCGGAGAACCCGACCTTGGCGAAGGCGGTGGTGATCTTGCAGGATTCGGAGGCGATGCGCAGGTCGCAGGACAGCGCCATGGACAGGCCGGCGCCCGCCGCCGCGCCATCGAGCTGGGCCACCACGGGCTTTGGCATCTGATGCAGGATGCGCGAGACCTCCATGCCGCGGCGCAAGTTTGCGAGCTTCTGCTCGAACGGCAGCGGCGCGCGACCAGCTGCCATCGATTTGACGTCGCCGCCGACGCAGAAGGAGCCGCCGGCGCCCTTGAACAGCACCGCCCGCACCTCGGGATCATCAGCCGCGCGCCGCGCCGCCTCGACCAGCCCGGCGACCATCTCGGGATTGAGCGCGTTCTTCCGCTCCGGCCGATTCATCGTGATGGTGAGCAGCCCGCCTTCGAGCTTTTGCAGGACCATGTCGTTCATGGATGTTGGCCTCATTCTGTGGTGCCACTCTCTCACTTTATCATTCCGGGGCGCGACGAAGTCGCGAACCCGGAATCCATCTCTCAACCGTCAATGCCGCCCAATGGATCCCGGGCTCTCGCTTTCGCGAGCCCCGGGATGACGACCTATTGTTTGGCGCGCCCCGGGATGACGGCGTGCCCTTACGTCACGCCGTCACTTCTTCACCAGCGGGCAGCGCGACAGCTCCAATGACTGGAACGCCTCGTTGCCGGGGACGGTGGCGAGCAGCTTGTAATCGTCCCAGCGGCCCTTGGACTCCGACGGCTTCTTCACCTCGAACAGGTACATGTCGTGGATCATGCGGCCGTCCTCGCGGATCTTGCCGTTCTTGGCGAAGAAGTCGTTGATCGGCGTCTCCTTCATCAGCTTGATCACCGCCGCGGCGTCGGTCGTGCCGGCTGCCTTCACGGCTTTCAGGTAATGCGTGATGGAGGAATAGACTCCGGCCTGGGCCGAGGTCGGCACCCGCTTGGTGCGCTCCATGAAGCGCTTCGAGAATGCACGCGTGTCGTCGTTGAGATCCCAGTAGAACGCTTCCGCGAGCAGCAGCCCCTGCGCGGTCTCGAGCCCGATCGAGTCGATATCGGTGACGAACGCGAGCAGCGGCGAGACCTTCTGGCCGCCCTTGGTGATGCCGAACTCCGCCGCCTGCTTGATGGCGTTGATGGTGTCGCCGCCGGCATTCGCAAGCCCGATAACCTTGGCCTTGGAAGCCTGGGCCTGGAGCAGGAAGGAGGAGAAATCCGAGGTGTTGAGCGGATGGCGGACGCTGCCGAGCACCTTGCCGCCGGTCTTGGTCACGACGGTGCTGGTGTCCTTTTCCAGATCCTGGCCGAAGGCGTAATCGGCGGTGAGGAAGAACCAGCTGTCGAGGCCCGACTTCACGGTTGCGAGGCCGGTCACGTTGGCCTGACCGTAAGTATCGAACACGTAGTGGATGGTGTAGGGGCCGCAGGCTTCGTTGGAGAGACGGATCGAGCCCGGCCCGTTGAACATGATGATCTTGTTGCGCGCTTTTGCGATCTCGCCGGCGGCGAGTGCGGTCGCGGAGGCCGCGACGTCGTAGATCATCTCGACGCCCTGGTTGTCGAGCATGTCGCGGGCAATATTGGCGGAGAGGTCGGCCTTGTTTTGATGATCGGCTGCCAGCACCTGGATCTTGCGCCCCAGCACCTCGCCGCCGAAATCCTCGACCGCCATCTTCGCCGCAGTCTCGCTGCCGGAGCCGGTGATATCTGCATAAAGGCTCGACATGTCGAGGATGCCGCCGATCTTCAGCGGCGGCTTGTCCTGAGCCTGTGCGGCGCTCGCATTGAGGGCAAACGCGGCGGCAAAAATGCCGGACAAAATAGTCTTCATCGAAAACGACCTCCCTTATCGCGCCGTGCTCTGATGGCGGCTTGGTTATTGCTCTTGGGTTATTGCTGTTCGCTGTTGCCGCAATCATGCCGCATGCGCAAGAGCGCAGCAAGCGCAGGTGCGATGCAGATCAATGATCAATGCGCGCTTTCCGCAAAGCGGAATGCCGAGAGGACGGAAGCTGTCCCCGCATTGTCATTGCGAGCCAACGGGTCCGCGCGAAGCGCGGCCCGATGACAGGCACCGCGAAGCAATCCAGAAATGCATCCGCGGAAACAGTCTGGATTGCTTCGTCGCGAAGAGCTCCTCGCAATGACCGGTGTGAGAAAGCCCCTTCGCGTCTCACCACGCATGAGTTAAAGTCCTGCCACAATGCAACCTCTCCGGATCACGTGACGCAACAGCTTCGCTTCATCGTCGCATGTCTTCTCGTCGCAAGTAGCTCGGCATTCGCGGCCCCCTGCCAGTTCGAGTCCCAAGGCGAAGGCCGCGTCGCTGCCATCGTCGATGCGCGCAGCGTGCGGCTCGATGACGGGCGCGAGATCCGCCTCAGCGGCATCGCGCCGACCGCGACCACGAAGCAGGCGCTGACCTCGCTGCTCGCCGGCCGCGACGTGATGCTGCGGAGCGCCGACGACACGCCCGATCGCTATGGCCGCCAGAGCGCGCTGGTCTTCATCGGCGAAAGCGACATCACGGTGCAGGCCATGCTGCTCGCTCGGGGCGATGCCATCGCCTCCGCCGAGATCCTGGACAAGGACTGCGCGGCCGCCCTGATGGCGTCCGAAGCTGCGGCGCGGCGCCAAAAAATGGGCAGCTGGGCTGACCCGTCGGCCATAAAAAACGCGGAAAGTCCGGACGATATTTTGGCGGAGATCGGGCGCTTTACGGTGGTCGAAGGCAAAGTCCTGTCGGTCCGGCAAGCTGGGGCAACGACCTACCT
This sequence comes from Bradyrhizobium sp. BRP20, assembly GCF_020194215.1. Lineage (NCBI taxonomy): Bacteria > Pseudomonadati > Pseudomonadota > Alphaproteobacteria > Hyphomicrobiales > Nitrobacteraceae > Bradyrhizobium > Bradyrhizobium sp. BRP20. The sequence goes on along the minus strand of NZ_JADYVY010000020.1, from coordinate 71,122 downwards.
CAACTTCGGACGAAACTGGACACGCGGCTTTGCCGTGACTATTTCAAAGCGCACGCTAGCGGCGTTCGAAAGCGCTGGTATGGCCCTTAAGTCCCTGGAGAATCGGCGTATTCGCGTTCGGGGCTGGGTTGAGGGGAATACGGGGCCACGCATCGATGTACGCCTCGTGGGGCAGATCGAGTTGCTGGGCGCAAACGAGCCGACAGGGGTAAGGCCTTAAGACAGGCCGGGCACGGGTTAAACGACGTGAATGGGGTGCTAGAACGGCACGGACTGGGCGATTGCCGCCGCCTGCGGGCTGCGCCGGCCGCGCTTTGCCTTGCGCTGGGCGCACTTCTCGCTGGCTGCGGCGATATGGGCCGGTTCCAGACTGCGGCGACCCCGGCAGCCGTCGCGATGCCGAAGCCGAAGCCCGCCGTCGCCCAAACCCCGGCCACCGAGAAGGAGCACGAGCGCATCCTGGCGAGCTATGGCGGGACCTATGACGATCCCAAGCTCGAGGCGCTCGTCAGCAAGACCGTCGACCGGCTGGTCGCGGCCTCCGAGCGGCCCGACCAGGGCTACAAGGTCACCATCCTCAATTCCGGGGCGGTGAACGCCTTCGCGCTGCCCAACGGCCAGCTCTATGTCACGCGCGGCCTGCTCGCGCTCGCCAGCGACACCTCCGAATTGTCCTCCGTGCTCAGCCACGAGATGGCGCACGTGCTGTCCAAGCACGCGGCGATGCGCGAGGACCAGGCCCGCCAGGCCGCGATCGTCACACGCGTCGTCACCGACATGAGCAACGATCCCGACCTCACCGCGCTGGCGCTGGCCAAGACCAAGCTCACCATGGCGAGCTTCTCGCGCAAGCAGGAGTTCGAGGCCGACGGCATCGGCGTCGGCATCTCCGCCAAGGCGCATTTCGACCCGTACGGCGCGGCGCGCTTCCTGTCCGCGATGGAGCGAAATGCCGAGCTGAAGGCCGGCAAGAGCTCGCTCGATCCGCGCGCGCAGGATTTCACCTCGTCGCATCCGGCAACTCCGGAACGCGTCCAGAACGCGCAGAACATTGCCCGCCAATACACCGCGCCTGAAGGCGCCGAGCGCGATCGCGAAAGCTATCTCGCCGCGATCGACAATCTCGTCTATGGCGAAGACCCGAGCGAAGGTTTTGTCCGCGGCCGGCGCTTCCTGCATCCGAAGCTCGGCTTCACCTTCCAGGCGCCGGACAATTTCACGCTCGACAACACCGCGCAGGCCGTGATCGGCGTCCGCGAGGGCGGCGCGCAGGCGATGCGCTTCGACGTCGTGCGCGTGCCGGCCGAACAGTCGCTCGGCGACTACCTCAATTCCGGCTGGATGGAAGGCGTCGAGAAGGCTTCGACCGAGGATCTCACCGTCAACGGTTTTCCAGCGGCGTCCGCCACCGCCAAGGGCGACCAGTGGCAGTTCAAGGTCTATGCGCTGCGCTTCGGCAGCGACGTCTATCGCTTCATCTTCGCGGCACGGCAGAAATCGACCGAGAGCGAGCGGAATGCGCGCGAGACCGTCAACTCGTTCCGGCGGCTGACGCTGGAGGAAATCCAGGCCGCGCGCCCGCTGCGCATCAAGGTCATCACTGTGCAGCCCGGCGATACCGTGGAGTCGCTCTCCCACCGCATGGCCGGCGTCGACCATCCCGCCGAGCGCTTCCGCGTGCTGAACGGCCTCGATCGCACCGCGCAGGTGAAGGTGCGCGACCGCGTCAAGATCGTGGCGGACTAAAGCGCGATGCGATTGGGATCGTCATCGCGCTTTAGGTTATTCTTTTGAGCATGATCTTTTCGGAAAACCGCTACACACTTTTCCGGACCATGCTCCGACGCCGCGCTAAGCGGATGTCATCCCAGAGAGACGCGGCCTCCCCCGCACCATGATCAGCGCCGCCGCCATCACCTCCAGCACGATGCAGAGATAGAAGGGCAGCGTATAGCCGCCGGAGAGATCGCGCAGGAAACCGACCACGCCGGGACCGAACGCGTAGGTCACCTGGTTGATCGCCGTGTTGAGGCTGATCAGCACGCCGAAGGCGGCGGAGTCGAACTCCTGCTGCACGATGAGCGAGGGCAGCGTGATGAGGTTGCCGACCGAAAAGCCAAACACGGCGCAGACCGCGATCAGCACGTAATCGTTGTGCAGGTTGACGACGACGAGAAGCGCGGCGGCCTGGCTGAGGAACGACAGCGCGGACGCGAGGCGCTGATTGATGCGGTCGATCACCAGCGAGAACAGCACGCGGCCGACCACCGCCATCGCGGTGAGCACCGCGACGGCCACGGCGGCGCGCTCGCGTCCGATCACGGGATCGAGGAACGAGATCAGATGCACGATGAAGCCGACCTGGGCGAACAGCACCAGGGCGAAGGCGATCGTCACCGTGAGGAAGCCGGCGTCCCGCAGCGCCCAGGCGCGGATCTCAGTCGATGATTGCGGCTTCGCCTTCGCCGCCGCCTGCCACCCGTGGCGATCGGGCGGGCGGCCGACGAGAAGGAGGATGACCGGCACGAGCAGGATCAGCATGGCGCCGGCGGCGGCGTACATCGCACCGGCGAAGCCGATATGGCCGATCAATGCTACCAGCAGCGGCACGCCGGCGATGCCGCCGAAGCTGGCGCCGTTGAGCGCGAGACTGATCGCCATGCCGCGCTTCTGGTCGAACCACAGGCTGATCGTGTTGGTGATCATGCCGAGACTGGTGCCGGCCCAGCCGAAGGCGAGCACGGCATTGGCGAGATAGAGCTGCCAGGGCTCGCGCACCGCGCCGATCGCGACCGCGGCGGACGCCATCGCCAGCGTCCCGGCGATCAGGCTGAGCCGTGGACCGTATTTCCGCACGGCCTCGCCGACGAAGACGACCAGCAGCGCGCCGAACAAATAGAAGAACGTGGTGCCGGAGGAGATCAGCGAGGCCGGCCAGCCCCGTGCGCGCTGCAGCTCGGCGACATAGACGCTCTGGCCGTAGAAGCCGAGCCCCCAGCCGAAGGTGGCGAGCAGGAAGCAGACCGCGACGATGCGCCAGCCTTCATAGCGGACCGAGGATTCGTGGGCCGCTGGGGTCTGAGGATTGTCGAGCATTTCATCTGCCGTTTGTTTTGCTCCGTCATGCCCGGACTTGTTCCGGGCATCCACGTTCTTCTTCCGACCTCGCAAAGACGTGGATGGCCGGGACAAGCCCGGCCATGACGACATCTAAATAAACTTCCTCAGAAAATCACTTCGACCTGGATCGAAGTGTCAACGCTGCTGACAACCTCCCGCCACTCACACGGCGTCGGGGAATTCGCCCATGGCCGCCTCCAGCCGCGCCTTGCGGCGCTTCGCCCAGGAGACCAGCGAGAGCACCGCAAGGCCCAGCACCACCGGCGGGAACACCACGAGGTTCACCGCGGACCAGCCGTAATTGGCGAGCAGCTGGCCCGATGAGAACGAGCCGATCGCCATCATGCCGAACACCAGGAAATCGTTGAAGGCCTGCACCTTGTTGCGCTCCTGCGGGCGATGCGTCTCCAGCACCAGCGCGGAGGCGCCGATGAAGGAGAAATTCCAGCCTACGCCGAGCACGATCAGCGTCGCCCAGAAATGCATCGCCGTAAGGCCGGAGAGACCGATGATGGCGGCGCCCGCTTCCAGCAGCAGGCCGGCGGCGACGATCTTCGGAGCGCCGAAGCGCGCGATCAGCGTGCCCGTGAAGAAGCTCGGCCCGTACATCGCAACGATGTGCCATTGCAGGCCGAAATTGGAATCGGACACGGACAGGCCGCACAGCTTCATCGCAAGCGGCGCCGAGGTCATGACCAGGTTCATCATGGGATAGGAGATGACGCCGCACAGCGCTGCCGCGATGAAGCGCGGCTGGGACACGATCGTGAGCAGCGGCCGGCCGCCGTGCAGATCGGCCGGCGCGGGCTTCGGCATATCGACGCCGGCGACGATGCCCATCGCGATCAGCGCGACGGCGGCCTGCACCAGGAAGCTGAAGGCGAACAGATAAGGCTGCCAGACATCCATGGTCCATTGCACGAGCTGCGGACCGAGCACGCCGGCGAACACGCCGCCCGCCATCACCCAGGACACGGCCTTCGGCCGGTAGGCCGCACTGGCGCCATCCGCGGCGGCGAAGCGATAGGATTGCGCCACCGCGCCGTAGAGACCGCCGAGGAAGGTAGCAAAGCAGAACAGCGCGAACGAGCCGCGCAGAATTGCGAGCGAGCCGAGCAGGCCGGTGAGCGTGCCGAGACCCGTGCCGATGACGAAGGCGTCGCGGCGGCCGAAGCGGCGCGAGATCGCGCCGGTCGGCAGCGTCCCGGCGGCGAGCCCGACCACATACATCGAGATCGGCACGGTCGCGAACGACATGTCGGGCGCGAGCGTGGCGCCGACGATCGCTCCGGTGGCGAAGATCACGGCCGAGTTGGCGCCGGTCAGCGCCTGCGCGGCGGCGAGGCGCACCACGTTGGCGCGCGCGCGGGCATCGTCGGCGATCTCATGGGCTGCAGTCACGTCCAGCATCGGCATTTCCGCCCAAAGGGCTCTGTTGATTCGCGGCACTATGGAGGGGTGAGAGAGGGCCGGCAACCGGCGCAAACGGGCGCGGGCCATGCCCCTGACGCAATCGCTGGAATGATAACGCTGCGCACCCTTGACGGCTTGCGCTCGATCAAATCCTATCCGCCGCGATCTTCCGGGAGTTACCTTCATGTCCGTCGACGACAGGCCCACGCTTCAAGCGCCCGACGACGATCCCTGGCTGTGGCTGGAGGAGATCGAGGGCCGGCAGGCGCTCGATTTTGTCGAGCGGCAGAACAGCCTGACGCTCGCCGCGTTCGGCGGCAAGGCCTTCGAGCACGATCGCGACATCCTCGCGGCGATCTATGACCGACCTGACAACATTCCCTATGTCAGCCGGCGCGGCAACGACCTGCACAATCTCTGGAAAGACGCCGCCAACCCGCGCGGCCTGTGGCGGCGGACTTCGCTTGCGGAATTTCGCAAAGCCGATCCGGCATGGGAGACCATGCTGGACATCGACCAGCTCGCGAGAAGCGAAGACGAGGACTGGTTGCTTAGCGGTATCGCCACGATGCCGGGAAGCTCGCGGGCGATCTTGAGCCTGTCGCGCGGCGGCAGCGATGCCGTCACCTTGCGGGAATTCGACCTCGCCACGAAAAGTTTCGTGGCGAACGGCTTTGCGCTGCCGGAAGCGAAAGGCGGCGTCGACTGGCTCGATGCCGACACGCTGCTGCTGTCAAGCGCGCATGGCGAGGACATGGCGACGAGCTCGGGCTATGCGCGCACCGTCCGCCTGTGGCGGCGCGGCCAACCGGTCGATCAGGCACAGATGGTCATCGAGACCACCGCCGATCACATGGTGATCTATGGCATGGCCGACGACACCGGAGCGGCGCCCCGGGTCTGGATCGTCGACCAGATCGACTTCTTCAACCACGCCATCTGGCTGCGCGATGCGGCCGGCACGACGACGAAGCTCGATCTGCCGACCGGGATTTGGATGCAGGCGCATGGCGACTGGTTCGCGATGAAGCTACGCAAGGACTGGCAGGTCGATGGCCGGACCTATGCCACCGACACCGTGCTCGGCATCTCGCTCTCGGCCTTCCTCGCCGGCAGCCGCGATTTTGTCGTCCTGTTCGAGCCCGCACCGCGGCGCGCGCTGCAAGGGTTGTTCTGGGCGGAAGGAAAGCTGGTGATGTCGATTCTCGACGAGCTCAAACCTCGCTTCGAGATCTGCACACCGTCTGCCACTAGCTGGAGCCGCGAGACACTTGGCGGCCTGCCGCAGATCGGCGTCGTCGATGTCTGGCCGCTCGACCGCCATGCATCGGAGAGCAATGGCGATCTGCTCGCCAATGTGCAGGACCCGCTGACGCCGCCGGCGCTGCTGCTGATCGAGCGCGGCGTCGCAAGCCCGATCGTGCTGAAGCAGGCGCCGAAGACGTTCACCGCCGATGGCCTCGTGGTGACGCAGCACGAGGCGATCTCCGTTGACGGCGAGCGTATCCCCTATGTGCAGACGGGCCCTGCCGGCGAGACCGGCGATGCGCCGGTCTATCTGAGCGCCTATGGCGGCTTTGGTCACTCGGTGAAGCCGTACTACAATTCCTCGCTCGGCAAGTTGTGGCTGGAGCGCGGCGGCACGATTGTGCAGGCGAATCTGCGCGGCGGCGGCGAGTTCGGCACGCGCTGGCACGATGCCGGACGGCTTGCCGGCAAGAAGCTTTCACACGACGATTTCGCCGCGGTCGCGGCCGATCTCGTCCGCCGCGGTGTGACGAGCGCAAAACGCATCGCCGCGCAGGGCGGATCGAACGGCGGCATCCTCATCACCAACATGCTGGTGCGCTATCCCGAGCGTTTCGGCGCATTGTTCTGTACCATCCCGCTGATCGACATGCGCCGCTACACCAAGCTGCTCGCCGGCGCGAGCTGGATCGCGGAATATGGCGATCCCGACAAGCCGGAGGAATGGGAATGGCTGCAGACATACTCGGCCTATCACAATGTGAAAGCCGGCCGGTCCTATCCGCCGATCCTGATTGCAACGACGCGGCGCGACGACCGCGTCCATCCCGGCCATGCCCGCAAGATGGCGGCAAAGCTGCAGGCCATGGGCTATGAGGCCTGGTTCTACGAGCCGCCCGCAGGCGGCCACGGCTACGGCAAGGACAACAAGGAGCGCGCCGGTTTCGAGGTGCTGGGCTATCGGTTCTTGAAGGAGAAGATCGGGTGGCGGGATGAAGGCTAGAGTTGGGTGCGCTGACGTCTCCACATCGTCATGGCCGGGCTTGGCCCCGCCATCCACGCCTTGCCTTACCGCCCGAAGAATGTGGATGCCCGGGACAAGCCCGGGCATGACGACCTCCTAGCCTCTTGCAAACACCAGCGTCAGATTGTTCGCGGGCATCTCGATCGTGTCGACGAGGCCGAGGCCTGCCGCCTTCGCCAGCTTCTCGACGTCGACGACGTCGCGCACGCCCCATTCGGGATTGCCCTCGCGCAAGGAGGTGTCGAACACCGCATTGCTGAGCGCGGTATGCTTGCCGTCGCGCTTGAAGGGGCCGTAGAGGAACAGCTTGCCGTCGCGGCGCAGATAACGGCCCGCGCCGGCGAACAGGCCTTCGGCCACGGCCCAGGGCGCGATGTGAATGACATTGGCGCAGAACACGGCCGCGAGGCTGGTCGGCCCCTGCCCGCTTTTCATTTCCGGGCACCAGTCGGGATCGGTGAGGTCGATGCGCAGGGGTGAACGGATGTTCGGCAGGCCGGCATGCACGCGCCAGGCTTCGATGCTCTTGAGGTGGCGCTGGTTGAGATCGCTCGGCCACCAGATCAGGCCCGGCGTGTGGCGGGCGAAATGCACCACGTGCTGCCCGGTTCCACTGCCGAGTTCCACGACGTTGCCGGTCGCATCCGCGAGATGCTTTTCCAGCGCTGCCCAGATCGGTTCGTGATTGCGATGGAAGGCAGGCGCATCGAGCCGGCCATCCGGCTCGACCCGTCCGCCATCCCTGCCAAATTCGACCACATATTCAGCCAAGTGACGTCCCCAAAAAATGCGAACCAGAAAAGGCGGCCAAACGTCCGAGAATAATCTGCTAGTTCATGCCCATCCGAATGAACGAACTATCTCGTCAGTTGCAATGCGCAGGATATTAACTCCATTTCACCGCGTGCATAGTCTTGATTGTCAGGCGATGGCCTTTGTGCTTTTGAACAATTCCGCAAACGAGATCATCGAGATAACGCCGGGACGATGCCTTGACCGCCTTTCCTCGCAAGCCCGCTCTGCTTGCTGCGCTGGCCCTCCTCGCCGGCGCGGCAATGGCCCCGGCGGGGGCGCAATCCACCGTGACGGAGGGCCAGAAGCTCGCCTTCGACCGCGGCAAGGGCAATTGCCTCACCTGCCACGTCATCAAAGGCGGCGACCTGCCGGGGACGATCGGACCGGAGCTGAAGGACATCAAGGCCAAATACCCCGATCGCAACGAGCTCACCGCGATCATCTTCGACGAGACCAAGCGCAATCCGCAAACCATGATGCCGCCGTTCGGCCGGAACCGGATTTTGACCGAGCAGGAGATCAACGCGATTGTTGATTTCCTGCAGACCCTGTAACCGCCGGCGGCCCCTAGGAGACTTGAGATGACCACAACCCCCAAGCCTCATTGGAGGCCTCATCCGACGCGGCGCCTGATCCTTCAGGGCGCTGCCTCCGTGGCGCTGCTCGGCCTCGGCAATCTGCCGTTCGCGCCCGCGCGCGCCGCGGCGAACGACAAATATCCGGAAGAGGCCTTCAGGCAGAAGAGCGAGGCGGATGCGATCAAGGCGCTCTACGGCAAGGCCGCCGAGCCGTCGGACAAGGTCAAGCTGGATGCGCCGGAGATCGCCGAGAACGGCGGCGTCGTGCCGATCTCGGTGACGACGACGCTGGACAAGGTCACCTCGATCTCGTTCTTCGTGGCGGAGAACCCGAGCGCGCTGGCGGCCAGCTACAGGATTCCCGATGGCACGATCCCTGCCGTTGCCAACCGGCTCAAGATGGCCAGGACCACCAAATTGACCGCGATCGTAGAGGCCGACGGCAAGCTCTACAGCGCGACCAAGGAGGTCAAGGTCACCGTCGGCGGTTGCGGCGGCTAAGCGAGGCAGTTCGACATGGCATCCAGCATTCGCGTGCGCGCAACATCGACCGGCGACATCACCGAGGTGCAGACGCTGATCCAGCACCCCATGGACACCGGCCTCGTCAAGGACTCCAAGGGCGAGTTGATCCCGGCGCATTTCATCCAGCAGCTGAAGTTCGAATGTAACGGCAAGGACGTGTTCGTCGCCGATTGGGGCACAGCGGTCTCCAAGGACCCCTACGTCAAGTTCAGCTTCAAGGGCGCCAAGAAGGGCGACGAGCTCAAGATCTCCTGGACCGACAACAAGGGCGGCTCGGATACGACCACCGCGAAGATCGCGTGATGAAGGCCCGCATCCACCTCCTGCTTGGCTCGCTCAGCGCTGCGCTCGTCGCGTTCGCGCTCGCCGCGCCGCGCGTGATCGCTGCCGACAAGGTCGATCCCGTCGCCGACGCCAAGGCGTTCCAGAACTTCTTCTTCCAGAAATTTCCGAACGTGAAGCACGAGGATTTCGTCAACGGTCCGTATTCCATGAACGAGGACATGAAGCGGCAGTGGCAGCAGAAGGAGGAATTCCCGCCTTACGAGTTCGCGCTCGAGGCCGGCAAGGAGATGTTCTCGACCCCGTTCAAGAACGGCAAGACCTATGCCGACTGCTTCCCGAACGGCGGCATCGGCATCCGCCAGAATTATCCGTACTTCGACAGCGGCGAAGGCAAGGTCATCACGCTGGAGCTCGCGCTCAACCGCTGCCGCGAGGCCAATGGCGAGGCGCCCTATTCCTACGTCAAGGACGAGATGGCCTCGCTCACCGCCTACATGGCCTACACCTCGCGCGGCAAGCTGATGGACATCAAGATCCCCGACGATCCCCGCGCGCTGGCGGCGTACGAGAACGGCAAGCGCTATTTCTACACGCGGCGCGGCCAGATGAATTTCTCCTGCGCGAGCTGCCACGTGCAGAGCCCGGGCGAGCGCATCCGCGCCGAGACCCTCGCCCCAGCGCTCGGCATCCTCAACGCGATGCCGATCTACCGCTCCGAATGGAGCGGCATGGGCACGACCAGCCGCCGCTTCGTTACCTGCAACAGCCAGACCCGCGCGGTTCCACTGGAGCCGCAGTCGGATGAATATCGCGACGTCGAATATTTCCTGTCCTACGTCGCCAACGGCCTGCCGATCTCGGGACCGGGAGCACGGCCATGAAGCTGTCACTTGGCTTGGCCATGCTGCTCGCCTTGAGCCTTGCGCCATCCGCGCGCGCGGCGAGTGAGGCGGACTACAAGGCGGCCTATGCGGCCGCCGAAGCCGCCTCCAAGGAGGCGGCGGGCATGCGCAACCAGTGGACGGTGACCGTATCTGCGCTGGCGGCCGCGAAAAGGGCTGCCGATGGCGGCGATTTCGGCCGTGCGGTGGCCGCGGCCAGGGAAGCCGAAGCGCTGGCGAGGGCGTCGATCTTCCAGGCTGTTTCCGAAAAAGAAGCCTGGAAGGCGATGGAAATCCGCTAGACTGCCCCGCGGTGAACGCAGTCCCCACGAGAGGCGCGGAGAATTCTTGAATGGCGATCCGCCGCCGCGATTTTCTGAAAGGTGCAGGCCTTGCCGCGGCAACGATTGGCCTGCCGCGGCTCGCCCGCGGCGCTGACGCCGCCAGCATCTACGACCTCGAACGGTTCGGCAATGCGCGCATCCTGCACATCACCGACACGCATGCGCAGCTCAATCCGGTCTATTTCCGCGAGCCCAGCGTCAATATCGGCATCGGCGAGATGGCGGGACGGCCGCCGCATCTGGTCGGCCGGGCCTTTCTCGAGCGCTTCGGCATCCGCTCCGACAGCGCCGATGCCTATGCCTTCACCTGCTTCGAGTTCGAGAAGTCCGCAGGCCGCTTCGGCAAGCTCGGGGGCTTTGCCCATCTGAAGACGCTGGTCGATCGCCTGCGCGCCGATTTCGGCGAGCGGCGTTCGCTGCTCGTCGACGGCGGCGATCTCTGGCAGGGCACGGGGCTGGCCAACCTGATGCAGGGCCGCGACATGGTCGAGGTCGCCAATCTGCTCGGCATCGAGGCGATGACGGGCCATTGGGAATTCACCTATGGCGAGCAGGCGCTGCGCGACAATCTCGAGCGTTTCAAGGGCGAGTTCCTGGCGCAGAACGTGTTCCTGACCGAAGAGGCCGCGTTCAACGACGCGCCCGCCTTCGACAAGGCCACTGGGCGCGTGTTCAAGCCTTCCGTCATCAAGGAGCTCGGCGGGCATCGCATCGCGATCGTCGGCCAGGCCTTCCCCTACACTCCGATCGCGCATCCCAGGAGGTTCACACCGGACTGGAGCTTCGGCATCCGCGAGGAGGAGTTGCAGAAGCATGTCGATGCCTTGCGCGGCACCGACAAGGTCGACGCCGTCGTGCTGCTGTCGCACAACGGCATGGACGTGGATCTCAAGCTCGCCAGCCGGGTCACCGGCATCGACGTCATTCTCGGCGGCCACTCCCATGATGCCGTGCCGCAGCCCATGCCGGTGAAGAACGCAGGTGGTACGACGCTCGTCACCAATGCCGGCTCCAACGGGAAATTTCTGGGTGTGCTCGATCTCGCGCTCGACAGCGGCAAAGTCAGCGATGCCAGATATCGTCTGCTGCCGGTCTATTCGGAGCTGCTGAAGCCCGATCCGGCGATGGCCGAGCTGATCGGCCGGGTCCGTGCACCGCACGTGGCCGACTGGTCGGAAAAGATCGCGACGCCCGACCGGCTGCTTTATCGCCGCGGCAATTTCTCCGGCCCCATGGACGAGCTGATCTGCACCGCGCTGCGCACCGAGCTCGACGCCGAAATCGCGCTGTCGCCGGGCTTCCGCTGGGGCGTCACCGCGCTGTCCGGCCAGGCCATGACTATGGAGGATCTGCTGGCGGAAACCGCGATCACCTATCCCGAGACCTATGTGCAGGAGATAACGGGGGCCCAGATCAAGGACCTGCTCGAGGACGTCTGCGACAACCTCTTCAACGCCGATCCCTACTACCAGCAGGGCGGCGACATGGTCCGTGCCGGCGGGCTCAGCTACACCTGCACGCCGGACGCTGCGATCGGCAGCCGCATCTCGGAGCTGAAGATCAGTAGCGGCAAGGCGCTCAACGCCAGCCACCGCTACAAGGTCGCGGGCTGGGCCTCAGTCAACGGCCAGCAGGGCGCGCCGGTGTGGGACGTGGTCGGCAAATATCTGCGCTCGGGCCGGATGATGCCCGAACGGCTCGGCTCCGGCGTGACGCTGAAAGGCGTCGAAGGCAATCCAGGCATTGCAGGACTGGGATGATGTGTTTTGTCCGCGATCATGCGACCATAATAATAATCTTCTAAATTTTTCTGCTCATGCAGTGAATTACTTCTCTTTCCGACCCGTATTGTAGTAGAATCTTGGAACTCAGTTCCAAGCCGGGTCCTGCCATGATCTTCCGACAGCTCTTCGACAGCGTTTCGGGCACCTACAGCTACGTCCTCGCCAGCCGCCCCGGCGGCGAGGCGCTGATTCTCGACCCCGTGCTGGAGAAGGTCGACCGCTACTGCCAATTGCTGCGCGAGCTCGACCTCAAGCTGGTCAAGGCGGTGGACACGCATCTGCATGCCGACCACGTCACCGGCCTCGGCGAGCTGCGCGATCGCACCCATTGCATGACCGTGATGGGCGACCAGACCAAGGCCGACGTCGTCGCCATGCGGGTGGCCGACGGCGACAAGGTGACGATCGAGGGCCTGTCGCTCGACGTGATGTACACGCCGGGCCACACCGACGATTCCTATTCTTATTTGATGGGCGACCGCGTCTTCACCGGTGACACGCTGCTGATCCGCGGCACCGGCCGCACCGATTTCCAGAACGGCTCGGCGCGCGCGCAATACGATTCGATCTTCAACCGCCTCTTGAAGCTGCCGGACGAGACGATGGTGTTTCCGGCCCACGACTACAAGGGCGACACCGTCTCCACCATCGGCGAGGAAAGACGCTACAATCCGCGGCTCCAGGTGCGCTCGGTCGACGAATATGTCGAGCTGATGGCCAATCTGAAGCTGCCCAATCCGAAGATGATGGACGTGGCGATCCCCGCCAACATGCATGTCGGCCTGCATCAGGAAGAGCTGGAGAAGGAAGGCCGCGCGCTCAGCGCGATCGAGGCGATCCGCAGCCTCGGCCGGCCCGACATCCTGCTGGTCGACTTGCGCGAGACCAATGAGCGGATGAAGCACGGCATGCTCGAAGGCGCGCTGCACACGCCCTACCCTTCCGTCGAGGAGAGCCTGAAGCCCGGCGGCATGCTGCGCGAGGTCGCGGCCGCTAGCGGCCGCCGCGTGGTGTTCTTCTGCGCTTTCGGCGAACGCTCGGCGATGGCCGTTGCGGCTGCAAAGGAGGCGGGGCTTCTCAACACCGCGCATATCGCCGGCGGCCTCGATGCCTGGAAGAAGGCGGGCGGGCCGGTGGTGCACTGACGGCCTCGTCGCCCCTTGAGATAAATCAGGCGCCGCACATATTTGGCAGGTACATTCGGATGCAGCATCACCATCCGGGACCAGCCATGGCCAAGACCGGCAAGCCGAGCGAGCCGCCCAAGACCACCGAGAACAAGCCCGCGGACAACAAGGCGAAGAGAGCCCCGCGCCGGCCCCAGACCGATGACGACGATTACGAAGACGGCGACATCGCAACGCCGAAGCGCGACCGCTATGGCCCGGACGACGAGCCGTTCTGAGGATGCAGCTCCGCTGTCGTTCCTGCGCTCGCCGGGGACAACGGCGTGAAGCACACCTGACCCGCACGGCCCCGCCCGCACTACCTGCCATGCGCCTGCGTTCATGGACAAATAACCGCCAGCCCCGATAGTTTGCCGGTCCATCGGGAGTGAAACGGAACTGCAATGGTCGACGTTCTCGCCGCACCGCAACAAGGCAAGACGGACAGTGCGCTGCGCACGCTGACGGGGATCTCGATCGCGCATTGGGTCAGCCATTTCCATCTGCTGGTCCTGCCGATGCTGTTTCCGTTCCTGAAGGAGAAGCTCGGCGTCGGCTATGTCGAGCTCGGCTTCGCCCTCACCGTGTTCGCGGTGGTATCGGGGTTAACCCAGGCGCCGACCGGCTACCTCGTCGACCATTTTGGCGCGCGGCGCATTCTCTTGGCCGGGCTCGCGCTCGGCGGCGCCGCGCTGATCCTGCTCGGTCTGCATCTCAGCTACGCCTCGCTGATCGCCTGCGCAGTGCTGCTGGGTCTTGCCAACAGCGTCTATCATCCCGCCGATTACGCGATTCTTGCGGAGCACATGGACGAGGGGCGGATGGGCCGCGCCTTCTCGATCCATACCTTTGCCGGCTTTCTCGGCGGCGCCGTCGCACCGGCGATCGTGGCCGCGCTCGTAACGCTGTCCGGCGGCACCGGCGCGCTGATCGCCTCGGGCGCGATCGGCATTGCGGTGGCGCTGCTGCTGATCATCATGAACATACCCGATGCCGGTGCGCACAAGAAGAAGCCCGGCAGCGAGAGCGCGCCAAAGCAGGCCATCATCACGCCGGCGCTGATCACGCTTACTGCGCTGTTCATGCTGCTCAGCCTGTCGGTGGCCGGCATCAACAATTTCGGCGTGGTGGCGCTGATGAGCGGCTACGGCGCCTCCTACTCTGCCGCCAACATCGCGCTGACGGCTTTCCTTGGCGCCAGCGCCATTGGCGTGCTCGCGGGCGGCTTCCTCGCCGACCGCACCGAGCGACACGGCTATGTCGCCGCGGCCTGCTTCGCTGCGAATGCAGCCATCGTGCTGCTGATCGCGCTTGTAACGCTGCCGGGCTGGGTCCTGATGGCGACAATGGCGACCGCGGGCTTCCTCTCCGGCGTGATCGCGCCATCCCGCGACATGCTGGTGCGCAATGCCGCGCCTCCTGGCGCAGCGGGACGCGCCTTCGGCATCGTCTCCACCGGCTTCAACCTCGGCGGCATCGTCTCACCGCTGCTGTTCGGCTGGATCATGGATCAAAGCGCGCCGCATTGGGTGTTCGGCGCGTCCGTGATCTTCATGGTGGCGACGGTGGTGCTGTCACCGTTCACGGAGCGGCGGCCGCCGAAAGCAGATTGAGTGGCGCGACGTCCGCTTACCCTCCCCTGGAGGGGGAGGGTCGGCACGCGATCGAGCGAAGCGAGATTGCGTGACGGAGTGGGGTGATCTCTCCACTCGGGCACTGTTCGTCGCGGAGAGACCGTCACCCCACCCCCGCTCGCGCTGCGCGCGATCGACCCTCCCCCTCCAGGGGAGGGTAGAAGAGAGCCGCCGCTTACGTCGGCGACACTGCGCCCTTCAGCGCCGTGCCCTGCGCCGCCGCACCACGCGTCAGCCTGGCCTTCTCCGTGTTCGGCCACAGCAGCAGCAGGCCGATGACGCCGGAGCCGATCATGACCACCGCGTTGATGGTGAAGCCCGTCAGGTAGCCGTCGAGCATGCTGCCGGCGCGCTGGATCACGGTGCCCATCACGCTCGGCGCGATGATCCCTGAAAGCGTGTAGAGCGCGCCGTAGATCGCGAGCACTGCACCGCGCTGCGAGGCCGGCGTGAACTCGCCGAGCATCGGCGGGCAGACCACGTAGATCGCTCCGCAGAGTCCGGAGCCGACGACGAGCAGCGCGATCTGCAGGCCGGCGCCCTCGACATGCGCCATCGCGGTGAGGATCAGGCCGCCGACGATGAGCGGCACCGAGCGCCGAGCACGCCGCGCGAGACGCGCGTGGTGTAGCCGCGGGCCATCATCACCTGCGAGATCCAGCCGGTGAGGATGACGATGGTGGCGCCGAACACCCAGGGCAGGATCGAGATGAAGCCGGCCTGGCTCTGCGAGAAGCCGAGCCCCTTGACGATGAAGGGCGTGAACCAGGTAAGGCCGAGCGACAGCGCCCAATAAGCGCCGAAGGTCGCGACCACGCACCCGAGGAAGGTGCGCGAGGTCAGCAGCTGCACGTACGGAATCTTCGGCTCGGTGGCGGCCAGGACCTCGGTATCCTCCAGCGGGCCTTCCTTGCCGAGCGCGAGCCAGGCTGCGACCCAGATCAAGCCGACGACCCCGAGCGCGCCGAAGGCGTAGTGCCAGGAATGGTTGACGATGATCCAGTTCAGCGCCGGCACCGCCAGAATGACGCCGAAGGCCGAGCCCTGTGACAGGATCGCGGTCGGCAGCGTGCGCTTCTCGTCGGGGAACCATTTGTAGATGGCGTGCGCGGCGACCGAGAAGGCCGGCCCTTCGCCCGCCCCCAGCACGATGCGGCAGATCAAGAGCGTGGTGAAGGAGACTGTGCCGACCATCGGGAACTGCGACACCGCCCAGATCACCGCCAGCGTCAACAACACCCAGCGCGTCGGCACCTTGTTGACGATGAAGCCGACCACGATGGCCGAGATCGAGAACAGGAAGAAGAACGAGGACCCGAGCAGGCCGAACTGCTCGGCGCTGAGCTTCATGTCGGTCATGATCGGCACGCCGGCGAGACCGACCACGATCTTGTCCGCGAAGTTCACTACCATGAAGAGAAAGAGGAGAAATGTAACAGTCCAGGCGCCCTTTGGCGTTTTGGTCGTCTTAGCCGCCACATTCGGCATTTCCTGCGCGCTCATCATTCTCCCCGTATGTCTTTTCGGTACCTATTTGATTTGGCCGTCTTGGAAGCTAACAGCGGCTTCAGGGCCAACGCAACCCCGGCATTTCCGCATCAGGTGTGCTAGGCAGCAATTCCGTTAATTCCGTCCGGCGCCATCATCGTGCTGAGCATCCGAAACCTCTCAAAGACCTTCTCTTCGGCCGGCGAGCCCGTCCATGTTCTGCGCGGCGTCGACCTCGATCTCGGGGCTGGCGAGCGCGTCGCGCTGACCGGTGAATCCGGCAGCGGCAAGAGCACCCTGCTGCACCTGATCGCCGGCCTCGACGCCGCCGATGGCGGCTCGATCCGGCTGGGTGACGCCGAGGTCACCACGCTATCGGATGCCGGACGCGCCAGCTTGCGGCGGAATCGCGTTGGCCTGGTCTTTCAGCAGTTCAACCTGATCCCGAGCCTCTCCGTCGCGGACAATCTCGCCTTCCAGGCGCGGATCGCCGGCCGGCATGATGCGGCCTGGACGAAAGAGCTTGTCGAGCGCCTCGGACTCGGCAGCCTGCTCAAACGGTATCCAGAGCAGATATCAGGCGGCCAGCAGCAGCGGGTCGCGATCGGCCGGGCGCTGGCGACAAAGCCCGCGCTGCTGCTGGCGGACGAGCCGACCGGCAATCTCGACGAAGCTACCGCCGAGGAGGTGCTGGCGCTGGCGCGCGACCTCGTCGCGCGCACCGGCTGCGGCTTCCTGATGGTGACGCACAGCCTGCATCTCGCCGCCACGCTCGACCGTCATCTCACGTTGCATGCGGGGCGCATTTCATGAAGCGCGCGCTCTGGGTTCTCGCCGTGCTGCTCAGCCATTGGCGGCGCCACAAGATGCAGTTCGCGACGCTCCTGATTGGCCTGATTGCGGCGACCGCGCTGTGGAGCGGGGTGCAGGCCATCAATCAGCAGGCCCGCAATGCCTATGACCGCGCTGCAGCGACGTTCGGCGGCGTGCGCACCGCGATGCTAGTCGCTCCCAACGCGGCGACTTTCCCGCAGGAGCTGTTCATAAAGCTCCGCCGCGCCGGCTGGCCGGTGTCGCCGGTGCTGGAGGGACGCGTCCAGATCAACGGGCATTCGGTGCGGCTGCTCGGCATCGAGCCGGTCACGCTGCCGGTCGATGTCGGCAACGCGCCACGCCTGGGTGCCACGGATCTCAGCAGCTTCGTTGCTCCGCCCGGCCAGACGTTGGTGGCCCGGGAGACGCTGAGGGGCTTGCAGCAAGCAGAGGGCACGGCCCCGGCGATCAGCAGCGGCGCAAGGCTGCCGCCGCTGCGGGTCCAGCCGCAGCTCGCACCCGATGTGCTCGTGGTCGATATCGGCGTGGCACAGCGGCTGCTGAGCAAGCCCGACCAGGTCTCGCGGCTGCTGATCGGCAAGCCGAGGGGCAAGCCCGCACCGCTCGCGAGCGTGGTCGGCGAGCAGTTAGAGCGAGTCGAGCCCAATGCGGAGACGGAGCTCGAGCGTCTCACCGACAGTTTTCATCTCAACCTCACCGCCTTCGGCCTGCTGTCGTTCTTCGTCGGCCTGTTCATCGTCAATTCGGCCGTCGGCCTTGCGTTCGAGCAGCGGCTGCCAATGCTGCGCACTTTGCGGGCCTGTGGCGCCTCGGCGCGGCTAGTCAATACGGTGCTGGTGCTCGAGCTGGTGGCGCTGGCGCTGGTCGCAGGCCTGATCGGGCTCGCGTGCGGCTATTTCATCGCAGCCGCCCTGCTGCCCGATGTCGCGGCCTCGCTGCGCGGACTCTATGGCGCGCAGATCCCTGGGCAGCTCAGCCTGCGGCCCGAATGGTGGCTCGCCGGCATCGGGATCAGCGTGGCGGGTGCGCTTGTGGCGGCGGCGACCAGCCTGATCAAGGCGATCAGGATGCCGGTGCTGGCGACGGCGCAGCCGGGCGCCTGGCAGCAGCGCCAACGCCGCTGGCTGATCCTGCAGAGCTGTGCGGCCTGCGGCGCGTTCGCCGTCGCGCTGCTGCTGCTCCACTACGGGCAATCACTGATCGCAGGGTTCGGCGTGCTGGCCGCGCTGATGTTCGGTGCGGCACTGATCCTGCCGGCCTTCCTCGACATCATCCTGCTCGTAGGCCAGCGCTTCGCGCGAGGCCCGCTCGTGCTGTGGTTCTGGGCGGACGGCCGGCAGCAGCTCTCCGGATTGTCGTTGGCGCTGATGGCGCTGCTGCTCGCGCTTGCCGTCAATGTCGGGGTCTCCACCATGGTGGAGACCTTCAGCCGCACCTTCATCGGCTGGCTCGACGGGCGCCTTGCGGCCGACGTCTACATCAGCGCCTCCGACAATGCGCAAGGTACGGCGATCCGCAACTGGCTGAAGGATCGCAGCGATGTTCAGGCGATCCTCTCGGGCGGGCGCGCGGAGGCGCAGGTTCAGGGCCAGCCGGTCGAGTTGCTCGGTCTGCCCGATCACACGCTCTATCGCGAACGCTGGCCGCTGCTGGACACGGCGCCGCGGGCCTGGACGCGGCTGGTGCCGGGCAATGCCGCCTTCATCAGCGAGCAATTGAGCCGCCGGCTGAACGTGCAGATCGGCGACGTCGTCGAGGTGCCGGCGCCGGGCGGGACCTGGGAGCTCGACATCGTCGGCATCTATGCCGATTACGGCAACCCCAAGGGGCAGCTCACTGTGAACGTCGCCGCATTGATCCGGCAGTTTCCGCAGACGCCGCAGACGCGGATCGGCCTGATCGTCGCGAGAGAGAATATCCCCGGCCTGATTGCGGCTTTGCAGAAGCAGTTCGGGCTCGACGACCGCAGAATCGCCGACCAGGCGACGGTGAAGGCGGAATCGATCCGCATCTTCAACCGCACCTTTGCGGTGACGTCGGCGCTGAACGCCTTCACGCTCGGCGTCGCCGGAATCGCATTGCTCACGAGCCTGCTGACCCTGGCGAACTCCCGACTGCCGCAGCTTGCGCCGCTGTGGGCGATCGGCCTGACCCGGCCGCGCCTTGCCGCGATCGAGCTGACCAAGACGCTCTCGGTCGCGCTGTTCACGGCACTGCTGGCCGTGCCGCTCGGACTACTGGTCGCCTGGTGCGTCATCGCGATCGTCAATGTGAAAGCATTCGGCTGGCGGCTGCCGTTCCATGTGTTTCCGCTGCAATTGGTCGAGCTGGTCGCGGTGGCGCTGTTCGCCTCGCTGCTTGCGGCGCTGCTGCCGATGGTGCGGCTGGCGCGGATGCAGCCGGCGAACCTCGTCAAGGTGTTTGCCAATGAGCGTTGAAAGAATCACGCGGCGCGCCTTCGCCGCCGGCATCGTCGCCCTCGCCCTCCCGCGCCGCGCCGGCGCACAGGGCTATGCCGGGCTCGGCGAGACCGCCGATGGGTTTGCAAAGGTAACGCCGGGAAAGACATTCACCTTCCCCGAAGATCACGGACCGCATCCGCAGTTTCGTATCGAATGGTGGTATCTCACGGCAAACCTCGTCGACGCGCGCGGCGCGGCGTGCGGCCTGCAATGGACGCTGTTCCGCCAGGCGGCGCAGCCAGGTCCGCAAGGCGAGGGCTGGGCCAATCAGCAGGTCTGGATGGCGCATGCCGCGGTGACGCGCGCCGAGACCCACCGCTTCTCCGAAACGTTTTCACGGGGTGGCGTCGGGCAAGCCGGCGTGACGGCAAAACCGTTCGATGCCTGGATTGACGATTGGGAGATGAAGAGTTTTGACCGCACCGATGACCGCGCTTTGGCGCCGCTGTCGCTGAAGGCAGCTGGCACCGATTTCAGCTACGCACTGACGCTCGAGGCCGACCGGCCGGTCGTGCTGCAGGGCGATCGCGGCTTCAGCCGAAAGTCGGAGCGTGGGCAGGCCTCGTACTACTACAGCCAGCCGTTCTACCGCGCGCGCGGTACGCTCAGCATCGACGACAAGCCGGTCGAGGTCTCGGGCCAGGCCTGGATGGACCGGGAATGGAGCAGCCAGCCACTCGACGCCGACCAGACCGGCTGGGACTGGCTGTCGCTGCATCTGTCATCCGGAGACAAGCTGATGCTGTACCGGCTGCGGCAGAAGGACGGCAGAAATTATCCGTTCGGCAATTGGATCAGCGCGGCCGGCGAGACGCAGATGATTGCAGGCAGCGACATCCAGATGATGCCGAAGGCGACGGCTGAGATTG
Source organism: Bradyrhizobium sp. BRP20 (assembly GCF_020194215.1). NCBI lineage: Bacteria > Pseudomonadati > Pseudomonadota > Alphaproteobacteria > Hyphomicrobiales > Nitrobacteraceae > Bradyrhizobium > Bradyrhizobium sp. BRP20. The sequence continues at coordinate 50,672 of NZ_JADYVY010000020.1, read as the reverse complement.
CGGGACGCAAGTTGCCGTTGCAATGGCAGATCGCGATCCCCGCGCGATCATTCTCGATCCTCTGCAAGCCGCTCAATCCGAACGCCTGGATGGGGACCGGTTTCTCGTACTGGGAAGGGCCGATCAGCTTTGCCGGCACACATGATGGCATTGGCTATCTCGAGCTGACCGGCTATTGAGGCGCGATTTCTATGAAGGAACCGACGATGTATCATCTCACCGCCCTCGTCACGCTGCTGGCGATCGCGTTTTATTTCTTCACCTCCATCAACGTCTCGCGCTCGCGCACCAAGACCGGCGTCAAGGTACCTGCGATGTCGGGGCATCCGGATTTCGAACGGGCCTTCCGCATCCAGATGAACACGTTGGAATGGATGCCGATCGTCCTGCCAGCCCTTTGGCTGTTCGCGATCTATATCAGCGACGCCATCGCGGCGGCGATTGGCGTGATCTGGATCATCGGCCGGATCGTCTATTTCATCGGCTATTCGCAAGCCGTGGCCAAGCGCGGCACCGGCTTTGCGATCCAGGCGCTCGCGGCAATGGCGCTGTGGGTCGGGGCGCTCGGGGCGGTGGTGCTGCGGTTGGTGTGAGGCAATCCGCCGCCACACATTCCGCTGCCGTCCCGGACAAGCGTAAGCGCCGATCCGGGACCCATAACCGCAGGAAGATGTCGTGATGCGAGCTGATCACTCCGAGTCCCCGTAACCACGCGTGCCTGTGGTTATGGGTCCATGATCGGCGCGCGCTTGAGGCGCGCTTGTCCGGGACGACAGCGAGGGTGTGGCGCTCGCTGTGCCACTTCCCTACTTCGTCAGCGGACAGCCGCTCTCCTTGGCGGTGAAGAAGGCCTTGTCGCCGGGGACGGTGGCGAGCAGCTTGTAATAATCCCAGGGCTTCTTCGATTCCGAGGGCTTCTTGACCTCGAACAGATACATGTCGTGGATCATGCGGCCATTCTCGAGCACCTTGCCGCCTTGCGCGAAGTCGTCGTCGACCGGCAGCTCCTTCAGCTTCTTGGCGACGGCATCCGGATCCTTGGTGCCGGCAGCCTTGACGGCCTTGAGATAGCTCAGCGTCGCCGAATAGGTACCGGCGTGGATCATGCTCGGCATCCGCCCGGTGCGCTTGAGGAAGCGCTCGCCGAGATTGCGCGTCCTGTCGTTGAGATCCCAGTAATAACCTTCGGTCAGCACCAGGCCTTGCGCGGCCTGCAAGCCGAGGCCGTTCACCTCGGCAAGCGTCATCAGGAGGCCCGCGAGCTTCTGGCCACTCGCGACGATGCCGAACTCGGACGCCTGCTTGATCGAATTGGTGGTGTCGAGGCCGGCGTTGGCGAGGCCGACGATCTTCGCCTTCGAGCTCTGCGCCTGCAGCAGGAAGGAGGAGAAGTCCGACGAATTGAGCGGAACGCGCACCGAGCCGAGCACCTTGCCGCCATTGGCGGTGACGATCTCGCTGGTGTCCTTCTCCAGCGCGTAGCCGAAGGCGTAGTCCGCGGTGAGGAAGAACCAGGTGTCGCCGCCGGCTTTGGTCAGCGCGCCGCCGGTGCCGACGCCGAGCGCGCGGGTGTCGTAAGCCCAGTGGAAGCCGTAGGGCTGGCAGGCATCGCCGGTGAGGCGCGATGTCGCGGCGCCGACGACGATGTCGATCTTCTTCTTTTCCTTGGAGAGCTCGTGGATCGCGAGCGCGACCGAGGAGGTCGTCAGCTCCGTGATCATGTCGACGTTCTCGACGTCATACCAGCGCCGCGCGATCGAGCTTGCGAGGTCAGGCTTGTTCTGGTGGTCTGCAGTGACGAGCTCGATCTTCTGGCCGAGTACTTCGCCGCCGAAATCCTCGATCGCCATCCTGGCCGCTTCGACCGACCATTTGCCGCCGTAATCGGCATAGACGCCGGACTGGTCGTTGAGGATGCCGATCTTGACGCCTTGCGCGGAGGCGGGAACCGCAATCAAGAGGGCCGAGGCCGCTGCGGCCCAAAGTGCTGATTTCATATGTTAACTCCCGGCATTCTTCTGTGAAATCGCGCGGATAGTAGTGAAGAACCCCGCGCGCGCCCATCCATTTCATGTTGGTCGTTAGTATGGGATTCTGCGTGCCACATTCTCCACCGTCGTCCCGGGGCGTGCGCAGCGCGAGCCCGGGACCCATAACCACAGGATGGTGTTTGGCGAAGACTCGCCGCTGTCGCGCTAAACCCCTCCCTGTGGTTATGGATTCCCGCGTTCGCGAGGATGACAGCGGAGGATGTGGCGGAGTCTTTGGCCATCGAGAGAGACGTCAGGCCATCGCCTCCGGCTTCTTGTCGCGCCGCCCTTCCGCCAGGTTCCGCACCACGACGTAGAAGATCGGTGTGAACAGAAGGCCGAACAGGGTGACGCCGATCATGCCGAAGAACACGGCGACGCCGACGGCCTGGCGCATCTCCGAGCCAGAGCCGGTCGAGATCACCAGCGGCAAGACGCCGAGGATGAACGCGAACGAGGTCATCAGGATCGGCCGCAAGCGCAGGCGGCAGGCATCGATGACGGCCTCCAGCCGCGGCTTGCCTTCGTTCTCGATATCGCGCGCGAATTCGACGATCAGGATCGCGTTCTTCGCCGCCAGTCCCACCAGCACGACGAAGCCGATCTGGGTCAGAATGTTGACGTCCTGGCCCATGACGCGAACGCCGATGGTGGCGGCGAGCAGGCACATCGGCACGATCAGAATCACCGCGAACGGCAGCGTCCAGCTGCCATATTGCGCGGCGAGGACGAGATAGACGAACAGCACGCAGATCGGAAATACGTAGAGACCGGCATTGCCGCCGGTGACCTGCTGATAGGACAGGTCGGTCCATTCGAAGGTGAAGCCGCTCGGTAAAGTATCGTTCGCGAGCTGCTTGATGGCGTTGAGCGCGGTGGTCGAGCTCGTGCCCGGCGCCGGCTCGCCCTGGAGTTCGGACGCCGCATAGAGATTGTAGCGCGCGACGCGGTCGGGTCCCGAGACGTCCTTGAACTCGACCACGCTGCCGAGCATCACCATGTCGCCGGAAGCGTTGCGCGTGCGCAGGCGCGCAAGGTCGCTCGGTTCTTTCCGGAACGGGAAGTCGGCCTGCGCGGTGACGTGGTAGGTGCGGCCGAACAGGTTGAAGTCGTTGACATAGGTTGACCCGAAATAGGTCTGGATCGTCTCGTTGATGTTGGAGATGGGCACGCCCAGCTTCTGCGCCTTGGTGCGGTCGATGTCGACGAAGAGCTGCGGCGTGTTGGCCGTGAACGGCGAGAACACCGAGGGGGCGAGCAGCGAGGGCGATTTGCGCGCGGCGGCGACAAGCTCGTCGGTGGCGGCTGCGAGCATTTCAGGCCCGCGGCCCTGGCGGTCCTGGATGCGGATGGCAAAGCCGCCGCCGGTGCCGATGCCGGGCACGGCCGGCGGTGGAATCACGATGATGAAGGCACCCTGGATCGCGGACAGGCGCTTGCGCAGCTCGGCCGTGATGGCATTCGCGGACAGGCCCTTCTTCAGCCGCGCCTCGGGCTCGTCGAACACCGGGAACAGCGCCGCCGCATTGCCGGCCTGCGTGCGGGTGGCGCCGGAGAAACCGGCAAAGGCGGCGACTCGAACGATGCCCGGCGTATCCAGCGAGATCCGCTCGATCTCGCGCACGACCTCGGTGGTGCGCGCCAGCGACGCCGCGCCCGGCAATTGCACGGATATGATGACGTAGCCGCGATCCTGCGCCGGGATGAAGCCCTGCGGCGTGGTCACGATCAGCCAGCCGGCGCCGCCGATCAGCACGACGTAGATCAGCAGCATCACCACCGAATGGCGAATCGCGAAATTGGCGAGGCCGGCATAGCCATGCGCCAGCCGGTCGAACACGCGATTGAACACGCCGGTGAACGCATTCCAGCCGCGCGCGATGATGTTCCAGGCGGCCGGCGGCCGCTTTTCTTCGTGTGGTGTGAGGATCTGCGAGGCTAGCGCGGGCGAGAGCGTCAGCGAGCAGAAGCAGGAGATCGCCGTCGCAACGGCGATGGTGACGGCGAATTGCTGGAAGAACTGCCCGGAGATGCCGCCGAGGAACGCGGTCGGGACGAACACCGCGCATAGCACCAGGGCGATCGAGACCAGTGCGCCGCCGACCTCCTCCATCGTCTTCAGCGCGGCATCGCGACGACTGAGGCCGTGTTCGAGATGGCGTTCGACATTCTCGACCACGACGATGGCGTCGTCGACCACGATGCCGACCGCGAGGACGAGCCCGAACAGGGTGAGATTGTTGATGGAGAAGCCGAGCGCCGCCATCACCGCGAACGTGCCGACCAGCGAGACCGGAATCGCGATGATCGGAATGATCGCGGGCCGCCATCCCTGCAGGAACACCAGCACGACGACGACCACGAGCAGCATGGCCTCGTAAATGGTCTTGATCAGCTCGTGGACCGACTGGGCGATGAACTCGGTCGGGTTGTAGCCGATATTGAAGTCGAGCCCCCTGGGAAAGCTCTCCTTGAGCCTCGTCATGGTGTCGGAGATGTTCTTTGCGGTCGCGAGCGCGTTCGAGCCCGGCCGCTGCGTCACCAGCATCGCGACCGCCGACTTGCGCAGCAGGAAGCTGTTGGTGCTGTAGGCCAGCGCCCCGAGCTCGATGCGGGCGACGTCGCGCAGCCGCACCGTGCGGCCGTCAGGGCCGGCCTTGATCAGGATATCCTCGAACTGCTTCTGGTCCTTCAAACGTCCGGTGAAGGTGAGATTGGGCTGGAAGGCCCGATCGGTGATCGGCGGCTCGGCGATCTGGCCGCCGGCGATCTGCACGTTCTGGGCGCGGATGGCCGCGAGCACCTCGGCCGAGGTCAGGCCGAGATTGGCGATTCTGTCAGGATCGAGCCACAGCCGCATCGAATAGTCGCGGGCGCCGAAGATCTGGATGTCGCCGACGCCGTCGATGCGCAAGAGCTGGTCGCGGACCTGGAGCAGCGCATAATTGGAGATGTAGAGCTGGTCGAACGTGTCGTCCGGCGACAGCATGAACACGACCATTAGGATGTCGGGCGAGTTCTTGCGGGTGGTGACGCCGTTGCGCTGCACTTCCTCTGGAAGGCGCGGCTGCGCGATGGCGACGCGATTCTGCACCAGCACCTGGGCCTTGTCGAGATCGGTGCCGAGCTTGAAGGTGACGGTGATGGTGAGCTGGCCGTTCGAGGTCGCCTGGCTGTAGAGATACAGCATGTCCTCGACACCGTTGATCTCCTGCTCGATGGGAGCTGCGACCGTGTCGGACACGGTCTGGGCGGAGGCGCCGGGATATTGCGTCGTGACGACGACGGTCGGCGGCACCACTTGCGGATATTCGGAGACCGGCAGCGTGGTGTAGGCGAGTGCACCGACGATCAGGAGCACGATCGACAGCACCATCGCCAAAATGGGCTGGTTGATGGAGAGGCGGCCAAGATTCATGACTTGCCACCGGCCGGCGCTTGCGCGGTCTGGGGAGCGACCTTGGCGCCGACGCGGGCGCGCTGGATGCCGTTGACGATGACGCGATCGTCCGGCTTCAGCCCTTCACGGATCACGCGCAGGCCGTCGTCGAGCGGACCGAGCACGACGGGGCGTGCCTCGACCGTATCATCAGGCTTGACCACGAACACGATCTTGCGGGACTGGTCGGTTGCGATCGCAGCGTCCGGAATCAGCAGCGCCTCGTAAGGCGCGCTGCCGATCAGGCGGACGCGGCCGAACTGGCCGGGCAGGATCGAAAGATCCGTGTTCTTCACCACCGCGCGGCTGCGCAGCGTGCCGGTCGACACGTCCAGCCGATTGTCGAGGAAATTGACGGTGCCCTCGCGCGAGGGCTTGGTCTCGCCGGCCAGCGTCACTTGCACCGGGTTCGCGGTATCGCGCGAACTTGGCCGCCGTCCTTCGAACCACAATTTGCTGTATTTGATGAACGTCGCCTCATCCATGTCGAAATAGATGTAGATCGGATCGAGCGCGACGATCGAAGTCAGCAGCGTCGAGGTGCCGGTGTCGCTGCCCTGCACGAGATTGCCGGGGCTGACGAGATGGCGGCTGACGCGGCCGGTCAAGGGCGCTGCCACATGCGTGAACTCGATGTTGAGCTTGGCGGCCTTCAGCGCGCCCTCGGCCTGCATCTCGGCGGCGTGCGCAGCCTGCAAGGCCTGGCGGCGCTGATCGACGACCTGTTCGGAGACCGCGCTGGTCTGCACGAGGCTGAGACCACGGTCGAGCTCGCGCTTGGCGAGCTCCACTCGCGCCCGTGCGTCTGACAGCTGGCCCTCCGCCTGAGTGGCCACCGCCTCGAACGGGCGCGGATCGATCACGTAGAGCAGGTCACCCTGACGCACGATGGCGCCGTCCTGGAATTCGACCGAGTTGACGAAGCCGCCGACCCGCGGCCGCACCTGGACCTCCTCCACCGCCTCGAAGCGGCCGGTGAACTCGTCCCAATCGGTGACTGTGCGCTTGACCGGCTGGGCGACCGTCACCGCCGGCGCCGGCGGAGCCGCAGCCTGCGATGCCGGCTTGTCGCAGCCGGACAGGGCGAACGCGGCGGCGAGAAGCCCGGCAATTGCGCTGACCTGAACGAAATCGTGCTTTTTGATCAACTGCCTGCTTCCGTCCGGTCCGCTCATCCCCAGGTCCTCGCATCAAAGCCGCAGAAGATGCAGGGTACGCCTCTACCTGCGGGCGCCACAAGATGTGTTGCAAAGATGAACTCTTCAAGACCAATGCGCGCGCAATGCTCCGAACGGCGCCCTGACCGGATGACGGGTTGACAGAGAGAGAGACGGTGCCGGGCAAGGCAGTTGCGGCAAGCCGAACCCTGCCGTGAACGACGGGCACTCGGAATTGCGAGCTTTTCCCGGCGGCTGTCCTTCGAGACGCCCGCTTCAGGCGGGCCCATCCTGACAAAGAGAGCTACTTACGCAGCCTGGCCTTGGCGCCGGCGACGATCTGCATGGTGACGCCGGCCATCCAGCCGACCAAGACGAGCCAGGTCCAGGCCATGTGCGGATCGAGCCGGAGCACGATCACGGCGACCGAGGCGAAGGCGGTGAGCGTGGCGGAGAGCGTGCCGGCGGCGCTCATGAGCTCGGCGGCGTCAATTTGGCTGTGCGCATCGTCGAAAGGCATCTGCGGCGTGTCGATGCCGAGATAGAAGCCGATGCCGCCGAGCAGCATCATCAGCAGCAGGAAGCCCTGCGTGGTGAGGGTGGGGATCGCCGAGCCGACATAGGCGCCGACGAACAATCCGCACGCGGCCCCCGCCATGGCAAGGCCAACGCGCTCGAACACATGGGCAGTTTTACGAAAACGAAAGCGCATGGCCAGCCTCCGCGAGGCGTTGAGTATGGAGAGGTTAGGCCAGTTTTGGGGGGCATGGAAGGTGAGGAGGTTTACGGATGCGTGAGGGGTGGCAGCGCGCGCACCCCACTCGCTCTCACCTCGCCCCGAACGTGGTCTTGCCGAACAGCGCCTTTTGCGTGGACGGCTGCGAGCGCCAGTATTGCGGCGGCGCCTCGACCACGCCGCCGAGCTCGGCGGCGGCGTGCCAACCCCAGCGCGGATCGTAGAGCAGGCCGCGGGCGAGCGCGACCATGTCGGCCTTGCCCGACGCGACGATCTCCTCCGCGTGCTTCGACTCGGTGATCAGGCCGACGGCGATGGTGGGCAGGCCGGTCTCGCGCTTGATCGCCTCTGCAAACTGCACCTGATAGCCGGGGCCGAGCGGGATTTTCTGCAGCGGCGAGACGCCGCCGGAGGATGCATCGATCCAGTCGACGCCGCGCGCCTTGAGTGCGTTCGCGAATTCGATGGTCTGTGCCAGATCCCAGCTGCCCTCGACCCAATCGGTCGACGACACCCGCATGCCGACCGGCTTGTCGGCGGGGAACGCGGCGCGCACCGCCTCGAACACCTCCAGCGGAAAGCGCATGCGGTTCGCGAGGCTACCGCCATATTCGTCGGTGCGCCGGTTCGAGATCGGCGACAGGAATTGATGCAAGAGATAGCCATGCGCGCCATGCACCTCGATGGCGTCGATGCCGAGCCGCGCGGCGCGCTTTGTGCTGTCGACGAAGGCCTCGCGGATGCGCTTCAAGCCCGCGGCATCGAGCGCGAGCGGCGCGGCCTCGCCCTCCTTGTGCGGCACCGCCGACGGCCCGACCGTCTGCCAGCCGCCCTGCTCGACCGGGATCAGCTGGCCGCCGTCCCAGGGGCGGGCGCTGGAGGCCTTGCGGCCGGCATGGGCGAGCTGCATTGCGATCGCGGTGGAGGAATGCTTGCGAACCGAATGCAGAATCGGCTTCAGCGCGGCCTCGCAGGCGTCGCTGTAGAGCCCGAGGCAGCCCGGCGTGATACGGCCGATCGCCTCGACATGCGTCGCCTCGATGCAGAACATCGCCGCGCCCGACAGGCTGAGATTGTTGATGTGGGTGAAGTGCCAGTCGGTGGCGACGCCGTCATCGGCCGAATATTGGCACATCGGCGACACCACGAGGCGGTTCTTCAACGTCAGTCCGCGCAGCTTGATCGGAGAAAAAAGGGCGCTCATGCGAGGGTCCGGGGCTGGAGAAATGGAAGCGATTGCATGAAGTTTAGTGGGTGGGCGGCGAATTGCCAGCCGCACGGGCAGCATGGCGACCAGCAGCGGCATGCATTGCGCTGGAGATGCCGCGGCGAACATGTCTCCCTATTGTCGTCCCGGATCCGCGCTTCGCTTGTCCGGGACGATGGAGGAATGCGGGCGTAACCCGCCCCTACGGCTTGATGCCGGCGGCCTTGATCAGCTCCTGATTGGCCGCCAGCTCGCGCTTGACGAGGTCGTCCATCTCGGCGGGCTTCATCGGCCTCGGTTCGAGCCCGAGCTTTGTCAGGCTCACCTGCGTCGCCGGCGTGGCCAGGACTTTCTCGGCGGCCGCGTGCAGCTTGTCGACGACCTCGCGCGGGGTCTTCGCCGGCACGAACACGCCGAACCAGATCTCGCTGTCGGCGTCCTTCAAGCCGATCTCGGCCGGCGTCGGCACATCGGGCAGCTCGGCAACGCGCTTCGGTGTCGAGACCACCAGCGCGCGCACTTGGCCCTCGCGGATCAGCGGCAACGCGGTCGCCAGCGGGCAGAAATACAGATCGATGCGCCCACCGAGAATGTCGGCGATCACTTCCGGGCCGGCGCGATACGGCACATGAATAGCCTCGATGCCGGCGGCGTAGCGGAACTTCTCGCTCGAGATGTGCACGGCGCTGCCGATGCCGACCGAGCCGAACGAGATCGAACCGGGCTTTGCCTTGGCAGCGGCGATGAAGTCCTGGATGGTTCTCCAAGGGCGCTCCTTCGGCACGATCATCACATTGGCACCGGATCCGATCATGAACACCGAGGCGAGATCGCGGCTGGGGTCGAAGCTCGCATTCGGGAACATCAGGGGCGCAATGGTCAGCGCCGACGACTGGGCGAGCAGGCTGTAACCATCGGGATCGGACTTCGCGACCGCCGCCGAACCGACCACACCGCCGCCGCCGGCGCGGTTTTCGATCACGATCGGCTGACCGAGTTCGGCGGAGAGATGCTCGAACACCAGCCGCGGCACCACGTCCGCCGCGCTGCCCGGACCGAACGGAATGGTCGCCTTGATCAGTCGCGCCGGCCAGTCTTGTGCCTGGACTTGTGTTGCAGCGGCGATCCAGAAGGACGCATATAGACAAAACACGCGAAGGAACCTGGTCATCGAAATCTCCGGTCGACTCTCGCGATCGCTGCAAGAACCGTTCCGGCGCGATCTCTACTCCGCCAGCGTGAATTGCAGCAGCAAAGTCCGCTGCAGCATCGAGAAATTGTCGTCGGAGATCAGCGTCAGCAGGGTCTCGCCCTCGCTCGTGACGTGAGCGTCGATGGCTTCCATGTTGTCGATCTCGTGGCCGAGATCGGCGGCGAACAAAGCGGGGCCGTCGACCAGCGCGCCAGGGGCGATCGATTTCAAGGGGATCGCGCGGATGCGGATGTTGACGCCGGTGAACCAGGAAAATTTGCGTTCGAGGATGAGGAGATCGCCCGAGGGCAGCAGCACCGCGTCGCTGATGTCGAAATTCTCCGAGCGGCGCACGCTGAACTGGCCGGGCGTCGAGCCGCCGATCAGGAAAGCGAGGAGGTTGCCGTCGGCATCGAGCCCGCGCTCGGAAAAGGCAATCAGCGTGCCCGCGAGCGGCTGGGCCTGACTCTTGCCCGGTCCCTGCCCTTTGGGCACGACGACCATCGCCTCCAGCCCCTTGTTGTAGGGCAGCTTGCGAAGGGACGGCGGGACGGCGATCACTTCGCCGCGGGCGCCCGTGGCGCCCTTGGCGAAATCATAGCGAAGGATCTGATTGACGCGTTCGAGCCCGACATAGACAAGGTTGCCGTCGCGCGCGAGCGACTCGGTATCGTACCAGAGCCGCTTCTCGGTGATCGGCCGCCCGTCCGCGCCCAGCACCGGCGCGGCCTCGACGTCGGCGAGCCCGATCATCTCGCGGCCGGAATAGCGGATCGTGCCGGTGAACCAGCCGCCCTGATCGGAGATGGCGAGAAAGCGCTCGCCCTTGGCGTCGAGGAAGCGGAGGCCCGACAGGCCGCCGAAGCCGCGATAGGGCGAGGTCAGCACCAGGCCGCTGCGAAAATCCAGCGAGCCGAAGCGCGTGCGCGAGCGATCGCGCGGCTCGAAATTGGCAATGCTGCGCGCGTTGACCTCGACGCTGACTGGCGCGGTGACGGCGTGCTCGAGCTGGAGGGCGCGCGGCGGCGGCTCGGACTTGGGCTGCAGCTGCGCCTGCGCCAAACGCGGCAGCGCGAGAGTGGAAAATCCCGCCGCCGCGAGGCTGACGAAGCTGCGGCGGGATGAAATCGTGCTCACGAATGCAATTTGCGTCGCGGGCGACCGGGTGCTTGCGTGGGCGCCGTGTTGGTCTCGCTGAAGAGCTCGGCAAGCTTCTCGGTGATGGCGCCGCCGAGTTCTTCGGCGTCCACGATCGTCACCGCGCGGCGATAGTAGCGCGTCACGTCATGGCCGATGCCGATCGCGATCAGCTCGACCGGCGAGCGGGTCTCGATCTCCTCGATGATGTGGCGCAGATGCCGCTCGAGATAATTGCCCGGATTGACCGACAACGTGGAATCGTCGACCGGCGCGCCGTCCGAGATCATCATCAAGATCTTGCGCTGCTCGGGCCGGCCGAGCAGGCGCTTGTGCGCCCAGTCCAGCGCCTCGCCGTCGATGTTCTCCTTCAAGAGGCCCTCGCGCATCATCAGGCCCAGGTTTTTCCGCGCACGACGCCACGGGGCGTCCGCGGACTTGTAGATGATGTGGCGGAGATCGTTGAGGCGGCCGGGATTGGCCGGCTTGCCGGCGGCAAGCCACGCCTCGCGCGATTGCCCGCCCTTCCAGGCCCGCGTGGTGAAGCCGAGAATCTCGACCTTGACGCCGCAACGCTCCAGCGTGCGCGCGAGGATGTCGGCACAGGTCGCGGCGACCGTGATCGGGCGGCCGCGCATGGAGCCGGAATTGTCGAGCAGCAGCGTCACTACGGTGTCGCGGAACGTCGCCTCCTTCTCGTGCATGAAGGACAGCGGGTGATAGGGATCGGTGACGACGCGCGACAGCCGCGCAGGGTCGAGGATGCCCTCCTCGAGATCGAATTCCCAGGCGCGATTCTGTTGCGCCATCAGGCGGCGCTGCAGCCGGTTGGCGAGGCGGGCGACGATGCCTTGCAGATGTGCGAGCTGCTTGTCGAGATAGGCGCGCAGCCGCTCCAGCTCGTCATGGTCGCAGAGATCCTCGGCGGCGATAACCTCGTCGAACTTGGGCGCGAAGGCGTGATATTCCGGCCCACGCGGCTCGTTCCTGCCGTGCTGGTTCGGGCGCGTCGCCTCGCCCGGCGTCTCGTCGTCACCGAGCTCGCCATCGTCGAAGGTGTCGGAGGTCGAGGCCTGCGCGCTTTCCATCGCGCTCTCGCTCATCTCCTCGCTGGTTGCCTGCGCCTGGTCGGCGCTCATCTCCTGCGCGGCGTCGGAATCGGGCGAGCCTTCGGCGCCGGACTGGTCGTTGTCGCCGTCCTGGTTCTCCTCGTTCTCGTCATTGTCCTCGCTGTCGGCGTTGCGCTCGTCGCCGAGCTCGAGTGCCGACAGCAGGTCATGCACGGCATCGCCGAACTTGGTCTGATCCTCGAGCACGCCGTCGAGCCGATCGAGCCGCTTGCCGATCTTGTCTTCGAGGATCGGTCGCCAGAGATCGACCATCTTCTTGGCCGCCGTCGGCGGCGCCATGCCGGTGAGGCGCTCGCGCACCAGCATCGCCAGCGCGTCCGCCAGCGGCGCGTCGGCGCGGTCGGTGATCTCGTCGAACTTGCCGCGGTGGAAATGGTCGTCGAGCATCGCGGTGAGGTTCTTGGCAACGCCCGCCATGCGGCGCGCGCCGATCGCCTCGACGCGGGCCTGCTCCACCGCCTCGAACACGCCGCGCGCCTGCGGATTGCCGGGCATCAGCTTGCGGTGAACCTTGGGATCGTGACAGGCGATCTTGAGCGCGATGGAATCGGCATGGCCGCGCACGATCGCGGCGTCACGCTTCGTCATCTTGCGCGCGGGCTCGGGCAGCCGCGCCTTGCCGGGCGCAAGTCCCGGGCGCTCGGCCGCGAAGGAGACGTCGAGCTCGGGCGCCTTTGCGATCGCCTTCAGACAGGAGGCGACCGAGCGCTTGAACGGCTCGGTCGGTGCTTCCTTGTTGCTGCGGAATTTGGAGTTGGAGGTGGTCATCTGACCCTATCTGTCGTCCCGGCGAAGGCCGGGACCCATAACCACCGGCCGCTCTTGTGTCAGGAAACTATCAGCGTCGCTTCAATCGAGATATCACGCGGTATGGGTCCCGGCCTTCGCCGGGACGACACACCGTGAGAGATCAGCTCAGCGCGACGTTGACTGCCGATTCCGGCAGCTCCGCATTGAAGCAGCGCTGGTAGAACTCGGCGACCAAGGGCCGTTCGAGCTCGTCGCATTTGTTGAGGAAGGTGACGCGGAACGCAAAGCCGATATCGCCGAAGATGTCGGAGTTTTCCGCCCAGGTGATCACCGTGCGCGGGCTCATCACCGTCGACAGATCGCCATTGGCGAAGGCGTTGCGGGTGAGATCGGCGAGGCGCACCATCTTGTTGACGATGTCGCGGCCCTCCTGCGTGCGATAGTGCTTGGCCTTGGCCAGCACGATCTCGACTTCCTCGTCGTGGCCGAGATAGTTCAGCGTGGTGACGATCGACCAGCGGTCCATCTGGCCCTGGTTGATCTGCTGGGTGCCGTGATAGAGGCCCGAGGTGTCGCCGAGGCCGACGGTGTTGGCGGTGGCGAACAGCCGGAACGCCGGATGCGGCTTGATCACCTTGTTCTGGTCCAAGAGCGTCAGGCGGCCCGAAACCTCCAGCACGCGCTGGATCACGAACATGACGTCCGGGCGGCCGGCGTCGTATTCGTCGAACACCAGCGCGACGTTGTTCTGCAGCGCCCAGGGCAGGATGCCGTCGCGGAATTCGGTGACCTGCTTGCCGTCGCGGACCACGATCGAGTCCTTGCCGACGAGGTCGATACGGCTGATGTGGCTGTCGAGGTTGACGCGCACGCAGGGCCAGTTCAGACGTGCCGCGACCTGCTCGATATGGGTGGATTTGCCGGTGCCGTGATAGCCGGTCACCATCACGCGGCGGTTCCTGGCAAAGCCCGCGAGAATGGCCAGCGTGGTGGCGCGGTCGAAGCGGTAATCGGAATCCACTTCGGGCACATGAGGATCGACTTCGGAATAGGCCGGGACTTCGAGATCACTGTCGATCCCGAACACCTGGCGCACCGACACCTTCATGTCGGGCAGGCCGGAAACTTCCTCAACTTTGGACAGGGCGGCGGTCGTCATCAATCCTCCGAGGTCCCGGGCGGTCCCGAAACCGGTTATTCGCACGTTGGCTGCGGCTGGGTGCTGAAAATCAACCTATCAGAGACAACGAGCCGGCAGAAGCCCGCCCACCAATCAAAGTTCCGTTGTCTTTTCATTTAGATAGGCAAGGAACGCAGTTTTTGGAGGGCTGCCTTGCGAATCACGCCGAAATTCGGGCGGGTCGGCCCCAATCCGTGCGAATGGTACTTTGGCCGTATGCAGTTACTTATGTAGGGTCCGAAGCCCTCATGCTCCAGCCCTTCAAGAGACGACGTGACGTCCTTCCTCGATCCCCTCATCGCCTTCGTTTCCGCCCATGCGTGGCTGGCCTATCTGACCCTGTTCCTGGCGGCGCTGCTCGAAGCCGTTCCGGTGGTGGGATCGGTGATCCCCGGCTCGACCATCATCCTGGCGCTGAGCGCCCTGATCCCCGGCGGCGAATTGCAGCTGCCATGGGTGCTCTTGGCGGCCGCAACTGGTGCCGTACTCGGCGACGGGGCGGCCTATTGGATCGGGCACAGGCGGCAGCGCGAGATCCTCAACACCTGGCCGCTGACCAATTATCCACGCGTGGTCGCGGAGAGCGAAAACTTCTTCAACCGCTTCGGCACCTGGGCCGTGTTCTTCGCCCGCTTCGTGCCCCCGATCCGCGCCTTCGTGCCCGTGACCGCCGGCGCGCTGGGCATGGCGCCCACGAAATTCTATGCCGTGAACATCCCGGCGATCCTGGCCTGGGCGCCCGCCCATGTGCTGCCGGGCGTCTTGGCCGTGTCGGCCCTGCATGAATATGCCGGGCTGCATCATCATGCGCATGTCGGCAAGCACATGTGGATGCTGACCGTTGCAGGGGTTGCGATCGTGCTGGGCGTGGGGATGTGGATCTATCGCCGACGGTATGGCGGCGCGACGGCCAAGCCGCAGGTTTAGGCAGACGCCACATCACAACCGTCGTCCCTGCGTTCGCAGGCACCGAGTTTGTGCGAGAGCATCGCACCCATGACATCCGTGTGATTGACCTGCTCCACCGCTAGCGGCACGTTGGCCCGGATCCTCGCGCCCGCCACCCCATGTTCACCATCGCCAGCCTCTGGATTCCCTTCACCATCGTTGCCGCGCTCGGGCAGGTCGCGCGCAATGCGATGCAGCGGTCGTTGACGAAGCCGCTGGGGACCTGGGGCGCGACCAATATCCGCTTCCTGTTCGGCTTTCCGTTCTCGCTGCTGTTCCTGGGGCTGGTGCTGCTCGCGACCGGCGATCATCTGAGCCCGCCGCCAGCCGTGTTCTGGCCATGGCTGCTGTTGGGCGCGCTCAGCCAGATCGTCGCCACCGGGCTGATGCTGCTCGCGATGAACGACCGCTCGTTTGTCGTGACGACGGCCTACCTGAAGACCGAGGCGATCCAGACCGCGATATTCGGCTTCGTCTTCCTCGGCGATCACCTGACCTGGCTGAAGGTGCTCGCGATCATGATCGCCACCGTCGGCGTCGTCATCACCGCGCTCCGCCCCGGCGGCGACAAGAGCTTTGCCGAGCTGAAGCCGACCATCACCGGCCTCGTTGCCGCGGCGGCCTTCGCGCTGTCAGCGGTCGGCTTTCGCGGCGCCATCATCAATGTGCCCGGCGTGTCCTTCGTGACCGCGGCGTCAATCACGCTGGTGCTCGGCCTGTTCGTGCAGACGTTGATCCTGACGATCTACCTGCTCTGGCGCACGCCGGACGTGCTGCGAGGAATCCTCAGGTTATGGCGACCGTCGATGCTCGCGGGCTTCATCGGCGCCTTCGCCTCGCAATTCTGGTTCCTCGCCTTTGCGCTGACGGCGGCCGCCAACGTCCGCACGCTCGCGCTGATCGAGGTGCTGTTCGCGCAAGCCGTGGCGTATTACTCGTTCAAGCAGCCGATCGCACCGCGCGAGCTTGCGGGCATTGCGCTGATCGTCGTCGGAGTCGCTGTGCTGGTGGGAGCTTAATTCCGGTCTTCCGGCAGGGTCGGCAGCGGTGAGACCTCGATGCCTTCGTCAATCAGCGACTTCGCCTCTTCGGGCGAGGCTTCGCCATAGATCGGACGATGCTCCTTGTCGCCGTAATGCATGGCGCGGGCTTCGTTGGCGAAGCGCTCGCCGACATTGTCGGCATTCTTAACGATGTGGTCGCGCAGCTCTTTCAGCTTGGCGCGCAGCTCGCGCTCCTGCGCCATCAGCAGCGAGGTCGGCCCTGACGGCGCAGCCTCGGGTGTGGTCGCGGCCACGGGCTCCGGCGGCGGCGTGGCGCGGCCGCGCTCCTTCTTGCCGACGATGCGCGGCGCCATGATCGCCTTGTCGACCTTGGCTGAGCCGCAGATCGGGCAGGTCACGAGCTTGCGCTTCACCTGCGAATCATAGGCCGACGAGCTCTGGAACCAACTTTCGAAGGCGTGATTGCGGTCGCAGTGGAGCGCGTAGCGGATCATGCCGAGCCCCGCACGAGGTGCAAATGGTCCGGCCCGGCCTTGGGATCGGAGACGCCGAAGCGGCGGCCGTGCTGGAGCGAGGGAATCGCCCGGCGCGCGGTCTCGACCTTGGCCGGGTCGATCCTGGCCATGATGATGCCCGGCTCGACATCGCCTTCGGCGAGGATCTCGCCCCAAGGATCGACGATCAGCGAATGCCCGTAGGTCTCGCGCTTGTTCTCGTGGGTGCCGGCCTGCGCCGCGGCGAAGACGAAGCAGCCGGTCTCGATCGCACGGGCTCGCAGCAGCACGTGCCAATGCGCTTCACCGGTCTTGCGGGTGAAGGCGGACGGCACGGTGATGAAATAGGCGCCGCTTTCTGCGAGCGCACGGTACAGCGCCGGGAAGCGCACATCGTAGCAGATCGTCAAGCCGATGCGGCCCCAGGGCAGATCCGAGATCACGGCGGTCTCGCCCGGCTGGTAATTGGCGGATTCGCGATAGCTCTCGCCGTCCGGCAGCTCGATGTCGAACATGTGGATCTTGTCGTAGCTCGCGAGCACATTGCCCTCGGGCCCGATCAGGAAGGAGCGGTTGACCGCCTTCTCCGGCGAGAAGCGCAGCGCCAGCGAGCCGACATGGAGGTGAATCTTCAGCTCCGCCGCGAGCGCCCGGTAGGCCTTCAGCGAGGCGTCGTCCTCTTCGCTCTGGAGATGCTCGAACAGCGCCTTGCGGTTCAGCTGCATCATGTTGCTGACTTCGGGTGTCTGCACGTAATCGGCGCCATCGGCCGCAGCCTGCCGGATCAGCTTCGTAGCCTGCTCGAGGCTCGGCCCGGGCATCAGGCCGGTGCGCATCTGCACCATGGCGGCCGTGAACGTGCGGTTCTCGCTCATGATACCGCCTTCACGCTTTCGAGCATGCCATCGAGCTTGCCTTCGCGATCGAGCGCATAGAGGTCGTCACAGCCGCCGACATGGGTGCCGCCGATCCAGATCTGCGGGAAGGTCGAGCCCTGGCCGGCGCGGCCGTACATTTCCTGGCGCCAGGACGGGTTCTTGGCGACGTCGAATTCGGTGAAGGTCGCCTTCTTGCGGGTCAGCAGTGACTTGGCGGCGGAACAATAGCCGCAGCCCGGCCGGGTGTAGATCTCGACAGCAGCAGTCATTCGTCTGGCGCTCTCATGTCATGAATTCATTGAATTATATGGGACGGGGCCCGCTCTCGACAACCCGGGCAAAGACCAGCACGTCGACCTGGGCCGCCTTGGCGCGGAGCAGGGCCCGCGCGCAGGTGTCGAGCGTAGCCCCTGACGTCAGGACATCGTCGATCAGGACAACGCGGCGGCCCTGGATCTCGGCCTGACGGTCGGGAGATACCTGGAATGCGCCTTGCACATTGGTGGCGCGCTGGGCCCGCGACAGGCCGATCTGCTGCTCGGTGGCGCGCACCCGCCGCAGCACGTCGCCCCGCACCTTGATCCCGCTCTGCCGCTCGATGACGCGCGCGAGCGCGCCGGACTGGTTGTAACGGCGCCGCCAGGCCCGCCGCCAATGCAGGGGCACGGGCACCAGCATGTCGGCGCCGGTCAGCAACTCGCCGCCCGCGCGCGCCATCCAGCGGCCCATGGCCGGCGCCAGATCGGTACGGTCCTGATACTTCAGCGCATGCACCAGCGTGCGCGCGACGTCGTCGTAGCGCACCGCCGCGCGAGCGCGCTGGTAAGCCGGCGGGCTCGCGATCGCCTCCATCGACAGCATCTCGGGGCCGGGGTCGTAGACGAAGGGAATGCCGAGCCGCGGGCAATAGGGCCGCTCGATGAACGACAGCCGCGCCCAGCAGGAAGCGCAAACGCCCTCGCCATCAACCGGCTCCCGGCACGATACGCACTGTGTCGGCAGGGCGATGTCGAGCGTGAGCCGCGCCGCCCGCGCCAGCACGTGGCGGCCGGCCGTCCACGCGCTCCGCAGCGGTGCGGCGATGGAACGGATGGGGGGAGCGTCGGCTTCCATGTGGGGAGGCTAACGCTGCACGCAGCGGATTGCCAGAACTGTGGAGATCGGCGTAACCAGCGGCATGGTCCGGACCGCTCAGATCCCGCCCGCCTTGTTTGATCGTGCCTTGCTGCAGAGGCGGCAGCAGCGCGCCCAGGCCCAAGGCGCGGTCACATTCCTGCTCGAGCGGGTCGCCGAGGACATGTCCGACCGCTTGGCAGCGGTGATGCGGGAGTTTCACGCTCCCGCCGACCTCTGGACGCCCGGCGCGGGACTGGCGGCGTTGCGCACGCGGCTTCCCTCCATCGTACACATCGCGCTCGACGCGGCCGGCGCGGAGAAGTTGCCCCTCGCGCCTGAGAGCCTCGATCTCGTCGTCTCGGCGCTGGCGCTGCAATACGTCAACGACCTGCCGGGCGTGCTCGCGCAAATCCGCCGGGCACTCAAGCCGGACGGGCTGCTGCTTGCTGCCATGATCGGCGGCGACAGCCTCACCGAGCTGCGGCAGGCCTTTGCCGCGGCGGAAGCCGAATGCGAGGGCGGTGTGTCGCCGCGCGTGGCGCCGTTCGCTGACCTTCGCGACATCGGTGCGCTATTGCAGCGGGCGGGCTTTGCGCTGCCGGTGACCGACGTCGACCGTGTCGTGGTGCGCTATGCCAATGCGTTCGCGTTGATGCAGGATCTCCGCCGCATGGGTGCGGCCAACGTGCTGATCGAGCGGCGGCGGACACCGACGCGCCGCGCGACGCTGCTGCGCATGGCCGAGATCTACGCCGAGCGTTTTGCCGATGCCGACGGCCGCATCCGCGCGACCTTCGACATCGTCTGGCTCTCGGGCTGGGCTCCGCATGCGAGCCAGCAGCAGCCGCTGAAGCCGGGGTCGGCGAAAGCGAGCCTGGCGGAGGCGGTGAAGAAGGCGGGGAAGGAGTGATCTTTCTCTTCCGTCATGGCCGGGCTTGTCCCGGCCATCCACGTCTTTCAGGCTGGCACGAAGGCCGTGGATGCCCGGGACAAGCCCGGGCATGACGCCAGAGAGCGGTACCCTTCGACCTCACATCAACAAATCGATCAGATGCGGGATCAGCGGAATGTCCGCGGGCGGCATCGGGTAATCGCGCAGCTTGTTGGCGCGGACCCAGGCAAGGTTCTGGCCCTCGCGTGCGGTGACCAACCCCTCCCAGCGCCGGCAGATATAGAGCGGCATCAGCAGATGGAAGGTCTCGTAACCGTAGCTGGCGAAGGTCAGCGGCGCGAGGCACGGCTCGGCGACGTTGATGCCGAGCTCCTCATGAAGCTCCCGGATCAGGCTCTGCTCCGGCCGCTCGCCCGGCTCGAGCTTGCCGCCGGGGAATTCCCACAGGCCGGCCAGGGCCTTTCCTTCCGGGCGCTGCGCGATCAGGACGCGTTTGTCGGCGTCGACGAGCGCGCAGGCCACCACCAGTGTCAGTTTAAGATCGGCCATGCGCGTCTGTCGCTCGCTGAGATCGTTTGCAACGGTTTGTTAACCTCGTTGCAGTCTACGTTTCCAAGGTCACCATAAGTCATATTTAATCCGCAGTTCCTAGAGTGGGAACTCTTTAAACCACTCCAGGCCACCTCATGCGCGCTGCGCTTTCGGCTCTCCTCCGCCGGTTCGTTGACGACCGGCGCGGCAATATCGCAGTGATTTTCGCACTCGCCTGCGTTCCCCTGATCAGTGCGGTCGGCTGCGCCATCGACTATTCGCGCGCGACGCTGATCCGGTCCAAGCTTCAGGCCGCGGCGGATGCCGCCAGTGTCGGCTCGATCGCCAAGGCTTCGCCCGCCTTCAAGGCCGCCGGCAACATGACTGCGGACGGCTCGATTTCGGTCGGCGTCACGGACGCCACGAACATCTTCAATGCCAATCGCGCCAGTCAGTCCGGCTACACGCTGACCGGCCTCACACCGACCGTGGTCAAATCCGGCTCGACCGTCACCGCGACGGTTTCGTTCACCGCAACTTTGAACACCATGTTCCTCGGCGTGATCGGCAAGTCGGTGCTGACGTTGAGCGGCACGTCGAAGGCGACGGCCAGCATGCCGCTCTATATCGATTTCTACCTGCTGCTGGACAATTCGCCGTCGATGGGCGTCGGTGCGACCCCGGCCGACGTGCAGAAGATGGTCAACAACACGTCAGACAAGTGCGCTTTCGCCTGCCACGATCTCAAGGACAAGAACAACTATTACGACCTTGCCAAGAAGCTTGGCGTGACCACCCGGATCGACGTGCTTCGGAGCGCCACCGAGTCCTTGATGGATACGGCAAACGCCACCGAGACCTATTCAAACCAGTTCAGAATGGCGATCTATGATTTCGGCGGCTCTGCAAGTTCGCTCGGCCTGCGCAGTCTGTTTTCGTTGTCGGCCTCTCTCTCCAGCGCCAAGGCGGCGGCCGGCAAGATCGACTTGATGTCGGTGAACGGCCAGAACGAGAATCACGATCAAGATACCCCATTCACTGCGGTCTTTCCTGCGATCAACGGCGAGATCAGCTCCCCCGGAAGCGGCACGTCGGCCAGTCCGCTCAAATACCTGTTCTTCGTGTCCGATGGCGTGGCCGATGAGAGCAACACCGGATGCCTGAAACCGCTCTCGGGCAGCACGCGGTGCCAGTCGCCGCTCAACCCTGCGCTTTGCAAGACGATGAAGGATCGCGGCGTCAAGGTCGCGGTGTTGTACACGACGTATCTCGCGCTGCCGACCAACCCCTGGTACATGAAGTGGATCGATCCGTTCAATGCCGGCCCCTATGGCCCGTCGCCGAACAGCCAGATCGCACAGAACATGCAGAGCTGCGCTTCGCCGGGCCTGTATTTCGAGGTCAGCCCGACGCAAGGCATCGCGGACGCCATGAACGCGCTGTTCAAGAAGGCGGTCGCGGACGCGCGGATCTCCGGATGATGGCGCTCACCTCTCCCCGTAAGAACGGGGAGAGGGAGAAGACCTACGACCTGTAGTCCCCGTTGATCGCCACATATTCCTTGGTGAGGTCGCAGGTCATGACGCGGTCGCGGCCTTTGCCGAGGCCGAGCGACACCAGAATCGCAATCTCCGGCGCCTTCATCGCTTCCGACACCTGCGCTTCGTCATAATCGGGATCGCGCGCCCCGCGCTTGGCGACGCGGATGCCGTTGAACGAGATCGACAGCTTGTCGCGATCGGCCGGCTCGCCGGCCTTGCCGACGGCCATCACCACGCGGCCCCAATTGGCATCCTCGCCGGCGATCGCGGTCTTCACCAGCGGCGAGTTCGCGATCGACATCGCGATCTTGCGGGCCGAGGCCTTGGTCTTGGCGCCCTCCACGGTGATCTCGACCAGCTTGCGCGCGCCTTCGCCGTCGCGGGCGACCTGCTCGGCGAGATTGGCGAGCACCTGGTTGAACGCCTTGACGAAGGCCTTCAGGCGCGGGTCGCTGGCGCGGCTGATCTTTGGCGCGCCGTGCTCAGCGGCGGCGCCGGTGGCGAAAGCCAGCAGCGTATCCGATGTCGAGGTATCGCCGTCGATGGTCACGGCGTTGAACGTGTCCTCGACGCCGCTCTTGAGCAGCGCCTGCAGCGCGGCGGGCGCGATCGGCGCGTCAGTGAAGATGAAGGACAGCATCGTCGCCATGTCGGGCGCGATCATGCCGGCGCCCTTGGCCATGCCGTTGATGGTGACCTTGGCCTTGCCGAGCTTGACGGTCGCGGTCGCCACTTTCGGGAAGGTGTCGGTGGTCATGATCGCCTTGGCCGCGGCCAGGTAATCGCCGGGCTCGGCGGCTTCGGCGAGGCGACCGAGCACGCCGTCGAACTTGGTGGCATCCAGCGGCTCGCCGATCACGCCGGTCGAGGCCAGGAAGATTTCGCTCTCGCTGCAGCCGACCGCCTTGGCTGCGATCTTCGCCGTCAGCGCGGTGGAGGCGCGGCCGGTCTTGCCGGTGAAGGCGTTGGCATTGCCGGAATTGACCACGAGCGCGCGCGCCTTGCCGCCCTTCAGCTTGGCGCGGCACCATTCCACCGGGGCCGAGGGACACTTTGACCTGGTGAAGACGCCGGCGACGGCAGTGCCCTTGTCCATCACCGCGAGCAGCACGTCGGTACGGTTCTTGTAGCGGATGCCGGCTTCAGCCGTCGCCAGACGGATGCCCGCGATCACGGGCATATCAGGGACGGTTTTGGGGGCGAGCGGAGAGACGGAGGAGGACATCGCGGGCGCCTTGGTAGGGTCTGGACATGCAGATGGCCGGGGGAGCCCCGGCCATTGCGACGTTAGATATACTTGGCGTCCGCGAAGTGACAGCGAATTCTTACTTCTTCGCCGGCGGCGCCATCTTGCTGTCGGACGGCTTCGCCTCCGGCTTGGCGTCCTTCGACGCATCCGGCGCCGGCTGGTCCAGCCGCTCGACCTTGGCTTCGGTACGCAGCTTGGCGACATACTCGGCCTGGGCCTTGCGGGTCACGTACTGCTCGATCTGGGCCTTGACCTGCTCGAAATCGGGCGCCTTGCGGTTGCGCTTTTCCTCGACCTTGATGATGTGCCAGCCGAACTGCGACTTCACGGGGTCGGAGA
Organism: Bradyrhizobium sp. BRP20; assembly: GCF_020194215.1. Classification (NCBI taxonomy): domain Bacteria; kingdom Pseudomonadati; phylum Pseudomonadota; class Alphaproteobacteria; order Hyphomicrobiales; family Nitrobacteraceae; genus Bradyrhizobium; species Bradyrhizobium sp. BRP20. Next base: position 27,722 of record NZ_JADYVY010000020.1, on the reverse strand, counting down.
TCTTGCCGGGCTCCAGCGAGAAGGCCACGGCCGAGAATTCCGGCACCATCTGCTCCTTGGTGAAGAAGCCGAGGTCGCCGCCATCGGCGGAGCCGGGGTCCTTGGACTTCTTCTTGGCGAGCTCGGCGAAATCGGCCCCCTTCCCGAGCTCGGCCTTCACCGCCTTGGCCTCGTCCTCGGTTTCGACCAGGATGTGGCGGGCGCGCACCTCCTGCTCGCCGGTGATCTGCTTGGCGGCCTCCTCATAGACCTTCTTCATGGCGTCCGGCGTGGTCGCGGCCTTGCCCTCGCTGGCGAGCAGGCTGTCCATCAGAAGCCGGTTGCGGGCGAATGCCAGGCGCTTCTTGAACTCCTCGCCGTCGGCGATCTTCTTGTCTTCGGCAGCCTTGCTGACGATCTTCATGTCGATCAGGAACGACAGGACGTTCTCGTCCTTGGTCGCCGGGTCCATCTGGGCAAGGCTCGGCCCGAGTTCCTCCTCGGCCATGGTGACGTCGCTCTTCTTGATTTCCGCGCCATTGACCTTCGCCAGCACCGGATCATCGGCGGCCCGGAGCGGGCCCGCAAACGCCAGGGACAGCGCCAGAGCGAGGCTGCCAGCCAGGGCGGACGCGGAGCGGAAGCGCTGGGTTGCCGGGAACGAGGTGGTCATGGAAAATCCTTATGTTGAAGCAGGGGGCTGCTCGAGCGGGGCGGACACTCGCCCAATCAGGGGGGCTTGGCAACGCGAAAAGTCTGTCAAAATGATGAATTAGCCGCACTGCGCCCGCCGTTGACAAGGCCCCGACCGGGCCATATCTCTGCGCGGTCGCGACCATGGCGATGGCGTTTATTTTGCTGCGTTTTTGGCCGTTGAACCCAGACTTGCCCAATTCCCACCCATATGGCGGATGTCCCCCGCAGTCCGGGCTCTGACGCCGCGAAGCGTCACGGTGAGTTGATAGGCGGGCGGGTGACAACTTCTTAGGCCCAACGCGGTTGAATCGCGAACACAGGAACCTGGCATGATCGGCGCGCTCGCCCGCAAGTTTTTCGGCTCCGCCAACGACCGGCGGGTGAAGGGATATCAGTCCCGCGTCAACGCGATCAATGCGCTGGAGCCTGAGCTCGCCAAGCTCTCCGACGAGGCGCTCAAGGCCCGCACCGCGGAATTCAAGCAGCAGCTCGCGAACGGCAAGACGCTGGACGATCTCCTCGTCCCGGCCTTCGCCACCGTGCGCGAGGCCGCCAAGCGCACGCTCGGCCAGCGCCATTTCGACGTCCAGCTGATTGGCGGCATGGTGCTGCACGAGGGCGACATCGCCGAGATGAAGACCGGCGAAGGCAAGACGCTGGTCGCGACGCTTGCGGTGTATCTGAACGCGCTCGCCGGCAAAGGCGTCCACGTCGTCACGGTCAACGACTACCTCGCCCGCCGCGACTCCGGCTGGATGGGCCAGATCTACGGCTTCCTCGGCATGACCACCGGCGTGATCGTGCACGGCCTCGACGATGCCGAGCGCAAGGCGGCCTATGCCTGCGACATCACCTACGGCACCAACAACGAATACGGCTTCGACTATCTCCGCGACAACATGAAGTACCGGCTCGAGGACATGGTCCAGCGGCCGCACTTCTTCGCCATCGTCGACGAGGTCGACTCCATTCTGATCGACGAAGCGCGCACGCCGCTGATCATCTCCGGCCCGCTCGACGACCGCTCCGACTTCTACAACACCATCGACGGCTTCCTGCCGAGGCTCGACAAGACCGACTACGAGGTCGACGAGAAGCAGCGCACGGTGACGCTGACCGAAGGCGGCATGGAGAAGATCGAGACGCTGCTGCGCGATGCCGGCCAGCTCAAGGGCGAGTCGCTCTACGACGTCGAGAACGTCTCCGTCGTGCACCACATCAACCAGGCCCTGCGCGCTCACACGCTGTTCACGCGCGACAAGGACTACATCGTCCGCGACGGCGAAGTCGTCATCATCGACGAGTTCACCGGCCGCATGATGCCGGGCCGCCGCTATTCGGAAGGCCTGCATCAGGCGCTGGAAGCCAAGGAGCACGTCCAGGTCCAGCCCGAGAACCAGACGCTGGCCTCGATCACCTTCCAGAACTACTTCCGCATGTACGAGAAGCTGGCGGGCATGACCGGCACCGCCGCGACCGAAGCGGACGAATTGTTCGACATCTACAAGCTCGAGGTCGTGGAGATCCCGACCAATCTGTCGATCGCGCGCCTCGACGAGGACGACGAGGTCTATCGGACCCAGAAGGAAAAATATCAGGCCATCCTCGCCGAGATCGAGCGCGCCAATGCGCGCCTGCAGCCGGTGCTGGTCGGTACCGCCTCGATCGAGAAGTCGGAGGTGCTCGCCGAATTCCTCAAGAAGAACGGCTACAAGCAGATCGATTTCGGCAAGGAGGGCGCGCTCGACAAGCTCTATGCCGCCGCCCGCGCCGGCAAGCCGGCGAAACTGTTCGCGGTGCTGAACGCGCGCTTCCACGAGCAGGAAGCCTACATCGTCGCCGAAGCCGGCGTGCCGGGCGCGATCACGATCGCCACTAACATGGCCGGCCGCGGCACCGACATCAAGCTCGGCGGCTCGCTGGAGATGCGCATCCAGCAGGAGACTGCTGATATCACCGACGAGGCCGAGAAGGCCAAGAAGATCGAGCAGATCAAGGCCGATATCGAGCACTTCCGCGACATCGTGCTGAAGGCCGAGGAGACCGTCGAGGTCGAGCCGGCCAAGGGAAGCAAGCCTGCCAAGACCGTGAAGAAGCCCGGCGGCCTCTACATCATCGGCTCCGAGCGCCACGAATCCCGCCGCATCGACAACCAGCTGCGCGGCCGTTCCGGCCGTCAGGGCGATCCCGGCCGCTCGAAGTTCTTCCTGTCGCTGGAAGACGACCTGATGCGCATCTTCGGCTCGGACCGTCTCGACAGCATGCTGCAGCGTCTCGGCCTGCAAGAGGGCGAGGCCATCATCCATCCCTGGATCAACAAGGCGCTGGAGAAGGCGCAGCAGAAGGTCGAGGCGCGCAACTTCGACATCCGCAAGAACCTGCTCAAGTTCGACAACGTCCAGAACGACCAGCGCAAGGTGATCTTCGACCAGCGCGTCGAGCTGATGAAGGACGAGAGCGTCGCCGAGACCGTCGCCGACATGCGCCACGCCTTCATCGACGACCTCGTCGCCAAGCACGTGCCCGAGCATGCCTATGCCGAGCAGTGGGACGTCGCCGGGCTCAAGGACGAATTGAAGCGCGTGCTCGATCTCGACCTGCCGGTCGACGAATGGGCCAAGGAAGAGGGCATCGCCGACGAGGAGCTGCTGACTCGCATCGAGACCAAGGCCGACGAACACATGGCGGCCAAGGTCGCGCAATGGGGTCCCGACGTGATGCGTTACGTCGAGAAGACCATCCTCTTGCAGACGCTCGACCATCTCTGGCGCGAGCACCTGATCATGCTCGACCATCTGCGCCAGGTCATCGGTCTGCGCGGCTACGGCCAGCGCGATCCGTTGCAGGAGTACAAGACCGAAGCCTTCAATCTCTTCCAGGAGATGAGCGCTCACTTGCGCGAGGCCGTCACGGCGCAGCTGATGCGCGTCGAGATCGTCCCGCCGGAGCAGGAGGCCCCCGTCCTGCCGCCGATGGAGGCGCACAAGTTCGATCCGAACACCGGCGAGGACGAGATGGCTCTCGCCAGCGTCACCCTCGGCGCCCAATCCACCGACGCGGCGTTGCGCGACCCGAAGAACCCGACGAGCTGGGGCAAGGTCGGCCGCAACGAGGACTGCCCGTGCGGTAGTGGCAAGAAGTACAAGCACTGCCACGGGCGGTATGCTTGATCGATGACCTCAAAACCCAGCGAACTCGCGGTGTTGTCTTGGCCCACGAGTTCGCCAGGCGTCGAATGCTTTCGATCCATATGATGCCTGCTGGTCTTCCGTTGCATAACGAATGGTAGGCGCACGCCATTGAGGATGGCTGGCGCACAATTGTCAGACGGTCCTTTATCCGTCACGCGCGGCTGAGCACGCTTCAGTCATCTGGCAACCCGCCTCAGCGCCTGTTCCTGTGATCACTCCGGAGTGCTGCTGCTTCTGCAGATGGCCGGCGGCCACTCGCTCGCGCGGCTGCGTCGCTGAAGAACTCTTCACCCGGAGAGCCAATGGTCAAAGCGCGGCATCGCGTCTCGGCGAACGCCCTCGGGTAGACCATCCAATTTTTTACCACTGCTCATTGTGATCTGGATCACCGCTACAGAGCTCAATCCGTGGTTTGATTGAATCACGAGACGTGGCCTGAAAATTGGGAGCCAGACAATGTCCAAACGCGCGCTGCCAACCGCCTTTTGTGTCCTTGCCCTGAGTTTTTACGCCTGCGGTTCCGCCCCTGCGAGCCAAGTGGGCGGATGGTGGGGCGGAACATGGTCGTGCAACATCGACGGCCGCCCGGCCCGGATGAAATGGGCCGCCGTCGATGACAGTCAGACAACCTGCAACGGCAACACTTGCACCAGCACTTCGGGAGCACGCTGGTCAGGCCGCTTCTCAGATAATGGCTCGCGATGGGTGAAGTTGACAAATCCACGCACCGGAACCCAGGGCGGCGTGTACTTCAACCATGCCGACGGCAACAAATGGTATCTAGCCAAGCCGGTCAGCAACAAGGCCGTGGGCTGGACGACATGGAATGGCCAACGCTATCGCCTCTCGTGCTGGCGATGATGCGCGAGTGCTTTCCTCTGGCTATGCATTGAAACGGCAGATGTGTGTGTGCGCTTCGCAAGGCGCCACGCTCCACTTCACGAGGTCTAATTCGAGCTGTCGATCAAGCTCTCCAGCAGCCGCTTGAGCTCGCTCGTCGACTTGTCGCCGTAGCTCTCCAGGATGTGCTCCTCCTGGTCGACCGCGAGCGAGTTGAGCTTCTTGCACAGCACCTTGCCGCGGTCGGAGATGAACATCAGCACCTTGCGGCGGTCGTTCGGGTCCTGCACGCGGTAGACCAGCGTGTCGGAGACCATGCGGTCGATCATCTTCGTGAGCGTCGGATGGTTGAGCAGCACGGCGTCCGCGAGCTCGCCCATCGAATGGCCCTCGCCGTCCGACAGCACTTTCAGGATGCGCCATTGCTCGACCGGCACGCCCTCCTTGCTCAACCTCAGTTCGAGCTGCCGGTTGATTTCCCGGTTGGCTTGCGCGAGCAGGTAAGCGAGGTGTTCGGTGATTGGGGAATTTTGTTTCGGCGGTTTTGCCACGGCTGAGACTTCGCCTTGACCCAAATGAGTGAATGTCTTGCAATCGATGCTGCATCTATATGCACTTCAATTCTTGAATATTCAATATTTTCAAAATAAGATCATTGCCCAACAAAAGGGCGGAAGCCGCGGCCGCCTGCTCAATGTGCTTTCAGGTCTGGCCTCAGACAGGAGTTGGCGTGCGCGCGACGGTGAACTTCCCGGCTCACGGCGGCTCGGCGTTACCGCCGTCCTTGCTGTTCAGGAATCTGTCGTCTTCGGCAGCTGGCGGTGCCTTGTCGCCGCACGGTGACGCCTTGTTCAAGCGCCGCGGCGTCAACAAGCTGCGCGTCGGCGGCTTCATCTGCTGCACCGGCTCGCCTGGCGTGTGGGGCCCGTGTGCCACGAACAGCGCGCAGCTTGCCGTCGCCGAGATCAACAAGCGCGGCGGCATTCTCGGCCGCGAGCTCGAGCTGTCGATCTACGATGCCGGCGGGCCGCTGGATGAGGTTCTGGACCGCGCCGAGCAGGCAATCGCATTCGACGAGGTCGATCTGATCGTCGGATTGCACACCAGCGCGGTTCGCGTGGGCCTCCGCGACGTCACCACACGCCACCGCATTCCCTATATCTACACGCCGGTCTACGAGGGCGGCGAGCGCACGCCCGGCGTGATGGCGATCGGCGAGACGCCGCGCTGGCAGAGCCGCCCCGCCATCCATTGGCTCGCGGACGTCAAGAAGGCCAAACGCTGGTACCTGATCGGCAGCGACTACGTTTGGCCCTGGCAATCGCATCGCGCGGTGAAGAACTACATCAAGGAAACCGGCGGCCGCGTCGTCGGCGAAGAGTTCGTCCCGCTCGGCGAAGACAATCACGGGCCGCATCTGGCGCGGATCCGCGCCGCCAAGCCCGATGTCGTGTTGATCTCGCTGATCGGTACCGACAGCATCACCTTCAACCGGGCCTTCGGCGAATGTGGGCTAGGCGCCACGACGCTGCGGCTCGCGGGCGCGATGGACGATACCGTGCTACTCGGCATCGGCGCCGACAACAGCGAGAACATGTTCTGCGCTTCCGGCTACTTCACCGGCACCGGCGCGCGCGCCAATGACGACTTCCAGAGCCGTTATCACGCGATGTTCGGGCCGAATGCGCCGCCGATCGGCTCGGTGGGGCAATCGAGTTACGAAGGCCTGCGCTTCCTCGAAGCCGTTGCGAACAAGGCTGGTTCGCTGGCGATGCGGCCGCTGCTCGCGGCCGGCCGCAACATCGTCTACAGCGGCGCCCGCGGTCGGGTTACCGTCTGCAACGGGCACGTGCGGATGCCGATGCATCTCGCCGAGGCCGACGGTCTCGATTTCAAGCTGATCAAGCCGCTCTGACCGCCTCGCGGCTAGACCGGCCGGCGCATTTGCAAAATAATACTTGAAACGGAAAATATTTCCGTTTTGAATGTTTCGGCGAGGCCGCGGGTGCGTGCGTCGCGCCGGGGCGGCCACGCCCAACGTTGCAAAGAACTTCAAGGAGAGCGCCGTGACAGTTGCCCTTCCCACGCCAGCCCAACTTCGCAGTGTCGCCGAGCAATGCGGTCTTTCGCTCACCGATGACGACGTCGCCTCGTTCCGCGGTCTCATGCAGGGCTCGATCGAAGCCTACAATCTCGTTGCCGCGATGCCGGACGAATTGCCCGAAGTGAAATATCCGCGCACGCCGGGCTATCGGCCCTCGGCGGAGGAGAACCCGCGCAATGCCTGGTATCGCAAGTCGACAGTGAAGGGCGCCGCCAGCGGCAAGCTCAAGGGCAAGACCATCGCGCTGAAGGACAACATCATGCTGGCCGGCGTGCCCATGACCAACGGCTCGTCGACCTTGGAAGGCTATGTGCCCGATTTCGACGCCACCATCGTCACGCGCATGCTGGATGCCGGCGCCGAGATCAAGGGCAAGGTGCATTGCGAGCATTTCTGCCTGTCCGGCGGCAGCCACACCGGCTCCTACGGGCCGGTGCATAATCCGCACAAGATGGGCTACTCGGCCGGCGGCTCGTCGTCGGGATCGGGCGTCGTGGTCGCGCTCGGCGAGGTCGACATGGCCATTGGCGGCGACCAGGGCGGCTCGATCCGCATGCCGTCGTCGTTCTGCGGCATCTACGGCATGAAGCCGACCTGGGGCCTCGTCCCCTACACCGGCATCATGCCGATCGAGATCTATGTCGATCACACCGGTCCGATGACGGCAACGGTCGAAGACAATGCGCTGCTGCTCGAGGTGCTCGCCGGGGACGACGGCTACGATCCGCGCATCAAGGCTCCGAAGGTCGAGGAATACACCAAGGCGCTAGGCCAGGGCGTCAAGGGCATGAAGATCGGCATCGTCAAGGAGGGTTTCGAACAGCCGACCGCCGAGTCTGCGGTGAATGAAAGCGTGCGCGAGGCCGCAAAGCGCTTTAGGGATCTCGGCGCCACGGTCGAGACCGTCTCGATCCCGATGCACCTGATGGGCGGGGCGATCTGGACGCCGATCGGCACGGAAGGCCTGACCCAGACCATGATGTTCGGCGACGGCTACGGCCTCAGCCGCGGCGATCTCTATTCGACCTCGCTGATGGATTTCCATCGCGGCTGGCGTCGGCAGGCCGATTCGCTGTCCGAGACCACGAAGCTGTTCATGATGCTCGGCACCTACATCAACAACAATTTCGGCCCTCGCTTCTACGGCAAGGCCCTCAACATCTCGCGCCGGCTGACCGCGGCCTACGACAAGGCGTTTGGGGATTACGACCTGCTCCTGATGCCGACGACGCCGATGAAGGCGACCAAGCTGCCGGAGCCCAATGCCAGCCGCGAGGAATATGTCGCCCGCGCGCTCGAGATGATCTCCAACACCGCGCCGTTCGACATCACCCACCATCCGGCGATGTCGCTGCCCTGCGGCATGGTCGACGGCCTGCCCGTCGGCCTGATGCTGGTCGGCCGCATGTTCGAGGAATCCACCATCTACCGCGCCGCCCATGCCTTCGAGCAGATCGGCGACTGGAAGAAGATGTGAGGAAACCTTTGCTTCAACTCGGCGGAAACGCAACGCATGGCTAACGCGTTCGTCGCGGCGTTCGAGATCCTGAGCTTCGGCGCGATCATCGTCCTGATCGTGCTGGGGCTCGGGATCATCGCCAGCATGATGGGCATCTTCAACTTCGCGCAGGGCGAGTTCGTCCTGCTCGGCGCCTACATCACCTATCTCGCTTATGCCAAGGGCCTGCCGATCTGGGCGGGCATGGTTGCAGCGCCTTTCGTCGTCGGTGCGCTCGGCTTCGTGCTGGAGGCGCTGATCATCCGGCGATTCTACGCCGCGCCGATCGTTGCCATGCTCGGCACCTATGCGCTCGGCCTGATCATCCGCGAAGCCGTTCGCGGGCTGATCGGCGGCTTCTATCTCACCGTGCCGGAGCCGGTCGGCGGATCGATCGACATCGGCGCCATGCATATCTCGGCGTGGCGCTTCACCATCATCGTCATCACGCTGCTGGTGATGGGCCTCTGCTATCTCTTGCTGTCGCGCACCAGCTTCGGCCTGCGCGTGCGGGCGACGTTGGAGAACCCGTCGCTGGCGCGTGCGTCAGGCATCTCGACGCCGCTGATCTACGGCGCCACCTTTGCCTTTGGCGCTGCACTCGCCGGCCTTGCCGGCGCGCTGATCGTGCCGGTGTTCAGCCTGTTTGCCGATCTCGGCCTGCGCTTCCTGATCCAGGGTTTTGTCGCGGTCATGGTCGGCGGGGTCGGCTCCTTCATCGGCCCGGTCGCGGGCGCCGGCGTCATCGGCACGCTGAGCGCGGCGCTGCCCTGGGTAATGGCACCCGTCGTCGCCGACGTGCTCGTCTTCGTGCTCGCCATCGTCTTCATCAAATTCCGTCCGCAAGGTCTCATCGCTGGAAAAGGGGTTTAATCACATGCTCGATCGTACTCAGCTCACGCGACGTCGTTTCCTGTCCAATTTCGCCTTTGCATCCGGCGCGGTCGCAACCGGCGTCGGCAGCTGGGTGATTCCGGCGCCCTGGGCCAATGCGGCCGAGGCGCCGATCAAGGTCGGCATCGCCACCGACCTCACCGGCCCGATCGCCTATGCCGGCAACGCCGACGCCAACGTCGCGAAAATGGTCATCAAGGAGATCAACGGAGCCGGCGGCCTGCTCGGCCGTCCGCTCGAGCTCTACATCGAGGATACCGCATCCAACGAATCGGTCGCCGTCGGCAACGTGCGCAAGCTGATCCAGCGCGATAAGGTCGACATGGTCCTCGGCGGCATCACCTCCTCGATGCGCAACGCGATCAAGGACCCGATCGTGGCGCGCGGCAAGACCCTCTACATCTATCCGCAGCTCTACGAGGGCAAGGAGTGCACGCCCTATTTGTTCTGCACCGGCCCGACGCCGGCGCAGCAATGCGACGAGTTCATCCCCTGGCTGATCAAGAACGGCGGCAAGAAGTTCGCGCTGCCCAGCGCCAACTACGTCTGGCCGCACACGCTCAACGTCTATGCCCGCAAGGTGATCGAATCGAATGGCGGCGAGGTCGTGTTCGAGGAGTACTACCCGCTCGACCAGGTCGACTTCTCCGCGACCGTCAACCGCATCATCTCCAACAAGGTCGACGTCGTCTTCAACACCGTCATCCCGCCCGGCGTCGGTCCGTTCTTCAAGCAACTCTATGAAGCGGGCTTCCTCAAGAACGGCGGCCGGCTCGCCTGCGTCTACTATGACGAAAACACGCTCAACATCAACCAGGCCGCCGAAATCGAGGGCCTTGCGAGCTGCCTCGACTATTTCAAGGTGCTGACCAAGGAGAACCCGTTCGACGCCAAGATCCAGGCGGCTTACGAGAAGGATTTCCCGGGCAACTTCCTGTTCGCCGCCGGCAGCGCCGCCACCGGCACCTATCGCGGCCTCAAGCTGTGGGAGGCCGCGGTCAAGGAGGCCGGCAAGATCGACCGCGAGTCCGTGGCCGCCGCGCTCGACCACGCCAAGATCGCCGAAGGTCCCGGCGGACCTGCCGAGATGGTGCCGGGCAAGCGGCATTGCAAGATGAAGATGTACACCGCCGTCGCCAAGAGCGGAAACTACGAGATCGTCGGGCGCAGCAACGGCCTCGTCGATCCCAAGGAATGCTGAGACGGAATGCTGAAGCCGATGAGTGTGGTAAGAGAGGCCATCGCCGCCGACGCGGACGACGAAGCGGACGGTGCGATGGCTGAAGGCGCAGCGGCGGAACGGGCCAATGACCGGGCCAAGGCAGGACGAAAGATCCTGCCGATCGTCGAGGGCCTCGTGCTCCTCGCGGCGCTGCTCGCGCCGCTGGTGCTGCAGGACTATCTCACGGTGTTCGCGACGCGCGTCATCATCCTGGCGCTGTTTGCACTGTCGTTCGACCTGGTCTGGGGCTATGCCGGCATCATGAGCTTTGGCCAGGCCCTGTTCTTCGGCTCCGCCGGCTACGGCGTCGCGCTGCTCGCGCGTGACCTGAACGTCACCAACATCTTCCTGGTGCTGCCGGCGGGAACGTTGATCGGCCTCACCTTCGCGCTGCTGCTCGGCGGCTTCCTGCTGTTGGGACGGCATCCCTCCAGCGTGATCTTCGTCTCGCTCGGCACGCTCACCGGCTCCTACGCCGCCGATCGTCTCGCGCGCGGCTGGTATTATCTCGGCGGCCAGAACGGCATTCCCTCGATCGCGCCGATGTCGCTGGGGTCATACGACTTCACGGAAGGCCCGGCGTTCTACTATCTCGTGCTCGGCATCCTCGTCGTGGTCTATCTGCTGTGCCGCTTCCTGGTGCGCTCGCAATTCGGTCTGGCGCTCGCGGGCCTCCGCGAGAACGAGCAGCGCATCGCCTTCTTCGGCTACAAGGCGCAGCACCTGAAGGCGATCATCTTCACCATCGGCGGCGCCGTCGCAGGCCTTGCCGGCAGCCTCTATGCCTTCCACGAGGGTTTCGTCTGGCCCAACATGGTCGGCGTCGTGGTTTCGACCCAGGTCGTGCTCTATGTGCTGTTCGGCGGCTCCGGCACGCTGATCGGCGCCGTCATCGGCGCTGTCATCGTGGAGGGCGTCAGCTTCTGGCTCTCGGACAATTACCGCGATATCTGGCCGATCATCCTCGGCCTGCTTCTCCTGCTCGTGATCCTGTTCCGGCCGCTCGGCCTGATCAGCTTCGTGCTCGGCGAACGCGAGCGGGTCGGCAGCTTCGGTGCCAAATCCAAGGAGTCGCGCAATGCTCCTTGAGGCTGCCGGCATCAAGAAGGTCTTCGGCAAGCTCACCGCGCTCGACGGCGCAGCCCTCAGCGTCGGCGAGAACGAGTTCCACGGCCTGATCGGCCCGAACGGCTCCGGCAAGAGCACGCTGATGAAATGCATCGCCGGGGCCGAGGTGCCGACGCAAGGCAAGGTATCCTTCGTCAACACCGACATCACCGCGTTCACGCCGACCGAACGTGCGCGCGCCGGCATGAGCCTGAAATTCCAGATCACATCCGTGCTGCCGTCGCTCACGCTCTACGACAACATCCTGCTCGCGCTGCAGGCGCAGTCCTCGCTGTTCGACCTCGTGTTCTCGCGCACGCGCGGTGCGTTGCACGACCAGGTCATGTCCATGCTGACGCAGTTCCGTCTCGCCGACCGCGCCTTCGATGCGGCCGCTGCGCTGTCGCACGGCCAGCAGCAATGGCTGGAGATCGCGATGGCGCTCGCCGGCAAGCCGAAGCTCCTATTGCTCGACGAGCCCACCGGCGGCATGAGCCTGGAAGAGCGCCGCGTCACCGGCGAGCTGCTGCAGCCGATCAAAAAACATTGCTCGCTGGTCATCGTCGAGCACGACCTCGATTTCATTCGCGACATCTGCGATCGCCTCACCGTGCTCGACCAGGGCAAGGTGCTGGCAACAGGCACGGTGTCCGAGATCCAGGCCAACACATCCGTCCAGGAGATCTATCTGCGCCGTGCCTGAATTTTTGGACATCAAGCATCTCGACGCCGGCTACGGCCGCAGCCAGGTCCTGTTCGACGTCAGCCTCGGCATTCCCTGGCGCGGCGGTGTTGCCGTGCTCGGCCGCAACGGCGCCGGCAAGACCACGCTGATGAAGACCATCGTCGGCGAGCTGCCGGCATGGAAGGGCGAGGTCGCCTTCGATGGCCGCGACATCAGTCGCCGCGCCACCCAGGAGCGCGTCCGCGCCGGCATCGGCTACGTGCCGCAGGAGCATTCGGTGTTCGCGCGCCTGTCGGTGCGCGACAATCTCGCCGTCGGCTCGCTGGCTAAGAAGGATTCCTCCGCCATCGACCGCGTGCTGGCGATCTTCCCAAAGCTCGGCCAGCGCCTCGACCAGCCCGCCGGCACGCTTTCCGGCGGCGAGCGCAAGATGCTCGCGATCGGCCGCGCCATGCTCGGGGATCCAAAACTGCTGCTGCTGGATGAGCCCACCGAGGGCGTCTGGATCGGCGTCATCGAGGAGATCACCGAGCGCCTGATCGAGCTTGCCAAGAGCATCGCCGTCATCATCGTCGAGCAGCACCTCGACCTCGCTTTGCGAGTCGCCGACTACGCCTATGTGCTCGACCGCGGCCGCGTCGCGCTGCAGGGCGACGCCGGCGAGGTGAAAGGCAGTCCGGAGCTGATGCGGTATCTGGCGCCTTAGCGCGCGGCGCCCCTCGCACTGCGAAATATTCGGGTTGTTCAAGAGCTTCGCGGCATTCCATCGATTTTATTTCAGATCGGAACGAATCTGTCGGGCCGCGTTGAATCCCGCATGTGTGCCGTTGCGTTGCGTCAGTCGGGACTATCGCGCCTAGCCGGCGCGCGGAAGATTCCGATTCCATCATACATCGTGCCATGCGATCCCACGCTACGCGAGAACCCGCCGCAAGGCAGCGGCTGGGTGTTCGAGATAAAAGCCGACGGCTATCGCGCGCAACTTCACCTGCAGGCGGGCGCGGCGACGGTCTATTCGCGCGCCGGATACGATTGGACCGAGCAGTTCTCGTCAATTGCAGCCGGCGCGCGAATGCTCAGAGCCGGGAGTGCGATCATTGATGGCGAGGCCGTTGTCTACGGCAGTAATGGCCGGCCGGACTTCCAGCAGCTGCGGCGCGAGCTCGGCGCCAAGCAGAGCCGCCGCATTCGCTATCACGCGTTCGATCTATTGTATCTTGACGGATACGATTTGCGCGGCGTCGGCTTTGTCGAGCGCAAGCAGCTGCTGCAGCGGCTCCTGAAAGAAGCGCCCGAGACTTTCATCTACGTCGAGCACGTCGAAGCCGACGGCGAGCAAATCCTTCGCCATGCTTGCAGGCTTGGCCTCGAAGGGCTGCTCGCCAAGCGCGCGGACGCACCTTATCGCTCCGGACGGCAGGAAGCCTGGCTCAAGCTGAAATGTAAGAAGAGCGAGACGTTTCCGATCGTCGCATTCGTCGAAAAGCTGGGCGCGTACCCGCGCAAGGTGGCTTCGCTTTACGTCGGGCATCACGAGGATGGGCGCCTGCTTTATGCCGGCAAGGTCCGCACCGGATACACCGAGGCGACCGCGCGTGAATTGCGTGAACGGCTTGACCCACTGATCCGGCGCGATTCTCCGCTCGATCTGCCGGTAAAGAAGCCCAAGGCTACATGGGTTGAGCCCGTGGTGAATGCCGAGGTGGAATATGGCGCCCTGACCGACGATGGCCTGCTGCGTGAAGCCGTATTCAAGGGCCTGCGCGACGATCTTGCGCCGCGGAAGGTCAGGGCGCCCCGGTTGGTGCCTTCATCGGTCAGACGGCCGAAGCTCGGCGTTCCCAAAGAGAATATCCTGCAGCTGCTGCCCGATGCGATCGTGCCCTCCAAGCAAGAGCTCGCGCATTACTGGGCGCGTGTCTGGAAGAAGGCGCTGCTGCATCTAGGACATCGCCCGCTCAAGCTGGTGCGGCACGTGCACGGCACGACGTTCTATCACAAGGGGCCGCTGCCGAAGGACATTCCGCAAGCGGTGCACCAGCTACGCATCCGAAAGCGCGAAGGCGGCGAAGGCACGCGGCTTTGGGTGGACAGCCTTGACGGTTTCCTGGGACTCGTCGAGATCGGCGCAGTCGAATTGCATCCCTGGAATTCGACTGTTGAGGATTTCGAGCACGCCGATCGCATCGTGATCGACCTTGATCCCGGCGAGGGCGTCGAATGGCATGCTGTGATCGAGACCGCTCTGGAGCTTCGCGCGCTGATGAGCCGTGAGGGGTTTGCGACCTGGCCCAAGCTGACCGGTGGCAAGGGCATTCATCTGACGGCACCGCTTGAGGTGGCAATGCTGCACGATCAGGCGCATCGCGTGGCGCGCAGCCTCGTGGCCGATTTCGCATTGCGTCGGCCGGACCGCTACGTCCTCTCGGCCCAGGCCAGGCGCAGCGGCCGCATTTTTCTCGACTATTTGCGCAACGGCCGCGGCACCACCGCGATCGGCACCTTCTCGCCGCGGGCACGCGAGAACTTTCCCATTGCTGCACAGGTGACATGGAAGCGGATCGAAAGCGGCATAGTGCCCGACGCGTTCACGATTCACAGTCCCTACCGTGCGGTGCGGAGGAAAGAGCGATAATTGCGCGCTCGGGCGCTAGCCTACTTCACCGCCGAGAAGCGGCTGTCGAACGAGTTCGACTGCACCACCGGCGCGGCGCCTGATATCATCGGGGTGCTGTCGCCCGCGCCTTCGCTCACCGATGGCTTCAGCGCCGGACGCGTTGCGGCAAGGCGGGTGTCGGGCTTCGGCGGCTCGGCCGGCTTGGCGGCTGCTACGGCCGGCTTCGGCGTATCCTTCGCCGCCTCCTTGACTGAATCCTTGGACTTGTCATGTCCCGGCACGAAGCGGGTCACGGCGGCCTTGAGTCGCGAGGCGGCCGTGGCCGGCGTCGTGGACGTCTGGGCGGCCGGGGCCACGGACGCGGTGGCTTGCGGCGCAGGCGTCGCGGTCGCGGTCACGGTGGTGTCGGCGGTGCCGAGCCCCATCTTGCGGCCGAGATTGGAGAAGAAGCCGCCGCTTTCAGATTTCGCAGCAGGCGCCGCCGCGGCAACGCGGGTGCTCGCGGCAGGCGCGCTGACGGCGACCACCGGCTCTTCCCGCGGCGCCGGCGCGCTTGCCACAGCGTCGAGGTTCGGCTTCGGCGGATTGACGTGGCCGGGGATCGTGCCCGGCGCCTTCGCCATGGCCAGCATCTGCAGCGTGGTGCCTTCGGCGCTCTCGGACAGGCCGGTCGAGCCTTCTGGAATCTTGGCGGCGAACACCTTGTGCATGCCGCCGTCAATGCCGGTGTTCATCCGCGCCACCGGCGTGCCCTTGGCGACGAGCCTTGCGTATTCGGTTTCGTCCTTGGCCTGCTTCTCGCGGACCGCGCTGGCGATCTCTTCGGGGATCACATAGGCCGGACATCTGGCAGAGGCGTCGAACACCAGATCGCGCTTGGCGTCCGCCGGCTTGGCGGCGTCGAACACGTATCTCTTCTCGCAGAAATCGACCTTCGGCTCCTGCCGCGTCACCTCGAAATGATCATAGCCTTCTTTGATCATCTTCCAGAACGGCATGTTCGGATTGTTCCGGTGCCTGGCCATGTTCACCGGCGTCATCTTGAACGGATAGGCCTGCAGCTGGAACGCCTTCTGGCCGCCGAAGAAGGACTCGCGGCCGAGCGAATAAATCTCCGCGATCTGCTCGTCCGTCATCGCGTAGCAGCCGCGCGACGAACAATCGCCATGCACCATCAGCTGCGAGCCGGTGCGGCCCAGCGCCTTGTCGAACGCGTTCGGGTAGCCGGTGTTGAACGAGAGGTAATAGGACGATTGCGGATTCATCTGGCTCGGATTGATCGAGTAGAATCCCTCCGGCGCCTGGCGGTCGCCTTCGCGCACCTTGGGGCCGAGATCGCCCGACCAGCGGCAGATCGGATAGGTCTTGAGCAGCGCGAACTGGCCCGAGCGGGTCTGCTTCCAGACCTCGAGCTCGGCCTCCTGCTTGAACAGGCGGACCAGGATCGGCGATTGCAGGTCCATGTCCTTCTCAGCCATCGCGGCGATCAGCTTCGGCGGCACCGGCTGATTGGCCTTGGCGTTGGTCGCAAGCGAGACCTGATCGGTGTTGCAGCCGGCGAGCAGACCGCCGGCCGTCATCAGCGCAACCGAAACCAAGAGCGCGCGAGCAAGCGAACGAGAAATCAAGATGGACCCCACACCGTGCCGGGCATTGAAGCGCGAACCCCAATTATTCCGAAGCGCAATCCGACCGGTAAACCGACCCGCCGAGACGGGCCCGGTCAGACCCCGCTCCAGCGCTTATGCCCTGAAGCCATTGATTAAAATTCTAACCTCTGGGTCATGTGGTCGCAACCCGAGCGGGGATCACGAGGGCGTTGGCCCAGTGGCATGGTCAACGAAGACTAAATGGACGCGACTTGGGACGGAACTTGGGCTTTCGGGCCGAGGGGACTCAGATCGCCGATTTGGGCAAAAAAAGGGTTAAGGCGGGGTTACCGGGGGCTGCTCGAAAGGCCTGGTAGGGTGGGCAAAGGCGCGAAGCGCCGTGCCCACGAGCCGTTCGTACAGCCGGGATTGGTGGGCACGCTTCGCTTTGCCCACCCTACGAGAGCGGAATCGAGGCGAATCAGCCCAGTTTGCGGCCGATATCGAGGAATTTCTGCCGCCGCTGCTTGCGGATGGCATCCCCATCAAAGTTCCGGAGCTCGTCGAACGCCTTGGCGATGGCCTCGCCCGTGGTGGCGATCATGGCGGCGGGGTCGCGGTGGGCGCCGCCGACCGGCTCCTTCAGGATGGCGTCGATCACGCCGAAGCGGAGCATATCCTGGGCGGTGATCTTCATGTTGTTGGCGGCTTCCTGCGCCTTGGTGCCGTCGCGCCAGAGGATCGAGGACGCCGCCTCCGGCGAGATCACGCTGTAGATCGCGTGCTCGAGCATCAGGACCTTGTTGGCGGTGGTGATGGCGATGGCGCCGCCCGACATGCCCTCGCCGGTGATGATCGCGACGTTGGGCACGGTCAGCGCCAGGCACGCATCGGTCGAGCGCGCGATGGCTTCCGCCTGGCCGCGCTCCTCGGCGCCGATGCCGGGATAGGCGCCGGCCGAATCGGCGAGCGACAGCACCGGCAGGCCGAACCGCTCGGCCATCTCCATCAGCCGCACGCATTTGCGATACCCTTCCGGCCGCGCCATGCCGAAATTGTGCCGGATGCGGCTCTCGGTGGAATCGCCCTTTTCCTGGCCCATCACGCAGATCGGCTCACCGCGGAAGCGGCCGAAGCCGGCGACCAGCGCCTCGTCCTCGCCGAACTTGCGGTCGCCGGCGAGCGGGGTGAATTCGGTGATCAGGCCCTTGATGAAGTCGTTGAAATGCGGCCGCTGCGGATGCCGCGCCACAAGCGTCTTCTGCCACGGCGTCAGGTTCGCATAGAGGTCGGCCAGCGCCTGCGCCGCCTTGTCCTCGATCCGCCCGACCTCGTCGCTGATGTCGGTGCCGGTGGCGGCGAGCGCGCGCAATTCGTCGACCTTGGAGTCGAGCTCGGCGACGGGCTTTTCGAAGTCGAGATAGCTGCGCATCTGGTCTAGCATCAACTCAATATAGGGGGACGGGGCGCGAGAAGC
Organism: Bradyrhizobium sp. BRP20; assembly: GCF_020194215.1. Lineage (NCBI taxonomy): Bacteria > Pseudomonadati > Pseudomonadota > Alphaproteobacteria > Hyphomicrobiales > Nitrobacteraceae > Bradyrhizobium > Bradyrhizobium sp. BRP20. The sequence goes on along the minus strand of NZ_JADYVY010000020.1, from coordinate 9,823 downwards.
GAAGCAAGTTGGGGCGGCGGAAAGAAGTGTAGCGTCTTCAATGGTTTGGCTTGTGTGCTGGTGCAGTCGGCCAAATCAGCCGTGAGACCCCGGCTCTTTCCGCGGAGATGTGGCCGAAGTCAAGGCGGTTTCACCCTTTACCCGTAGCCCGGATGGAGCGCAGCGCAATCCGGGAAGGTCTGGCCGCGAGGAGGCGGCCCCGGATTACGCGTCGCTCCATCCGGGCTACCAGCAGCAACTACTTCTCCGCCAGCGGGTGCAGGTCGCGCACCAAGCTCTTCAGCCGCTCCTCGACCACATGGGTATAGATCTGGGTGGTCGAGATGTCGGTGTGACCGAGCAGGGTCTGCACGATGCGCAGGTCCGCGCCGTTGTGCAGCAGATGGCTGGCAAAGGCGTGGCGCAGCACGTGCGGGGAGACCAGGCGGGCCTGCAAGCCGGACGCAACCGCGAGCTCCTTGAGGTCGCGGGCAAAATGCTGGCGCGTCAGATGTCCGCTCTCGCCGAACGAGGGGAACAGCCATTTCGACGCGGCCACGCTGTTCTTCCTGTCGGCCTTTGCCGCTTCCGTGGCGGCGAGATAGTCCGCCATCGCCTGCCGCGAGGCGTCGTTGAGCGGTACCAGCCGTTCCTTGTTGCCCTTGCCGCGCACCACGATCATGCGGGCGTCGCGCTTGGCCGCCGAGCGCGGCAGCGCCACCAGCTCGGAGACGCGCAGGCCCGTGGCGTAGAGCACCTCGAGCAGGCAATAGAGCCGCAAGGCACGCAGCCGTTTCGACCGCGAGGCATCTTCCGCCTCGCTCAATTCCCTGGCGCGGCGGAGCATGCGGTCGACGTCGGCGATCGACAACACTTTCGGCAGGCCGCGGCCGCGCTTCGGACCTGACAGGATCGCGGCGGGATCGTCACCGCGGATGCGCTCGTTCAGCAGGAAACGGTAGAGGTGCCGCATCGCGGACAGCCGGCGGGCCACACTGGTGGATTTGAAGCCGCGGGTGTCGAGATCGGCAAGGTAGTCGCGCAGCGTCTGGGTCTCGGCATCCACGAATGTATGGCCGACGCGGCCCAGAAATTCCGAGAAATCGCTGAGGTCACGGCGGTAGGCATCGAGCGTGTTGGGGCCGGCGCCCTGTTCCGCGGCGAGCATGTCGAGGAACAGGCCGATGAGCCTGGTGTCTGAGGGTTTGGCGGGCATGCCCGGGAGGCTAGCTCCTATTTCTTGAGAAACTTGTCCGGCGGGATCGTCACCGTCATTTCCCGCGGCTTCGGGTTGACGAAGTTCGCCAGCGCGAAGACCACGCCATAGACGATGCCGCCGATCACGGCGACGACCGTCAGGAAGCGGAACAGGCTCGGCATCGTTCTGGGGTCTCGGGTCGGGGCGCGGCAGCCAAATTAACCAATGAAATCATCCAACATGTTCGCCGTTTCGTGGCAAGAGTCCTCTGGCGAGGGCCCCCATGGGGTCGTATAGGTGGCCAAAGCCATGCCGCATCTGGCGGCAGTTCGAGCGAGATCCAGTCGAGCGAGACGATGTCCGACGCCGCGTTGCCGCTTCCTGCTTCGCCCGAGGCCGACATCCTGTCGGCGCTCGGGGCGCGCTCGATCGTGCTCGTCGGCATGATGGGGGTGGGCAAATCCACCATCGGCCGCCGCCTCGCGGCCCGGCTCAGGCTGCCCTTCATCGATGCCGACACCGAAATCGAGGTGGCCCATGCCGGCATGACCATCCCGGAGATCTTTGCGGCCCATGGCGAGCCCTATTTCCGCGACGGCGAGGCCCGTGTGATCGCGCGGCTGCTCGAGGGCGGGCCGATCGTGCTGGCGACCGGTGGCGGCGCTTTCATGCGCGAGGAGACGCGCGCACGCATCGCGGCGAAGGCCATCTCGATCTGGCTGAGGGCGGACCATGACGTCATCATGCGCCGCGTGCGGCGCCGTGCCGACCGTCCGCTGCTTCAGACCGCCGATCCCGAAGGAACCGTGACGCGCCTTCTCGCCCAGCGCGAGCCGATCTATGCCAATGCCGACCTCACCATCGCCTCGCGCGACGTGCCGCACGACAGAATCGTCGAGGAATGCATCGAGGCGCTGCACGCCCGTCTCTGCGGCGGAGAGCCAGCCCAACCGCCTGCCGACATTGCGAGTGCGTCAAGATGACTGCGCCGTTGAAACATTCCGATCCCATCAAGGTCGACGTCGCACTCGGTGACCGCGCCTATGACATCGTCATCGGCCGCGGCGTGCTGGCCTCGCTCGGCGAGCGTGTCGCCGCTCTGCGTCCCGGCGTGCGCACGGCCATCGTGACCGACCGCACCGTCGCGAAATACTGGCTCGAGCCCACTGAGGCGTCGCTCGCAGCCAGCGGTATTCCGACCTCGCGCATCGTCGTCGAGGAAGGCGAGATCTCGAAAACCTATGCCGGGCTCGAAAAGGTCAGCGAGGCCCTGATCGCAGCGAAGATCGAGCGCAACGATCTCGTCATCGCGCTCGGCGGCGGCGTGGTCGGCGATCTCGCCGGCTTTGCCGCGGCGATCCTGCGCCGCGGCGTCGATTTCGTGCAGGTGCCGACCTCGCTTCTCGCGCAGGTCGATTCCAGCGTCGGCGGCAAGACCGGCATCAACTCGCCGCAGGGCAAGAATCTGCTCGGGGCCTTCCACCAGCCGGTGCTCGTCATCGCCGACACCGCCGTGCTCGACACGCTGTCGCCGCGCCAGTTCCGGGCCGGCTATGCCGAGGTCGCCAAATACGGCGTGCTTGGCGACGAGGCCTTCTTCAGCTGGCTGGAGAAGAACCATGCCGACATCTCGAGGGGCGGATCGGCCCGCGAGCATGCGATCGCGACCTCCTGCCGGGCCAAGGCCGCAATCGTCGCGCGCGACGAGCGCGAGACCGGCGAGCGCGCGCTGCTCAATCTCGGCCACACCTTCGGCCACGCGCTGGAGGCTGTGACCGGCTTCTCCGACCGCCTGTTCCACGGCGAGGGCGTCGCCATCGGCATGACGCTGGCAGCGCAGTTCTCCGCGAAGCTCGGCATGATCGGCGAGCGTGAGGCGGCGCGCATCGAGCGCCACCTGATCGAGGCAGGCCTGCCGACGCGCCTGCAGGACATCGCCGGCTTTGCGCAGGAAGGGCTCGCCGATGCCGACGCGCTGATGGCGCTGATGGCGCAGGACAAGAAGGTCAAGCGCGGCAAGCTCACCTTCATCCTACTGGAGGCCGTGGGCCGCGCGGTGATCGCAAAGGACGTCGAGCCGGCGCCGGTGCGCGACTTCCTGAAAGAGAAGCTCGCGCAGTGATAACGGGACCGTTCAGATCGGCCGCGCGCGAAACGGCGAGGAACGCCGGGGCGGTCGCGAGGCAAACATGAGTTCGATCTCGATCAATCTGCTGCTTGCGGCCCTCCTGCTCGCCGCCAACGCGTTTTACGTGGCGGCGGAATTTGCGCTGGTGAAGAGCCGCGGCTTCCGCGTCAAGGCCATGGTCGAGCAGAACCGCTTCGGCGCGCGCCTGCTGCAGACGATGATGGGGAACATCGAATCCTATCTCGCCTGCTGCCAGCTCGGCATCACCATGGCCTCGCTCGGTCTCGGCTGGATCGGTGAGCCGACGGTGTCTGCGCTGCTGAGCCCCGTCCTCAGCCCGCTCGGAATGTCGGAGGCCACGCTGCACTTCACCTCGTTCGTGGCGGGTTTTCTGGTCTTCTCTTCGCTGCACATCGTCATCGGCGAGCAGGTGCCGAAGACGCTTGCGATCAGGGAGCCGATGCCAGTGTCGCAGTGGATTGCCTATCCGCTGCATTTTTCCTACCTCCTGTTCTACCCGCTGAGCTGGTGCCTCAACACGGCGTCGAGCGCGATCCTCCGTCTGATGGGGGTGCAGGAGTTCTCGCAACACGAAATCCTGACGGATTCGGAGATCGAGGGCCTGGTCGAGGAATCGGCCGTGCACGGCAAGATCGAGAGCGGCGAGGCCGAGTACATTCACAACGTCTTCCGTCTCGGCGAGCTGACGGTGTCTGACGTGATGGTCCACCGCACGGCCATGGTGATGATCAACGCCGACCTGCCGCCGGAGGAGCTGGTGCGGGAGGTGCTGGCCACCGAATACACCCGCATTCCGCTGTGGCGGGACAAGTCGGAGAACATCATCGGCATTCTGCACGCCAAGGATCTGTTGCGCGCGATCCGCGCATCGGAGGGCGACACGTCGCGCATCGACGTCACCACCATCATGCTGCCGCCCTGGTTCGTGCCGGAGATGCGGCCGATATCCCAGCAGCTCAAGGCGTTCCGCCGCCGCAAGACCCATTTCGCACTCGTCGTCGACGAGTATGGTGAGGTCGAAGGCCTCGTGACGCTGGAAGACATTCTGGAGGAGATCGTCGGCGACATCTCCGACGAGCATGACGTGGTGGTCGCCGGCGTGCGCCGTCAGCCGGACGGCTCCGTCGTGGTCGACGGGTCGGTGCCGATCCGCGACCTCAACCGCGCCATGGACTGGCATCTGCCCGATGAAGAGGCAACCACGGTCGCCGGTCTCGTCATTCACGAGGCGCGCTCGATCCCCGACCGCGGCCAGAGCTTCACCTTCCACGGTTTCCGCTTCCGCGTCCTCCGCCGCGAGCGCAACCGCATCACCGCGCTCCGTATTTCACCGGTGACGCGCGAGGCCGAGCTCGAAGAGGCAAAGCCGAGACGGGCCGGGACGTCGTTCTAATTTTTCCCTTACCCTCCCCTGGAGGGGTCCGGGACGAGCGTAGCTCGCCCGTGGGTCGCTACGCATGAAGAGCAGCGCAATGCGTAGCGGGGTGGGGTGACGGTCTTCCCACATCCAACAGTACCCGAGTGGAGAGATCACCCCACCCCGCTCGCGCTGCGCGCGATCGACCCTCCCCCTCCAGGGCAGGGTCAGAGAATTCAACCTTCCCCCGGCGCCTGCGCATTGATCGCCAGCGCGTGCACGCTGCCGGCGAGTTCCGCGGCGAGCGCTGAATTTATCATGCGATGACGGTCGATCCGGCTCTTCCCTTTGAAGGCGGCAGACACGATATACACACGGAAGTGCGTCTCGCCGCCTGCTCGGTGGCCGGCGTGGCCCTCATGCAAATGTGACTCGTCGACGACTTGCAGGCTTTCCGGCGTGAAAGCTTCCTGCAACTTGTTGCTGATAGTGTCTTTCATAGCCATGTGTGCCATTAAGGTGCGCGCTCGCATCCCGTCAATACCCGGACGTCCAAGCTCGTCGCGACCGGGTGCTCAGCGAATTGCAATGTCAAGACTTGAAGGTTTTTGCATTGCGTAGTCAAAGTCAGCCATGCCGATCGATTCATCAAAATTCTTCGACTCCATCCGCGTGAAGCCGCGGGGCAAGCAGCCGGAAGTGAAGCCGCGCGACACCGCGGTCAATTGCGAATGGGCGGGCTGCGCCAACAAGGGCTCGCACCGGGCGCCGAAGGGCCGCGAGAACCAGCGCGAGTACTGGCACTTCTGCCTCGACCACGTGCGCGAGTACAACCAGAACTACAATTTCTTTTCCGGCATGAATGCCGAAGCCGTCGCGCGCTATCAGAAGGATGCGCTGACCGGTCACCGTCCGACCTGGAAGATGGGCGCCAATGGCGGCAAGAAGGGCGCGGAAGAGATCGACATGGCGGCCGATCCTTTCAGCATGTTCAGCGAGATCAACGGCCGCGCCAGCTGGCGCAAGGGCCCCGAAGCGGAGCCCAAGGCCGAGACGCGCAAAGTGATGAACGCCGAGCGCAAGGCGCTTCAGGTCATGGGCCTCGGCCCCAGCGCGACGCTTGCCGACGTCAAGACCAAGTACAAGGCGCTGGTGAAGCAGCACCACCCCGACGCCAATGGCGGCGACCGCTCGACCGAAGACCGCCTGATCGAGATCATCAAGGCCTACAACTATCTGAAGACGGTCGTGCGCGAGGCGTAAGGCCTTCCCCAGCTTCGTAGCCCGGATGGAGCGCAAGCGTAATCCGGGACCTTTCTCTCCCAATGGCGACTTTCCCGGATTACGCTTCGCTCCATCCGGACTACACATTCCCTACCCCTCCGGCATCGCCCCGACATAGGACGAGCTCGGCCTGATCAGACGCCCCGTCCGCTGCTGCTCGCGGGCATGCGCGGTCCAGCCCGCGCTGCGCGCGATCGCGAAGATCGGCGTGAACGCCTGCCGCGGAATCGCCAGCGCATCGAGCAGGATCGCGGTGAAGAACTCGACGTTCGTCTCCAGCGGCCGCTCCGGATTCTTCTTGCGCAAGGCGCTGCGGATATAGGCCTCGACCTCGCCGGCAAACGGCAAATCGGTGCCATTGGACGCAAGCGCCTCGACCGCGGTCTTGAGCACGTCGGCGCGCGGATCGCGGACGCGATAGACGCGGTGACCGAAACCCATCATGCGCTCGCCGCGCGCCAGCGCAGCATCGACCCAGGGTTCTATGCGCTCGCGCGAGCCGATCGCGTCCAGCATTTCCAGCACCGGCTCCGGCGCGCCGCCATGCAGCGGACCGGTCAGCGCGCAATAGCCGGCGGTGACGGCCGCGAACAGGTCGGCCTGCGTCGAGGCCACCACGCGCGCGGCGAAGGTCGATGCGTTCATGCCGTGGTCGCTGGCGGTGACGAGATAGGCGTCGAGCGCCGTGACCTCGCGCGTTGCAGGCGAACGGCCGTGCAACATGCGCAGCGTGTCGGCGGCATGGCTCACGGTGGGATCGGGCGCGACCGGCTCGAGCCCCTTGGCGCGCCGGACCAGCGCGCCCGCGATCACCGGAAACGCGCCGACGATCGTCGCCTCGTGCTCCAGCCCGTGCTCGGCGCGAAGTCCGGCGACGGCGGCACGAAACCCGTCGATGATGCCCATGCCGCGCGTCGCCGGCAGCAGGTCCGGCAGCCGCGCGAAGGCGCGCTCGCGCGCCACGCCCAGGTTTGAGCGCACATTGGCTTCGGTGAGGGTGGTCTTGCTGGCGCCATTCCAGAGCCGGGCGGTAACGCCTTCGAAGCTCGAGATGGCGGCGAGCCGCCCGACGTGCTCCCCGGCGATGATGAGCTCGCCGCGCTCGCCGTCGACATGGCTCAGCACGGTCTCGGCCGCGGGAACGCCGTCCAGCCCGATCTGGCTTTTGGTGAGGTGGATGTTCATGACCCAAATCTCCTGTTCACGGAGAACAAGGTCAGGCCTCTCGACACATTGATCAATCTTGATTACATAAATCAATATGAAAAATTCTGATGGGCTGTACCTCTCCGCTCGGGAAGCCGCCGCCGAGCTCGCGATCTCTCCGGCCACCCTCTACGCCTATGTCAGCCGCGGCCTGATCCGCTCCGAGCCGACGCCGGACTCGCGAAAGAACCGCTATCGCGCCGAGGACGTTCGGGCGCTGAAGGAGCGCCGTGTGCCGTCGCCGGAGCCACGCGGCCTGCGCAGCTTCGATGCCGATCTGCCGGTGATGGACACGGAGATCTCGACCATCACCGAGGAGGGCGCCATCTATCGCGGCGTCAATTGCGTCGATCTTTCCGAGAGTGACACGCTGGAGCACGCCGCGACGCTGCTGTGGGATGTCGCCGACGTCGATCCGTTTGCCCCCGACAATCAACCGGAACTCTCCGAGGAAATGCGCGTGATCGCGAAGGCCGCGCGCCGGGCCGCACCGATCGACCGCGCCATCGCCGTGCTCGCACTGGCCGCCAGCGTCGATCCCCGCGCCTTCACCCGGGCACCCGATGGCCGCGCTATGGTCGGCGCGCGCATCGTCCGCCTGCTGGTTGCGACCATGCTCAATGCGGACGCCTCGGCCGAGCCGCTGCATCAGCAGGTCGCGCGCGCCTGGGCGGCGGACAACAAGCACGCGCCCGACCTGATCCGCCGCGCGCTGGTACTGCTCGCCGATCACGAGCTGAACGCGTCGACCTTCACCGCGCGCTGCGCTGCCTCGACCGGCCTCAACCTTTATGACTCCGTCATCGCCGGGCTCGCCGCGTTGAAAGGGCCGAAGCATGGCGGCGCCGGCGTCCTGGCCTCACAGCTCGTCAAGACGCTGGTCGACCGCGACGTCGAGCCTGTCGTGCGCGAGCGTGTCGCCCTCGGTGAACGCTTTGCCGGCTTTGGCCACGGCGTCTACAAGCACGGCGACCCCCGCGCGCAGTCGCTGCTGAACGCGCTGTCGCGCTCCGGCGCGCCGCGCAAATTCACCAGGGAAGTGCCAGAGCGGATCGCGGAAGCCACCGGCGAGTTCGTCAATATCGACTACGCGCTCGCCGTGCTGGTCCACGCACTGCGCCTGCCCGCCGGCAGCGAGCTGGCGCTGTTCGCGATGGCCCGCAGCGTCGGCTGGATCGCGCATGCCAGCGAGCAATTGCAGTTCGGCAAGCTGATCAGACCGAGGGCAAGATATGTGGGGCCTGCGCCGGGACGCAGGGCGGGGGCTGCCGGTTAGAACCTCTGTCAGTGCGGCAATCTCCGCTGTCGTCGCTGCGAACGCAGGAGGACAGCGTTCCTGGAATGACGGCTCGCACTCACCCTGGGCAGTTCACACCATCGCTTCCGCGACCACCATATAGTTCACGTCCATATCCGACGACAGAGACCATTTGTCGGCGAAGGGCGAGTAGACGACGCCGGTCTGCTCGGTGATGACAAGACGGTTGTCGAGCAGGTATTTCGTCAGTTCGTCGGGCGTGACGAACTTGTTCCACTCATGCGTGCCGCGCGGTAGCCAGCGCAGGACGTATTCGGCACCGACGATGGCGAGGGCAAAGCTCTTCCAGTTGCGGTTCAGCGTCGAGACCACCATCAGGCCGTTCGGCTTCAGCATCGCGGCGCAGCGCTTCAGGAACATGCCGACGTCGGTGACGTGCTCGACCACCTCCATCGCCAGCACGATGTCGAAGCGCTCGCGCGGGTCGATCTCCTCCACCGTGGTGCAGCGATAGTCGATCGCCAGATGGCTCTTGTCGGCGTGCAGCTTCGCCGCCGCGATGTTGCTCGCGGAGGGATCGATGCCGATGACCTGCGCTCCGAGGCGCGACAGCGGCTCGCAGAGCAGGCCGGCGCCGCAGCCGATGTCGAGCACGCGCAAGGACCCAAGACAATTGAGGCTGCGCACGTTGCGCTCGAACTTGCGGCAGGCGGCGTCGCGGATATAGCCGAGCCGCAACGGGTTGATCCGGTGCAGCGGCGCCATCTTGCCCTTGGGATCCCACCATTCCGCCGAGAGTTTCGAGAATTTCGCGATCTCGGCGGCGTCGACGCTCGAGCCGAGCTGGGCGGAAAGAGAAGTATTTTGCTGCATGCTCATGGTTGGGCGCGGTCCTACCGCGTGGTGATCGAACTACGGAAGGCGAGCGGCGAGGCGATGGTCTTGATCGTCTCGATACCCTCGCCGACGCCGCGAATCGTCACGTCGCCGTAGTTGAGAATACGTCCAAGAATGGTCTGGTCGACATCGACGCTCTCGACCTTGTCCAGCGCCATCTCGAAGGTTCGGCGCTTGATGAAGCCGGTCTTGTGCACGACCCTGAGGTTGGTGACGTCGGTCTCGGTGGTGAAACGATGGAACCAGCCCTTCACGGTCCAATACAGGGCCGCCAGAGCCGCGAGACCCGCGGCCCCGAGGCAAAGCAGAACGAGCCAGTCGACGGTCGCCTGCCGCGACAGGATGAGCAGGGCCAGCGCCGCGATCCAGGCCACGATGGCCGGAAAGTAGAAGATCCAGTGCGCATTGGTCGAATACAGCACGCGCTCGCCGGGCTGCAGGATCTCGTCGATGTAACGCGCCATGATCTAGCTTAACCCACTACCCCTGTCTCTT